>DASRBA010000414.1:0-10602 GCA_035637895.1 Myxococcaceae bacterium
CCCCCATGCCGATCCTCGTCGTCCGCAACCCAGACGGAAAGGAGCGCGAGGTCACCCTGTCCGGGGACATGTCCATCGGGCGGGCGGAGGGGTGCGACCTGGTGCTGGCCGAGGGCGGCGTCTCCCGGCAGCACGCCAAGATGACGGTGAAGGGCGAAGCCGTCGTCATCGAGGACATCGGAAGCGCCAACGGCACGTACATCGAGGGCCAGCGCATCGGCTCGCCCACCGTCGTCCCGCCCGGCAAGGTGGTGCAGGTGGGCGACTACGAGCTGCGGGTGAAGGCGGGCGGCGGCCCCTCCCTGGCGATCATCAAGCGGCCGCGCACCGGCGCCGGCGCCCGGGTGGCGCTGGGCGACGGACCGGCGCCCTCCACCCGCGCGCTGCCCAAGCGCGTCGGCAGCGGCGCCCCCGTCCCGGAGCAGCGGGCGCCGCGGGCGCCGGGCCCCCGCCCGGTGCGCCCGGCCGCCGGCCCGCGGGTGGTCCGCGACGAGGCCCCCGAGGGACCGGCGCTGGTCGGCACCTCCGGGCTGTGGAAGAACAAGCGCTGGCTGATCGCCGGGAAGATCGTCGTCGGCCGGTTGCCGGGCGTGGACGTGCAGCTGGACGACGACTCGGTGAGCCGCCGCCACGCGGAGCTGGAGCTCACCCCGCGCGGCGTCCGCCTCAAGGACCTCAACAGCGCCAACGGCACCGCGGTGAACGGGATGCCGGTGGAGGGCACCATCACCCTCCAGCACGGGGACGTCATCCAGTTCGGCGTGGTGGAGCTGACGTACGAGTACGAGGCGGAGGACTCGCTGGGCGGGGGCGGGGAAGGGCGCCCGCGGCGGGCGCGCCTGGTGGTGGTGGCGGCGCTGACGGTGATGATCCTGGCGGGCGCGGCGGCCGCCAAGCTGCTCACCAAGCCCACCGGCCCCAACGCCCAGGCGGGCCCGCCCAGCCTGATCACCACCCTCAAGGAGCTGCTGGGCCTTTCGCCCAAGCAGCCGATCATCAGGCCGGTGGACAACGGCGCCGCCATCCAGGAGCTCCTCGCCACCTGCCGTTCGTACATCAGCCCGGAGCACGGCGAGCCGGACTGGGCGAAGGCGGAGGGGGCGTGCCAGAAGGTCCTGGCGGTCGAGCCCATCCAGGACGAGGCCACCGCCCTGCTCAAGAAGATCAAGGCGGAGCAGGAGGCCAAGGCCCACTTCGAGAAGGCGGACAACCTCACCTTGCGGCTGCACGAGGAGGAGGCGCTCACCGAGTACGGCGCCATCCCCAAGGAGAGCTACTACTACACGAAGGTGAAGCCGAAGATCCCCGACGCGCTCAACAAGGCGCTCAAGAAGACCTGGGACGACTGCCAGATCTACTTCAAGCAGCGGGACTACAAGTCGGCGCTCCCGCGCTGCGAGGGCTGGCTGAAGCTGGCCTGCCAGGAGATGGAGAAGGAGGACGTGACGCCGCCGCCCGGCTTCACGGTGAAGACCGCGCTCTCGAAGAAGGGGAAGCTGGGCGAGCGCGAGTGGATGTCGCCCAACCTCAACGTGCAGAAGGTCTACGAGGTGCGGGAGCGGGTCGACCCCACGGCGGGCCCGTTCAAGTGCGAGAAGATGGACATCCTGGGCTTCGGCCCCAAGGACGAGAAGCCCGAGAAGGTCGTCGCCCGCCTGGTGGCCAAGAAGTACCCGGACAGGACCTTCGCCGCCATCGTGATGGACTACTGGTGGGGCAAGAACGAGGCCGCGGTGCAGCAGCTCCAGAAGATCCGCCAGGACCTCCGCCGGACCGAGATGCACGCCCAGGCGGAGGACCTGATGCTGGACATGAACGCGGTGGCCTCGCTCTACAAGACGGGCCAGACGTTCATCCAGGGCGGCGAGGTGGACAAGGCGGCGGACCGGTTCCGCGAGGCGCTGGCCACCGACAAGAAGCTGATGGGCGACGGCGTGCAGGACTACCCGTCCTCGTGGCGGGAGGCGATCCTGCACGACATCTCGGAGGCGACGCTCCAGGCCGGCCGCAACTACCTGGGCACGCGCAACGACCGCAGGACCGCGTGCAAGTACTGGCGGATGGGCTTCGAGTTCACCAAGGGGAACGTGGAGCTCAACCGGGCGGTGGGCCTGCAGTGCTCCATCGAGGCGGGCCACCTGCTCACCGTGGCCAGGAGCTGCCTGGACCTGGACGGGGTGATGGCCCTCGCCATCGAGGGGGACGACATCCGCCAGAAGGTCGAGGAGAAGCGGAAGGAATGGGGCTGCCAGGCGTCGGCGACCGCGCCGTGATACCTGGTGGCCCATGGCTCAGAAGTCCCAGCAGCAGAGCATCCTCGCGCTGTCGTTCAAGCCGCCCACCCCGGTAGAGGTGGCGCCGGGCGAGCGCCCGGTCCTCACGCTGATCGACGCCTCCAATTTCATCTTCCGCGCCTACCACGCGCTGCCGCACCTCTCGACGTCCCGCGGCGTGGCCACCAACGCGGTCTACGGCTTCACCCGCATGGTGCTGATGGCGCTGCGGGAGCTGAACCCCAGCCACATCGCGCTCGCCTTCGACAAGGAGAGCCGCGCCTCGCGCCAGGCCATCGACCCCACGTACAAGGCCAACCGCGAGGGCCCGCCGCCGGACCTGGTGCCGCAGTTCGCGCTGATCCGGAAGGTGGTGGAGGCGCTGGACATCCCGGTGCTGGAGCTGGCCGGCTGGGAGGCGGACGACGTCATCGGCACCCTGGCGCTGCGGGCCAAGGCGGAGGGCTTCAAGGTCCTGGTGATCACCGGCGACAAGGACTTCATCCAGATCGTCGACGGCGACGTCGAGCTGTACGACCCGATGCACGAGAAGCACACCCGGCCCGAGGACGTGAAGGAGCGGCTGAACATCGTCCCCGCCCAGATGCGCGACTACCAGTCGCTGATCGGCGACTCCATCGACAACATCCCCGGCGTCCCCGGCGTGGGCCCCAAGACCGCCTCCGACCTGGTCAACCAGTTCGGCGGCGTGGACCAGCTCTACGCCCGCATCGGCGAGGTGAAGAAGCCCAAGGTGCGGGAGGCGCTGATCGCGCACCAGGAGCAGGTGCTGCGGGCGCGGCAGCTGGTGGCGTTCAAGACCGACCTGCCGCTGGAGGTGAAGATCGCGGACCTCAAGCGCCGGCCCATCCGCGACGCCGAGGCGCGCGACCTCTTCTCGGAGCTGGAGTTCTTCAAGCTGCTGCAGGAGATGCCGGCCCCGGCGCCCACCCCGCTGCCGGAGAAGACCACGGTGGTGCTGGACGCCGCCGGGCTGGACGAGCTGGTGGCGCTCATCCAGCAGGACGGCGAGGTGAGCCTGTACCCGGCCTACGAGGGGCTCCCCTACGCGGCGCCGCTGGTCGGCCTGGGGGTGGCGACGAAGAGCGGGCGGACGTTCTACCTGCCGCTCCAGCACTCGGCGCTCTTCGTCGGCGCCCAGCTCCCGCTGCCGCTGTTCAAGGACAAGCTGGGCCCGGTCCTCCGGTCGAAGGAGATCCGGAAGGTGGGGCACGGGCTGAAGTCGCTCTCGCTGCTGCTCTCCTCGCTGGGCCTGGAGCTGGAGCGCGCCGAGGAGGACGTGGAGCTCGTCTCGTACCTGCTCAACCCGTCCCGGAAGGAGCACGCCCTGCAGGACCTGGCGCGCGAACGGCTCCGCCTGGAGCTGCCCGCGCTGCCGTCCTCCGCGCAGGGCAAGCGCGGCGCGCCGCTGCCGGACCTGTCGGTGGAGGAGGTGGCGCCCATCTACGGAGCCTGGGCGGAGGCGGCGCGGCGGCTGGCCATCGAGCTGTGGCCGGAGCTGGACCGGGTGCAGCTGGGGAAGCTGGCGCGCGAGCTGGAGGTGCCGCTGCTCCCGGTGCTGGCGCGGATGGAGCGGCGCGGGGTGCGGCTGGACCGGGACGCGCTGCGGCGGATCAACGAGACGGTGGAGGCGCAGTGCGGGGTCCAGCTCAAGCAGATCTTCGAGCTGGCCGGGCACGACTTCATGGTCGGCTCCAACCAGCAGCTGGCCACGGTGCTCTACGACGAGCTGAAGCTGCCGGTGCTCAAGCGCGGGAAGACCGGCCCCTCCACCGACCACGAGGTGCTGGAGAAGCTGGCCCAGCAGCACCCGCTGCCCAAGGCGGTCATCGAGTACCGGATGCTCTCCAAGCTGAAGAGCACCTACCTGGACACGCTGCCGGAGCTGGTGGCCCACGACGGGCGGCTGCACACCACCTTCCACCAGGCGGCGGCGGCCACCGGCCGGCTCTCCTCCACCGACCCCAACCTCCAGAACATCCCCATCCGGACCGACCTGGGGAAGGAGATCCGCCGCGCCTTCGTGGCGGACGGCGGGTCGGTGCTGATCTCCGCCGACTACAGCCAGATCGAGCTGCGCATCCTGGCGCACGTGGCCCAGGATCCCGCCCTGGTGGAGGCGTTCTCGCGGCACGAGGACGTCCACACCCGCACCGCCTCCGAGGTGTTCGGGGTGCCTCCGGGCGAGGTGACGGACGGCATGCGGCGCACCGCCAAGATGGTGAACTACGCCATCTCCTACGGGCTGTCGGCCCACGGGCTCTCCACCCGGCTGGACATCCCGGTGGAGGAGGCGCGCTCCGTCATCGAGCGGTACTTCGCGCGCTACTCGGGCATCAAGCGCTGGCTGGACGAGACGCTGGCCGTCGCCCACCAGAAGGGCTACGTGGAGACGCTCTTCGGCCGCCGCCGCTACATGCCGGACCTGGCCTCCCGCAACCGGAACGTGGCCCAGGCCGCCGAGCGCGCCGCCATCAACATGCCCATCCAGGGCACCGCGGCGGACCTGATCAAGATGGCCATGCTCAAGGTGGACGTGGAGCTGGCGGCCCGCTTCCCCAGGGCGGCCATGCTGCTGCAGGTCCACGACGAGCTGTTGCTGGAGGCGCCCGAAGGGGAGGCGGCGGAGGTGTCCGCCCTGGTACAGGGGCTGATGTCCCAGGTGGCCACCTTGCGGGTTCCACTCGAGGTGGAGGTCGGCCGGGGGCGTTCCTGGGCGGACGCGCACTGAAAAGACGCTATCGTGTGTCCCCGAATGGCGGGTGATCGCCCCTCAGGGGAGCGGAACGCGGTCAAGACGGCGCGGGACTCCTCGTCCGGGCTGCTGGGCGGCCTCAACGTCAAGCTGGCGGAGCTGGAGCACGCCGTCTCCCGGCAGGCGGAGCGCTTCCAGGCGGTGCTGGAGATGGGCACGTCCGTGTCCTCCGCCCGCGACGTGGACGACCTGCTGCGGACGGTCATGGACCGGCTCACCGCGCTGCTGGCGGCGGAGGCCTCCACGCTGTTCATGTTCGACGAGGTCCGGAACGAGCTGTGGAGCCGCGTGCTCAAGGGCCCCACCCTGAAGGAGATCCGCGTCCCCGCCGGCAGCGGCCTGGTGGGGTCGGTGATGAAGGACGGCAAGACGCTGGTCCTGGCCGACGCCTACGACGACGCGCGCTTCAACCCGGAGGTGGACCGGCAGTCCGGCTTCAAGACCCGGTCCGTCATCGCCGCGCCGCTGCAGCACGTGAGCGGCCGGATGCTGGGCGTGGTGGAGGTGCTGGACCGGAAGATCAACGCCTTCTCCCCGGAGGACGTCTCCCTGGTGGAGACGGTGGCGGCGCAGATCGCGGCGGTGCTGGATAACGTTTTCCTGCTGGAGGAGCTGCGCACCCAGAACGACGAGCTGCGCAAGGCCCAGGCGGAGCTGTCGCTGCTGTACGAGGTGGAGCAGGCGGTGTCCTCGTCGCTGGACCAGGCGGAGCTCCTGGACACCATCCTGCGCAAGGGGGTGGAGGTCATCGGCGCGCAGGCCGGGTCCGTCCTGCTCCACGAGGAGGAGCAGAACGCGCTCTTCTTCAAGGCGGTGCGCGGGGAGAAGAGCGAGGCGCTGATCTCCATGTCGTTGCCCTCCGGCCAGGGCGTGGCGGGGAAGGTGGCGGAGACGGGCCAGACGGTGAACCTCCCGGACGCGTCGCAGAGCGAGGTGCACGAGGCGTCCATCGCCCACAAGCTGGGGATCACCGTCAAGGCGCTGCTGGCGGTGCCCATCCCCGGGGAGAAGCGGAACCTGGGCGCGCTGGAGCTGCTCAACAAGCCGGGCGGGTTCACCGCGCAGGACGAACGGATGGCGGCGCTCCTGGCCGGGCAGACCGGCCGCGCCATCCTGCTCCGCGCCGCGCGCGAGGCGGGCGAGCGCAAGGGCCGGCTGGAGGCCATCGGCCAGACGCTGTCCGGCATGCTCCACGACCTGCGCACGCCGATGACGGTGATCTCCGGCTACGCGCAGCTGTTGACCGGGGAGGACAAGCCGGCCGAGCGCGCCGCCATCGCCCAGGTGATCGAGAAGCAGGTGGAGCACATCAACTCGATGACCCGCGAGACGCTGGCCTTCGCCCGCGGCGAGCGCGAGATCCTCCTGCGCAAGGTGTACCTCCAGAGCTTCATCAAGGAGGTGCAGGAGTTCCTGAGCAAGGACTTCGAGAAGACGGGCGTGGAGCTGAAGGTCCTGCCCAACTACACCGGCGCGGTGCGGGTGGACGAGAACAAGATGAAGCGCGTCGTCTACAACATCGCCCGCAACGCGGTGCAGGCCATGCCCGGCGGCGGCACCTTCACCATGTCCGTGGACCGCGAGGCGGACCACCTGGTGATGCGCTTCGCCGACGACGGCCCGGGCATCCCGCCGGAGATCGAGGCCCGGCTCTTCCAGTCCTTCGTCACCGCGGGGAAGAAGCAGGGCACCGGCCTGGGCCTGGCGATCGTGAAGAAGATCGCCGAGGAGCACGGCGGCACCGTCACCTACAAGACGGCGCGCGGGGAGGGGACCACCTTCGAGGTCCGCGTCCCCGCCGGCACGCCCAGCTGAGCGCTCTCCTCGGTCCTCAGTGGATGGCCGTGGTCGCGGGGACGACGGCGATCTTCGGCAGCGTCTCGTACTGCTCCACCACCAGGCCGCCGAACGTCAGGCCCGGCGCCGGCGCGCCCTCGAACAGGTGGCGGTAGTGCGCGTGGGCGGACCCCACCGCCTCCTCCACCGCCACCACGATCAGCTGCCGCTCCAGCTCGTTGCCGCCCAGCGCCTCGCAGGCGTCCAGCAGGCACCGCTGCAGCGCGATCAGCTCGTCCCACAGGGCCACCGCCCCGCGCGCGCGGGAGATGCGCAGCACCGCCCGCGTCCGCCCCCAGGGAGAGCCCGGCGCGCCCTCCAGCGCCGCGCCGATCTCCCGGACGAACGGCTCCGCCACGTCGTCCAGCAGGTTGTTCCGGTGCAGCCCGTCCGGCATCGCCGCGTAGCGGAGCCGCCGCCACGCCGCCGCCACCCGGTCCGGCTGCTGCGCCAAGACCCTCGCCACCGATCCCGTCTGTCGACCCGCGTACACCGCCATCGCCGCTCCCCCGGAGAATCCGTGGGTCCTCCGCAGAGCAAGCGCGGGGCCATGCGCTGGGCGCGGAGAGTCGCGTCGGATCGCGGCGTTCGGAGGTCGGCGGCGAACGGTCCGCGGACGGCCGGTAACCCGTTCCTGAAACCCTCAGTCCCCGCGGCAGGGGGGCGCCGCGGGCGTCCAGCTTCGCCGGCCGCACCGTTGTCCCTCAGTGCACGACGGGTGGCTCGGGGGGCCGCTCGCCCTCCAGGGGGTCGGGCGCGGGCTCGGAGGCGGTGAGCAACAGCGCCTCCAGCGCCGCCTCCTCGTCCATCCGCCGCAGGTTCTTCTCCTTCTCCGACCGCCGGCGGAAGAACGCCAGCACGCACAGCAGCGCGGTGCAGGACCAGAGCAGGGAGATCGCCGTGGCCAGGGGGATGGTCCCGTAGCGCCGCTCCAGCGTCTTCCGCCACGCGCCCTCCTCGAAGTCGACGGTGGCGTGGAAGGCCTTGGCGAAGGCGGCGTCGAACGAATCGCCGTCGCGCACGTGCTGGAACAGCTCGTCGAACGCGGGCGCTCCGTGGCGGTCGGCCAGGAAGGAGGCGAAGGAGATGCTCTGGGCGTAGGCCAGCTCCGCCTGGTCGCGGTGCGGCGGAAAGCCCTCCGCCAGCTTGGAGAAGGGCGGGAGCGCATCCGTGTGCACGCCCCGGTACATCGTCGCGTAGTACTCCACGTTGAACGCCTCGCCGGAGAGCAGGTCCGCGAAGCCTTCGTGGAACCAGCGCGGGAACCGGCCCAGCTGGCCCAGCGCCAGGTGCACCAGCTCGTGGCGGACGGTGGTGGGCCCCTGCGGACTGGTGAGCTGGAGCGCGTCCAGGAACATGGTGTCCTGCTCCGGATCCGCCAGCGCCACCGCCCACTGCGGCGGTTTGCCGTCCATGAGCCCCTCGAGCTCGGCGCGCCCGGAGCCGAGGCGGACGGTGATCGGCCTGGGCCAGCGCTGGCCCAGCACCCGCTCCAACTGCGCCTGCACGCCCGCCTTCTCGGCCTGCACCAGCTTCAGGGCGGCGGGCGCGGCCCCGGCGGCGCGCTCGGTGAACTGGACGGTGACGCCGTCCTCCTTCACCGCCCCCGCGACCGGGGTGGCCGCCAGCGCGGCGAGCAGGAGGGAGGTGGTCAACACGGCGGGCCTATTTGATAACGGCCTCCACCGTGGCCGCATCCACTCCGTCCACCTGGACGATCTTCCGCCGGGAGGACGGGCCCGACACCAGCGACACCTGGCGCCGGGGTACCCCCAGCAGGTCCGCCAGGAGCTCCACCAGCGCCTCGTTGGCGGCCCCATCCACCGGGGGCGCGGCCAGCGCGATCTTCAGGGCTCCGCCGTGCTCGCCGAGGACGCGGCTGCGCGACGCGCGCGGCTGCACCAGGACCTGCAGGCGCACGCCCCCGTCGACCGCCGAGAGCCAGGGCGGCGGCACGGCGGCGCTACTCGTTCCCCTGCGCCTTCCGGGTGAGGAAGCTGAGGTTGTCGTCGCGCTCGGCGTCGGTGGAGGCGGAGAACGCCTCCAGCAGCTTCACGTGCGCGTCCACCACCGACCGCACCTGCGACTCGAACTGGAGGCGCTGGCGCTTGAGCTCGTTGATGTCCGCCACCACCTGCACCAGCTTCTGGTGCGCGTCCTGGACGATCTTCTCCGCCTGGTGCTCGGCGTCCGCGAGGATGATGTCCGCCTCCTTCTTGGCGGCCTGCCGCAGGTCCTCGCTGATCCGCTGCGCGGTGACCATGGTCTCCTGCAGCGTGCGCTCGCGCTCCTTGTGCTGGTCCAGCTCCAGCTGCAGGCGCTTGGAGGAGTCCTTGAGCGAGATGTTCTCCTTCACCACCTCCTCGAACTCGCCGGCGAGCAACTCGAGGAACGCCTCCACCTCGCGCACCGAGAAGCCGCGGAAGCCGGTCTCGAAGCGCTTCTGGCGGATGTCCAGGGGCGTGATCTTCATGCGGGCCCCAGTCTAGGCGCCTGCTCAGCTCTTCTCCAGGAACTGATCCCCCAGCTCCCTCGCGCGGCGGGTGGCCGCCTCCACCGCGTTGATCAGGCAGGTGCGCAGCCCGCCCGCCTCCAGGGTGGCCAGCCCGGCGATCGCCGTCCCCCCCGGCGAGGTCACCTGGTCCTTGAGGTGGCCGGGGTGGGCGTTGGTCTCGATGAGCAGCTGCGCCGATCCGAGCACCGTCTGCGCGGCCAGCTTCAACGCCGTGTAGCGCGGCAGGCCGACCTTCACCCCCGCGTCCGAGAGCGCCTCGATGACCAGGAAGACGTAGGCCGGGCCGCTGCCGGACAGGCCCGTCACCGCGTCCATCAGCGTCTCCTCGACGACGGTGGTGATGCCCACCGCCTGGAAGATGCCGGCGGCGATCTCCAGGTCCTCGGGAGTGGCGTGCTCGCCCGCCGCCATCGCGCAGGCGCCCATCCCCACCAGCGAGGGCGTGTTGGGCATGGTGCGGATGATGCGCGCGCCCGCGCCCAGCTTCCGCTCCAGCGCGGCGATGGGGACGCCGGCGGCGATGGAGATGACCAGCTTGCGGTGGTCCACCTGGGAGGCGATCTGCGAGAGCAGCTTGCCCATGGCCTGCGGCTTCACCGAGAGGACGATGATGTCCGCGTCGCGCGCCGCCGCCGCGTTGTCCGTCGTCACCTTCACCGGGTACGCCTTCTTGAACTCCTCCATCCGCTCGGGGCGGCGGAAGCTGGCGGTGATCTGCTCGGGGGCGGCGGTGCCGGAGCGCAGCAGGCCCTTGATCAGCGCTTCGGCCATGTTGCCGGTGCCGAGGAAGGCGATGCGCCCCGCGATGGGGTGGGGCTTGAGGGAGACGAGAGCAGCCATGTCGGGGTCTAGGGGGACGGCGAGGGGGCCGGCGGCTTCTGCGGCGCGGACGCAGGTGCAGGCGCTGACCAGGCGCGCTGGAGCGTGGCCTTGGCCGTCGCCTGCAGGCGCGCGCTGAACTGGGTCCCGGTGGCGACGTGCTCCAGGAACGCCTTCGCGCTCTTCGTGCGCTGGTAGGCCAGCGAGTCCAGCGCCAGCAGCTTCACCGGTTCGCCGGGATAGGGGTGCCGCACCACGTTGGCGAGGATCTCCTCCGCGCGCGGGAGCTCGTACGCCCGCACCGCCCGCACCGAGGCGAGCTGCACGGTGGGGCTGGGGTCGAGGATGAGCAGCGCCAGCGTGTTGAGCACCCGCGCGTCGCC
>DASRBA010000415.1:0-5450 GCA_035637895.1 Myxococcaceae bacterium
GGTTGAGCAGGACGGTGTGCTTCCCCACGTCCTCCGACGACATCCCGAGCTGCGCCTTCCCCAGGAATGACGGGTACTGCCCAGCCAGGGCGTAGTACCCGCTGAACACCAGCACCATCGCGATGGAGCCCCACACCAGCGAGGGCGCCATCCCCCGCAGCGAGACCTTGGGCTTCTCCTCCTTCGGCAAGCCCTTGCGCGCCAGCCACTCCGGGCTCTCCGGAACCCAGATGCGGATGGGAAGGACGAGCAGCGCGGGGATGGCGCCCACCAGGAACAGCGACCGCCAACCGAAGCGCGGCTCCAATGTCCAGAAGGCCACCGCCGCCAGGATGGCGCCCACGCCCCAGCTGCCCTGCAGCACGCCGGAGGCGAACCCGCGGCTTCGCTTCGGCCAACTCTCCATCGCCAGGGTGGCCCCCGACGTCCATTCCGCACCCATGCCCAGGCCGAAGAGCGCCCGCAGGAGCAGCACCGTCCCCCAGGTGCTCCCGGGCACGCCGATGGCGCCGTTGCAGAGCGCGAACCAGACGATGGAGATCATCAGCGGCAGCCGCCGCCCCCATCGGTCCGCCGCCATCCCAGCGAGGAGCCCGCCGACCATCCGCGTCAACATGGTGTAGGTCAGCGCGACCGACACCTCCGACTGCTTCAGCCCGAACTCCTGGGCGATCTTCGGCATCACCATCAGGTAGATGCAGAAGTCGAAGCCATCCAGCACCCAGCCCAGCCACGCCGCGCCGAAGGAGAGCCACTGACCCCGGGTCGGCTCCTTCAGCCAGTCCCAGCGACCCTCCGCCGCGCCCCCGGCCACCGCCTCGCTCGAAGAAGAGCTCATCCGCGCACCGCCTTCCGGTCCCACTGGCCTGTGTCCCGCCGCCTCCACCGCGCCGCCCCCGCCACCGCCCGCTGCACGTCCATCACCGGCACCAGCGCGCCCACCGTCGTGTAGTGCGCCGTCCCCGCCTTCGTCCGAGCCTGCGCCGTGGGAAATCGTTTCGCCAGCGGGAGGAACCACTCCCGCAGGGCCGCCAGCGGGAGCTGGTGCACCTCGCGCTCGCGCACGAACGCGTAGAGGACCACGTCCGCGGTGCTGTAGAGGAAGCACCCGGGCGTGTCCTTCTCCACGTTGGAGATCAGCTCCAGGAAGTAGTTGCCGCGGCGGCCGTGACGGTCCCCCTTCACCTCCACGCCCAGCACGCGGTCCGCGCCGCCGCCCTCCGCCGGCACGTCCCACAGCAGGTCCACGCCCCGGTGCTGGAAGCGCGGGTCCTCCTGGACGTCGTGGATGCGGCCGCGCCGCTCGAGGAAGGTCATCAGCTCGCGCGCCAGCGCCACCGCCTGGTCGGCGGTCGAGCGCACCGACTGCATGGTGTAGGCGCGCATCCGGGGAGGCCGGGGCCGGTCAGGAGCGGACCAGCTCCACGCCCACCGCCTCCACCTGCACCTCGCGCGCCTTGCCGTCCTTGCCGGTGGGGACGGTGCCGCCCTCGGACTTCATGTGGTCCACCTCCGCCTGGTCGGGCGCCTTCACGTTCACCAGGCCCTCCACCGTCGCCTTGCAGCCGGCCGAGTCGGTGGGGACGAAGAACGCGTGGTCCTTCATCAGCACGCGCACGCCGTTGGCCGACTTGTCCGCGCTCTCCGCCAGCTCCATCCAGCAGCCCATCTTGTCGCAGGCGCGGCGGACGGTGCCCTCCAGGCGGACGGCCTTGTCCTGGTACTTCTCCGGGGTGCCCACCAGGTCCGCCAGCGTCACCGCGGGAAGGCCCTTCAGCTTCTCGCCGCGGGCCAGCACCTTGCCCTTCTCCATCGTCGCGGCCTTGACGGCCGGGGCGGTGGCGGGCTTCGCGGGCGCCGAGTCGTGGGCGAGCGCGGCGGAGGAGAGGAGGACGGCGAGGGCGGTGACGGCGGTGCGGGTCATGAGCATCAGGCCTCGCTAGCCAAAAGTCTTTGTCCGATCAAGGGCGGGCCGTACAGTGCGCGCCGTCCGCCGGAGGGGCCCTCCATGCAAGCGCGCTGTCCGCACTGCTCGAACGTCTTCAGTACCGAACGCGCGGGGATCCAGTTCTGTCCGAACTGCGGCCAGCAGATCAACGTGCCCGACCCGGCCGGCGGCCCACCGCCTCCACCTCCGCCCGGAGCGCCCGGTGGGCCCATGACCACGGCCGCCCCTGGCCCGGGTCCGCTCAACCGCGGCCCGGTGCCCTGGGAGGAGCGGGCGCAGCGGGGGCTCTTCGGCGCCTTCTTCGAGAACTGGAAGATGGTGTTCATGCAGCCGGAGCAGTTCTGGAGCCGGATGCGGCCGGACGGGTCCCTGGGGGACGCGCTGTTCTTCGGGTGGATCTGCTACGCCATCACGGGGCTCATCAACATCCCGATCCAGCTGGTCAGCTCGGCGCTCAACCGCGGCCAGATGGATGAGGCCATGAATGCCCTCAAGGACCTTCCGCCCGAAGCGCGGAAGCTCGCCCAGCAGTACCTCACGATTCTCCTGGGCGGTGGGGCGGTGGGGGCGGTGATCGGGCAGATCATCCTCTACCCGGTGATCCTGATCATCGGATCGGCGATCCTGCACCTGTGCTGTCTGATCACCGGGGCGTCGAAGAACGGCTTCAACGCCACCGCGCGGGTGGTGGGGTACTCCTACGCGCCGTACATCCTGGGGTGGATCCCCTGCTGCGGCGGACTGATCGCGGGCATCTACACCATCGTGCTGCAGTGCTGGGGCATCGCGCGCGCCCAGGAGACCACCACGGGGCGGGCGGTGATGGCGGTGCTGTTGCCGATCATCGTGCTCTGTTGTTGCGCCGTCGTCGCCGTCATCGCGTTCTCCGCGATGGCGGGAGCGGCGGCGGCGGGTTCGGGCGCCTCGCAGTAGGGCTACACTGCCGGACGTGCGAGTCCACTGGCCAGCGCCGAACCGGGTCTTCGGCTTCGTCGACGCCCTGGGCATCACCGGCGCCATCGGGCTGCTGGTGGCCCGGTTCATCCCGGTGGCGCGGCTGCCGTTCTGGGGCTGCGCCATCCGGCGGACGACCGGCTGGCCGTGCCCGGGCTGCGGGCTGACGCGGGTGGCGGACCGGATGAGCCACCTCAACGTCGCCGGCGCGTGGGAGGCCAACCCGCTGGGGACGGTGGCGGCGGCGCTGTTCATGGTGGCCGTCGTCGGGATGGTGCTGCACCTGGCCTTCAAGGTGCCCATGCCGGAGATCACCCTGACGCCGCGCGAGTGGTACTGGGTCCGGGTCGCGCTGGCGGTGTCGGTGGTCGTCAACTACGGGTTCGTGGTGGTGCACACCCGCTTCCCCTGGCTGCTCGCGGGGTAGCGGTGACCGCCGACGCGCTGGCCCTGGTCGCGCTGGGCTACCTGGCGGGGTCCATCCCGTTCGGGGTGCTCGTCACGCGGTGGACGCTGGGCGTGGACGTGCGCGCGCAGGGGAGCGGGAACATCGGCGCGACCAACGTGGCGCGGGTGGGCGGCAAGAAGCTGGGCGTGATGGTGCTGGCGCTGGACGCGCTCAAGGGCGCGGCGCCCACGTGGACGGCGGTGTTCCTGCTGCCGGGCGAACGCTGGGCCCACGCGGCGGTCGCGCTGGCGGCGTTCCTGGGACACGTGTTCCCGCCGTGGCTGAAGTTCAAGGGCGGCAAGGGCGTCGCCACCGGGCTGGGCGTGCTGCTGGTGCTGGAGCCCGTCGCCGCGCTCGGCGGGTTCCTGGTCTACGCGGTGCTGTTCGCCGTCTGGCGGGTGAGCTCCGTCGGGTCGCTGGCGGCGGGCGCGGTGGCGACCGCGTGGGCGTGGCTCGGGCCGTCGGCCCGGGAGTACGCGGTGCTCACCACGGTCCTGCTGGCGATGATGCTGTACACCCACCGCGGGAACATCCGCCGCATTGCCCGGCATACCGAGAAGCCGGTGTAGCGGCTGCCACGAACGCCTGGAACAGTTGCTCTCCCGGAGCCGGACTGAAACACGGGGAGTGCTTGCTCCAGGTCAAGCGGCCAGACGGACTCCGGGTGCGGGTGGTTCCCGACCCGCTGTCGCGAAAAGGCTGCTGCCCTAGATTGACGGTGTTCCCCGGCCGTTCGTCTTTTTCCAGCTTCGCTTCCCCTCCAGCGGACCTTCATGGCGCCTTCGCTCTCCCTGCGCCCGCAGGACCCGTTCGTCTTCACGGGCCTGCTGCGCGCCCAGCTCCTGCGCCGAGCGCAGAACCTCTGCCGCGGGCGCTTCGACGCCGAGGACCTGGTCCAGGAGGTCCTGGCGTCCAACCTGGAGGCGCAGCGCGAGGGGCCGGCCCTCCCGCCCCACGCCATCCAGGCGCGGCTCTTCGTCTCCCTGAAGAACGCCTTCATCTCCAGGCTCCGGCACGCGGAGGCGGGCGACCGGTTCACGCGCACCTTCCCGGAGGAAGAACCCGCCACCGACGCGCCCGCCGACCAGCCGGAGCTCCCGCTCTCCGAACGCGTCACGGACGAGGACCTGCGGCAGGCGATGGCCGCGCTCAGCCCCAAGCAGCGGGAGGTGTTCCTGTCCGTCACCGGCGGCGAGCCCTACGCCGCCATCGCCGGCCGCGTGGGGATCAGCGTGGGCGCGGTGGGCAAGCGCGTCTTCGACGCCCGCCGCCGCCTGAGGGTGCGGTTGCTGGAGCTCCTCGCCCACCGGCGGTCATGAGTAGCCGAGCAGCTGGCAGCGGATGGGGCCGTTCCACAGCCACCGCACCGCGCTGGGGCGGGCGTGGAAGGCGCTCTCGAAGGCGTCGTTCCCCACCAGGATGGCCTTCCGCCACCCCTCCAGCGCGCCCAGCCGTTCGCCCAGCTTGAAGTAGAAGGTCTTCATCCCCTTCTGGCCGCCCGCGGTGAGCCGGTCGCCGTAGGGCGGATTGCTGACGATCAGCCCCGGCCCATCCACCGGCGCCGGCGCCATGGCGATGGCGTCCGCCTCCAGCACCTTCACCATCCCCGCCACCTTCGCCGCCGCGGCGTTCCGCTGCGTCGCCAGCACCGCGTCCGGGTCCCGGTCCGAGCCGATGATGGGGTGCGGCGGCTTCCGCTCCTGCGCCCGCGCCTCCTCCTTCAGCTCCGCCAGCATCGCCGCCGCCGGCCCTCCCAGCTCCGGCCAGCGCTCCACCGACAGCCGCCGCCGCAGGCCCGGCGCGCGCCGCGCGGCGATCATCGCCGCCTCGATGACGAAGGTCCCGGACCCGCACAGCGGATCCCACAGCGGCTCCTCGCCGACGTACCCGGCCGCGCGCAGCACCGCGGCGGCGAGCGTCTCCTTCAGCGGCGCCGCCACCGTGCGCACCCGGTACCCGCGCTGGTGCAAGGGTTCGCCCGCCAGGTCCAGCGAGAGCGAGAGCTGCTCCCGCGCCAGGTGCGCCACCACGCGCACGTCCGGGTCGCGCGTGTCGACGTCCGGCCGGCGGCCCTGCGCCTTGCGGAGCCGGTCCACGATG
>DASRBA010000416.1:0-35981 GCA_035637895.1 Myxococcaceae bacterium
CTCCGGCGACCTCTACCTCTCCGCGCTCTCGGAGATCGGCCTGCTGCTCTTCCTCGTCACCGTGATCCTCAACATCGTCGCGCGCCTGCTGGTCTGGCGCGTGTCGAGGGTGGCCGCGCGATGAAGCTCCTCCCCGGTGAGCCCTACTTGCGCCGCCGCGTGGTGGACGTGGTCGCCCGCGGGCTGTGCGTGGTGATGTTCGTGCTGGCCGTCGTCCCGCTCCTCAGCCTCCTGGCCTACGTGGTGAAGCAGGGCGTGGGCGGCCTCTCCTGGAGCTTCTTCACCGAGCTGCCCAAGCCGGTGGGCGAGACCGGGGGCGGGATGGCGAACGCGCTCGCCGGCTCCGCCATCCTGGTGGGCCTGGCCTGCGCGGTGGGGATGCCGGTGGGCATCATGGCCGGCATCTACCTCGCCGAGTTCGGCAAGAACCGCTTCGGGGACGCGGTGCGCTTCTGCGCGGACGTCCTCTCCGGCGTCCCCTCCATCGCGGTGGGCGTGTTCGTGTACACGCTGATGGTCCTCACCATGAAGCGCTTCTCCGCCATCGCCGGCGGCGTGGCGCTGGGCATCCTCATGCTCCCCACCGTCACCCGCACCACCGAGGAGCTGATCCGCCTGGTGCCGGACACGCTGCGCGAGGCGGCGCTGGCGCTGGGGGTGCCCAAGTGGCGCGCCACCCTGCGCGTCGTGCTCCGCACCGCGCTCCCGGGCATCGCCACCGGGCTGATGCTGGCGGTGGCGCGCGCCGCCGGTGAGACCGCCCCGCTCCTCTTCACCGCCTTCAACAACCGCTTCTGGTCCGCCAGCCTCGACAAGCCCATGGCGTCGCTGCCGGTCCAGATCTTCACCTACGCCGTCTCCCCCTACGACGACTGGCACCGCCAGGCGTGGGCGGCGGCGCTGGTGCTGGTGGCCGCGGTGCTGGTACTGAACGTGGCCGCGCGGCTCGTGGTGTACGGGAGGACCGCCCGATGATGTTCATGGGAGCCGAATGGCCGCGCTCCGAATCCAGCTCCAGCTCCAGGAAGGAGCCCATGGCCCCGCCGGAAGACCAGACCACGCCGCCGTCGAGCGAGCACAAGATGCGCGCGGAGAACCTGCGCGCGTGGTTCGGGCGGACGCTGGCGTTGAAGGGGATCAACCTCGCCATCGCGGACAAGCAGGTGACCGCGATCATCGGCCCCTCCGGCTGCGGCAAGTCCACCTTCATCCGCTGCCTCAACCGGATGCACGAGGTCATCCCCGGCGCGCGCGTCGAGGGCAAGGTGCTGCTGGACGGCAAGGCCATCTACGGGCCCACGGTGGACCCGGTGCGCATCCGCCGCCGGGTGGGGATGGTGTTCCAGAAGCCCAACCCCTTCCCCACCATGAGCATCCGGGAGAACGTGCTCGCCGGCGCGCGGCTCAACGGCCTGAGGGTGCAGGAGCCCGAGGCGCTGGTGGAGCGCGCGTTGAAGCAGGCCGCGCTGTGGGACGAGGTGAAGGACAAGCTGGGCCAGAACGGGATGAGCCTCTCCGGCGGCCAGCAGCAGCGCCTGTGCATCGCCCGCGCGCTGGCGCTGGAGCCGGAGGTGCTCTTGATGGACGAGCCCTGCTCCGCGCTGGACCCCATCGCCACCGCCCGCGTGGAGGAGCTGATCCACGAGATCGGCGAACGGCTCACCATCGCCATCGTCACCCACAACATGCAGCAGGCCGCCCGCGTCTCCGACTTCACCGCCTTCTTCCTGATGGGAGAGCTGGTGGAGTACGCGGAGACGGACGCGCTCTTCACCAAGCCCCAGGACAGCCGGACCGAGGACTACATCACCGGCCGCTTCGGCTAGCCGCGCCGGAAGGATCGAATCGCCGTGACCTCACCCAAGCGCGCCCACACCGACCGCGAGTACGAACAGCAGCTCTCCAACCTCCGCGAGCGCGTCCTCCTCATGGGCGCCAAGGTGGAGGAGATGATCCAGAACAGCGTCAAGGCGCTGGTGGAGCGCGACTCGGACCTCGCCCACCGGATGATCGACTACGACGCCCAGGTCAACAAGATGGAGGTGGAGTCGGACGAGCTGTGCCTGCGCATCCTGGCGCGGCGGCAGCCGGTGGCCTCCGACCTCCGCTTCATCACCATCGCCCTCAAGCTGGTCACCGACCTGGAGCGCATCGGCGACATGGCGGTGAACATCTGCGAGCGCGTGCTGGAGCTGAACAACGAGCCGCCGCTCAAGCGCTACGTCGACCTGCCGCCGATGGCGGAGGCAGCCCAGCGGATGGTGCGGGAGGCGCTGGACGCGTTCGTCGCCGGGGACTCGGAGGCGGCGCAGCGGGTGCTGGAGCAGGACCGGGTGGTGGACGCCTACTACGGGCAGATCTTCCGCGAGGGGCTCACCTACATGATGGAGGACCCGCGCAACATCTACCGGGCCACCCGCGTGCAGGCCATCGCCAAGTACCTGGAGCGCATCGGCGACCACGCCACCAACCTGGCGGAGATGGTGGTGTTCATGGTCAAGGGCCAGGACATCCGCCACACCGGCCGCGCCGGCGAGGAGAAGTCCAAGAAGCTGCCCCACGGCGTGCTCTTCCTCTGCCCCGCCAACTCCGCCCGCTCGCAGATGGCGGAGGGCTTCGCGCGCAAGCTGTTCCCCGCCGGGGTGAAGGTGTGGAGCGCCGGGTCGCAGCCGGGCGGCAAGGTGGACCGCTACGCCGTCCAGGTGATGAAGGAGGTGGGGATCGACCTCTCCGCCCAGGAGCCCAAGCTGCTCTCGGACGTGCCCATGGGCGACATCGACACGGTCATCACCCTGAGCGCGGAGGACGTGCTCGCCCAGCCGCCGCCCAAGCTGCGGCACGACCGCTGGTCGATGCCCGACCCGGCGGCGGCCACGGGGAGCGAGGCGGAGATCGAGGGCGAGTACCGCAAGGTGCGGGACGACCTCCAGCGGCGCATCACCGCCCTGGCGCTCGCGCGCTGAGTTAATGTTCGCCGCGCATTGAGCGTCTACTCAGAACGCTTCAGCCTGCCCTTCCTCTCGCAGGTGGTGATCGCCGCCGCCGAGCGGAAGCGGCCCGGCCTGGGCCCGTGGTCGCTGGAGGTCCAGGCGGAGCTGGTGAAGACGGTGGCGGAGGAGCTGGCGGAGCTCAAGCGCCGCTTCTTCGAGGTCTACGACGACCAGGCGTACTGGGCGAAGGTGGAGACCACCATCCTGGAGGTCGTCTTCCCGCGCTACGCCGCGGAGGCGAAGCAGTTCACCGAGGCGGAGAAGCGCCACTTCGGGGCCTGGCGCGGCGGAGACCTGGTGGCGCGGATCACCTACGCGCTGGGCGGCTTCGCGCTGGGGACGTTCCTGGTGAAGGTGCCGTGGATCCCCATCCCCCAGACGTGGGACGCGCTGATCTTCGCCATGGCCATCGCCGCGCCGTTCCTCCCCGACGCCCAGGCCTGGTTCCACCACCGCCGCTACGCCCGGAGGATCAAGTCCATCCTCAAGGACGTGGAGGAGGTGGAGCAGCAGATGACGCTGTACCCGGCGCTGGCGCCGGTGGATCCCGCGGCGGCGGTCTCCGCCTCAGCAGAGCAGCCGCCCGGTGACGCCGAGCGGGTCCGCAAGAAAGACGGGTGACACATGGCAGGTCCGGTCGACCTGAAAGCCGCCGGCGATCGCGTATTCAAGACGCGCGCCGGGCGGCTCTTCTACCTGGTGACGGCGATCGCCGTCGCCACGCTGGTGGGCTACGGAAGCTGCACCACGTACGTGAAGCCCAACGAGTTCGGCATCAAGCAGGTCACCTGGGGCACCGGCAAGGGCGTCAAGCCGGACATCTACCGCACCGGCCTGCACTGGGTGACGCCCGGCGCGGAGCGGATGCACCGCTTCCCCACCGACCTGCAGATCCTCAACCTCACCAGCGACTCCAGCGAGCGCGAGCGCGATGCGGACGACGCCCGCGCCGCCCCGGCGCTCAACATCCAGACCTCCGAGGGCTACAAGGTCAGCGTCGACATCTCCGTGCTCTACCGGATCGTCGACCCGTACAAGGTGATCACCCAGGTGGGGCCGGGCCGGCTGTACGAGGACTCGCTGGTCATCCCCCGCTCCGAACAGACGCTGCGCAAGACGCTGGGCGAGCTGGACGCGGAGGAGTTCTACGACGTGCAGAAGCGGCTCTCCCGGCTGGAGGCCGCCACCGCCGCGCTGCGCGAGCAGCTGGAGCCGGCGGGGCTCTCGGTGGTGAACATCTTCGTCCGCCGCTACACCTACGACGACCGGTACGAGAAGGCGATCGAGGCGCGCAAGGTCCAGGACCAGTCCGTGTTCAAGAACAAGGCGGAGGCGGACATGGCGTCCGCCAACGCGGAGAAGGACCGGATCGTCGCGGTGGGCGAGGCGGCGATGAAGGTGGAGCTGGCGCGCGGCGACGCGGAGAAGAAGAAGCTGGAGGCGGAGGCCGACCTCTACGAGCGCAAGCAGCGCGCCGCCGGCGAGCTGCAGGTGAAGCTGGCCGAGGCGGAGGGCACCAGGCTGGAGAACGCCGCCCTCCAGGGCCAGGGCAGCGAGTACATGGTGGGCCTCAAGATGGCCGACGTGCTCAAGAACACCAAGGTGATCATCCTTCCCACCGACGGCCCCAACGGCACCAACCCGCTGGACCTGAAGCGCTCGCTGGAGCGCTTCGACGTGAAATGAGGACCACGACCATGAAGCGACTGCTCCTCATCTCCGCCTTCGCCCTCGCCACGCTCCAGGGCTGCACCTGCCACTCCACCGACTCCACCGAGGTGGGCGTGCTCACCCGGAAGGTCGCGCTGATCGGCAAGGCCGGCGTCCAGGACGAGATCTACGCCCCCGGCGCCACCTACCTGTTCACGCCGTTCGTGACCGACTGGCACACCTACGACGTGAGCCTGCAGAACCTCTCGATGACCCGGGACAGGAGCAAGGGCGACCGGGCGAGCGAGGACGACCTGCGGTTCAAGACCATCGACGGCAACGAGATCCGCGTCGACGTCACCGTGGTCTGGCGCATCGACCCGCAGAAGGCGCCGCACATCCTCACCATGGTGGGCGAGGACATCGACCAGGTGAAGGAGAAGCTGGTGCGGCCCGCCTGCCGGAGCGTGGTCCGCGACGTCCTCAACGAGCTGTCGTCCGAGGACTTCTACGTCTCCGACAAGCGCTTCGAGAAGGCGGACAAGGCGCGCGACCAGCTGCACAGGGTGCTGGCGCCGGAGGGCATCAAGGTCGAACAGGTCATCTTGGGCGAGCACAAGTTCACCCCCGAGTACGAACAGGTCATCCGCGACAAGAAGCTGGCCGAGCAGAACGCGGAGCGGCTGCGCTCCGAGGCCCACGCCGCCGCGGAGGCCGCCAAGCAGAAGCTGGAGACCGCCAAGGGGCAGGTGCAGCAGCAGTTGGCGGAGGCGGCCGGCGCGCTGGACCAGGTGAAGCTGAGGGCGGACGCCGCCTTCTTCCAGAACCAGAAGCAGGCGGAGGCGATCGTGGCGGAGAAGAAGGCCGCCGCGGAGGCGATCCGCAAGCGCAACGAGGCGCTCGCCGGCAGCGGCGGCCGCACCATGGTGAAGCTGAAGCTGGCAGAGGCGCTGGAGGGGAAGCAGATCCTCTTCGTCCCCACCGGAGGCGGCGGCGCGCAGCTGCAGACGCTCAACCTGAACGCGCTCTTGAAGACCTACGGCGCCGAGGAGGGCGCCCAGTCGTCCAAGGTGGCGGGAGAGACGCCCCCCTAGCCGCGGTCGCGGGACGCCGGGGGCTTCTCGCCCGGCTCCTTGCGGCGGGCCACCGCGAAGGCGTAGCTGACCGAGGCCTTGTTGGAGGCGCCCCGGAAGAGGTCGACCTCCTCGCGGAGGGAGGCGGCGGCGGTGTTGCCCTCGATCTTCTGCTCCAGGCCGCGGTACAGCTCGGCCAGGGCGCCGTCGTCCATGGTCTCCACGGCCTCGGGCTCGAAGCCGCAGCTCTCGATGGCCTGGAGGACCTCGCGCGGGTAGCGGGGCATCTCGCCCAGGCGCTTCTCCCAGAACTCCAGCGCGTGCTTCTGGGGGAAGCGGCCCACCTTGGCCGGGTAGGTCATCATCAGCCGGCCGTTGGTGGACAGCAGCGGGCGGTACGCCTGGACGACGGGCTCCAGCGGGCCCACCACCCGGCCCTGGACCACCACCGCGTCGAACTCGCCCGGCGGGAGGTCCGGCCGGAGCGGGTCCATCTTCTTCACCGTGATGCGGTCCTGGAGCGACAGCGTGCGCACCCGCTCCACCAGCGCGGACACCGCCGCGTCGTCCGCCTCCAGCGCCAGCACCTCGCAGCCCAGCTCCTTGGCCAGCAGCACGCTGGCGGACCCCCGGCCGGCCAGCACCTCCAGCACGCGCGATCCGGAGGTCAGCGTGGCGACGTTGGCGAAACGCCGGATGATGTCGTCGCTCTCGAACGCGCGCCGGGCGTTCGGCGGGTAGTAGAGCGGGAAGGCCTCAGCCGAAGGCATGTAAGCGACCGTTTATAGCGGGACGGTCACAGGTAGTACAGCACCCGCTTCTCCTGGTGCAGGGCGCCGTAGATGGACCGGCGGTGCTCCTCGGAGAGCAGGACCACGGTCACCGTCACCGAGACGTACTTGCCGCGGCTGGAGGGCTGCTCGGAGATGGAGTCCGGGGAGACCTCCGTCCCCATCAGGCGGCGGAAGAGCTGGCGGACGTACTCCGGGAAGTCCCCTTCCTGCAGCCCCATCACCTTGAAGGTGTAGGGGGTCGGGTACTCGATGAGGGGCTTGGCGTCCGGGTCCCCTGCCATCAGAGGAGATTGGCGGCCAGCTCGGCGAGCACGCTCCGCTCCCCCTTGGTCATGGTGATGTGCCCGGCGATGCGCTCGGCCTTGAAGCGGTTCACCACGTGGACCAGGCCGTTGTTGGTGGCGTCCACGTAGGGGTTGTCGATCTGGAAGGGATCGCCGGTGAGGATGATCTTCGTGTTGTCCCCCACGCGGGTGATGATCGTCTTCACCTCGTGCGGGGTGAGGTTCTGCGCCTCGTCCACGATGATGAACTGGTTGGGGATGGAGCGGCCGCGGATGTAGGTGAGCGGCTCGATCTCCAGGATGCCCAGGTCCATCAGCTCGTGGTGCCCCCGCCCCGCCTTCTTGTCGGCGCGGGAGAGGTTCATCAGGAACTCCACGTTGTCGAAGATGGGCTGCATCCAGGGGTTGAGCTTCTGCTCCACGTCCCCGGGCAGGTACCCGATGTCGCGGCCCAGCGGGAAGATGGGCCGGGAGACGAGCAGCTTCTGGTAGAGGTTCTCCTCCGTCACCTTCTGCAGGCCGGTGGCGATGGCCAGCAGCGTCTTGCCGGTGCCCGCCTTGCCGACGACGGTGACCAGCTTCACCTCGTCGTTGAGCATCAGGTCCAGCGCGTAGGTCTGCTCCAGGTTGCGCGGGCGGACGCCCCACACGCCCTCCTTCCCCGCGCGCAGGAGCGGCACCACCTTGCCCTTCGCGGACGAGAGGCGGCCCATGGCGGTGTGCGAGGGGTTGGTCTCGTCCTTGAGGAGGACGAACTGGTTGGGGAAGAGCGTCCCCGCGGAGGCCGGCGGCTCCACCTCCGCGCCGGCCTTGTACATCTGGTCCACCGTCTCCTTGGGGACGAGGAGCTCGACGAGGCCGGTGTACAGCTCGGAGATCTCGACGCGCTCGACGTCGTAGTCCTGGGCGATCAGGCCCACCGCGTCGGCGCGGATGCGGAGCGCGGTGTCCTTGGTGATGAAGGTGGTGGTGACGCTGGGGTCCTTGTCCTTGATGTCCAGCGCGACCGCCAGGATCTTGTTGTCCACCAGGTGGCCGTTGGCCATCGACGGCGGCAGCTCGCGGTCGGTGAAGGCGACGCGGATGGTGCCGCCGGTGGGGAGCGGGACCCCTTCGGCCAGCGGCCCTTCCGTGCGGAAGGAGTCGAGGTAGCGGGTGACGAGGCGGGCGTTGCGGCCCAGCTCGTTGAGGTCGCGCTTGAACTGGTCGATCTCCTCGATCACGTAGATCGGGATGACGACGTTGTTGTCTCCGAAGTTGAAGAGGCTCCGCGGGTCGTGGAGGAGGACGTTGGTGTCGAGGACGAAGTTCTTTCGCATCTCGGGCGGCGGCGCGGGGATCTTGGGAGTGTGGCACTCGCGGGGGCGGAAAGCACGCGGGACCGGCCCGCCTTTGCGGTCAGAGGTACCGGATCTCGACGATGGTGAGCTCCACCTCGCCGCGAGGGCGGTTGACGACCACCTCGTCGCCCTTGGCCTTGCGCAGGAGCGCCTTCCCCACCGGGGAGTCCATGCTGATCCGGCCTCCCTTGGTGTCGGTCTCGTCCGGGCCCACTACCTGGTAGGTGGTCCGCTTGCCGTCCTCGTCCTCGAGGGTGACGGTGGCGCCGAAGAAGACGCGGTCCTTCTCGGTCTGCTCGGCGGGGTCGACCACCGTGGAGGAGTCCAGGCGGCGCTGGAGGAAGTGGATGCGGCGGTCGATCTCGCGCAGGCGCTTCTTGCCGTAGATGTATTCGGCGTTCTCGGAGCGGTCCCCTTGCGCGGCGGCGGCGGAGACTTCGGCGGTCACCTTGGGGCGCTCGGTGTTGAGGAGGCGGAGGAGCTCCGAGTGGAGGCGCTCCGCGCCGGCGCGGGTGATGTAGCGCTTCTGCCCGCGGGGGAGGTCGTCGTGGGCTTCCTCCTCCGCGTCCGGGTCCGTCAGGTGGAGCTCTTCGCTGTCGGAAGGGGCCTTGGGCATGGGGGGACGGGTTCTAGCGCGGGTGTGGAGCGCGGGTGGAGCAACCTGGGGGTGGTTCCATTCGATAACGAATGGAATCTGTGGTAGTGGCTGGCGGTCCCTGAGGCCAATTCCCGTTTGGCGCAGTATGGAAGCGTAGGTGCTCCGATGTCGGTCCAGTCCGCTGCCGCGAAGCCAGCCACCCCCGCCAAGCCCGCGGATCCACCCGCGAAACCCGCGCCCAAGACGGCGCCAGCGCCCAAGGCCGAACCGGCCGGGGCGAAGGATGGGTTCGACGGGCCCAAGGCGACGCAGGCGAAGGCGCCCCAGGCGAAGCCGGCCGAGCGCCATCCGGAGAAGGCGGTGGCGGAGGTGAACAACGCCGCCAAGGCCTATGAGGGCGCCAAGAAGGACTCGAGCCAGATGGACCAGCGCCTGGCGCAGGAGATGGCCAAGGTGGGGCCCGGGCTGACGGACGCGCAGCGGAAGGACTACGTCTCGGCGTTCAAGAAGGAGCACAAGGAGGTCTACGGGAAGGAGCGGCGGGCGGCGGACCACCTGGCGGACGTGGTGGAGCGGGACCGGCACACGCTGGAGCGGCAGGCGCTGGACTGCAGCTCGCAGAAGGGGGCGAGCTCGACGGACGCGGCGAAGGCGGTCGCGCGCGGGCTGGGAGACCTGGCGGACAGCTCGCAGGCGCGGCGGGCGGTGAAGGTGGCGGGGGAGTTGCTGGGGGATGGGAAGGGAATCGACGCGCTGATGGGCGCGGGGGGCGCGGAGCTCAAGGGCGCGTTCGACAAGGTGGCGGAGCGCGCGCTGCCGCGGGCGGCGGGGAGCGTGATGGCGCACTCGGAGGACAACCCGAGCGCGATGAAGCAGATCGAGCAGATGATCAAGCCGTTCGCGACCGCCGGGTCCGCGTACAAGGCCGGGAAGAAGACCGGGGAGGCGCTGGGCGCGCTGCGGGCGGCGTCGAAGGGCGACTACCAGGCGCTGGAGAAGCTGGCGAAGAGCTGGGCATCGCACAAGCCGTCGGCGCTGGAGAAGGGGATGGCGGCGGTGGGGGTGATGTTCGGCGCGGCGGGGGCGGCGAAGGACAGGAACTTCGCGAGCGCGGTGAACGCGCTGTCCAAGACGAAGACGGGCGTGGAGGTGCTGGGGAAGTCGGTGAACGGGCTGGCGCAGGCCGGGAGGGTGGCGGAGGAGTTGGGGAAGGCGGGGAAGATCGCGGGGAGGTTCGCGCCGGGCGTGGGGGCGATCCTGAACCTGGCGCAGGCGGGGATCGACTGGAACCAGGCGCGGCAGGGCGGGCACCCCGGGTCATACGTGGCGGCGGTCGGAGACCTCGTCTCCGCGGCGGGGGCGGCAGTGGAGGCGTTCGGGCCGCCGGGGGCGGTGGTGGGGGCGATCGTGAACGGGATCGGGACGGCGTTCAGCATCGCGGGGTCGGCGATCAACGCGATCTTCGGGCACCACGAGGAGTCGGCCAGTCACGAGGCGTCGCGGCTGCTGCACGACGACCTGGGGTTCGCGAAGGACACGGCGCACGCGCTGGCGTACTCGGGCAGCGAGGCGATGCAGTCGGCCAGGAAGTACGGGCTGTCGCCGAAGCAGGTCCAGGGGCTGGCGGCGGAGTACCCGCACCTGCTGACCAACTACTACGAGCTGAACCGGTTCCAGGCGATCGCCAAGGCGGAGCACATCGAGCCGGCGCAGTTCGGGCAGATGCTGGACCGGGTGGCGAAGTACATGCAGGGGAACCACGGCGCTTCGGGAGACCACGGGGCGGCCGTGGACTATTTCTTCCGGGGGACGGACGGGGCGATGCGCCAGGGGAATCCGCCGGCGAACGACCCCAACTCGACCCACGTCCAGCCGCGTCCGGAGTGGATCCGGCTGGGGCTGGAGAAGGACTTCCCGGAGCTGGCGCGTTCGCTCCAGTGGCTGGGCGCGCACTGAAGGCCGGTCGAGACCCGTCAGGTCCGCGTTCGGTGAGCGTCCGTGCCCGGGGCCAGCCCTTGCGCCGGGCGGGGATGCTGAGTAAGCGACCCCGGCGAAGCTTTGCGAGTCGCTAGCTCAGATGGTAGAGCACCGGCCTTTTAAGCCGAGGGTCGGGGGTTCGAGTCCCCCGCGACTCACTGGTGAAGACCGTCCGTCCCCGTCGTCTAGAGGCCCAGGACGCTGGCCTTTCAAGCCGGTAACACGGGTTCGAATCCCGTCGGGGACATGAGGATTTAGCAGCAAACTCAGTGAGTTGATTAGGACCATCCATCCAGAAGCAACCCGCTGCCGTCCAGGTAAATGCGTTAGGAATGCGTTACCGACGGCTGCCGTCTTAGAGCGCCTCGGCCAGCCGGAACGCCGCCAGTTCCAGCGCGCGCCAGCAGCGACGCCAGCGCAGATCGGAGGAGTCCAGCGTGGCCACCTTGGCGTAGGCGCACGCGGCCTGGCGGAGCATCACCTCGGACATCCGGACTCGTTCTTCAGCAACCTCCGACCGCGAGCGCTTCTTCTTGGTGGGCTTGGGCATGCCCCTGGATGCGCTTGGGGCCGGCACTGGAGCGAGCAACGGACGGTTGAACAGGCCGCGTGGCCCGCTCGCGGGTGGTCCGTCAGGGCGCAGGCTTCTTCGGTTCAGCGACGGGGGCGTAGCACTCGTCGCCATACCGGAAGAGGCGACCGCACGGTGGCTTCACCTTCGACGAGCCGAACCAGCAGTTGCCGTTGATCTCCACCTCGCCAATCCCGGTATCGCACGGCGCCGCCCTCTGTCCCGGCAGCGTCTTGACGGGGATGGGCTGGTCCAGCGGCTTCTCACCCCACGCCACGGGCAGGTCGATCAGGCTCCGCGGGTCGAAGCTCACGGTGGACCCGTCCGGCCCAGCGCCGGGAAGAACGAGCACGAACGGTCGGGGCTGGGCCGCGTTCGCTCGGAGGGACGGCGCCACCAGGAGAGCGAGACACCCCACCAGCGCCCCCGACGCGGCGGTGACTGCGATCCGCGCCCAGAAGGCGCGGCCGAATCTCTCCGCGAGCCTTCGCAGGAACCCGAAGGCGCGTTGACCGATCCGGTGGCTGGCCGGCGGGGGCCGGGCGCCGTGGCGGGCCAACAGGCCCGTGGTGACGATCTCCGTCTGCCGCTCGTACCCGCGCCGTGTCTCCAGGCCCTCCACGGCGGCGGCAACCTCGGGCTCGATGGCGTTGTCGGCTCCGGGCTTCGTCTTGATAGAGAGCTTGGTGTGCGAGATGTGGAAGCGCGCCATCCCGGGCAGTTCGGAGAGGTGCTCCGCCGCCTTCGCGATCCCCCAGCCTTTCGCTTCCAAGAGCAATCGGGCTTCCTCGTAGGTCTCCAGCAGGCGTGGCAAGGGCTCCATGGTCGTCCTCGGGGGCGAAGGTGGTCCGAGGAAGCGTAAGGCTGGTAGGCCGGGGAGCGGAAGGCCGGCCGGCGGCTGGTGCTGCTCGCGCTCGCCGCGCGCGAAAGGGCCAATGCTCCCGGCTCGGCGCGGTGGAGTTCTAGGTTCTGACGATTGATATCATGATACATGTTGATCGTGCAGGCCCTGGATTTTCTAGGGCTTTTCCCGCACAGGCTTCACTCTATTGACACGAGCAAGCCCCCGATGGCAATTGACCAGTCGCCTCTAACCCTCAAAGAGGGACAAGAATGCATCAAAACATTACTTGGGCGCTCTACATTCTCGGCGACGGCTTCGTTTTTGGCGACGACGTTTTCACCGCCCTGATGGGCCAGTTCGTCGGCGAGCAGGACGGTAAACTGGTCACCGTGAGCCCCGTTGGCGCGGTGGACTCAGACCTCCACCTTCAGCACCACCTTGAGTCGCTGAAGGCCAAAGGTTTCGACGTGACGCTGGACGCGCTCAAGAAGGCTGAGCTCCGTCTCGGGGCGTCGCTCGCCGGCCTACCAGGCGCTCAGAACCTTCTCCACAACGCTCAGCGCCTCTTTCCCTAGAGAATTCGGTTCGGCGCCTAAACTCCTCCCCTCGCCGGTACAACTATCCATCTATGAACCACGTTCCTCCGCAGATCGTCTTGTTCGGCGGGTTCCATAACGATCCTGGGAGCCGTCGAGAGTTCTGGCGACAACTTAGGCGTCGAGAGGCGCTGCACGCGGCCCCTGAATTCGTGGGGGTTGAGTGGAACCCTGTTCTTTTCGCCAAGTACGACGCGTGCAGAAAGCGGATCGCCGACGAACTACTCGGCAAGTGGGACTTCCTCGGCGAGCGCGAGTGCGACGAACTCAGCAAGACGTTCGCTTGGGAGGCGGACGCCTATCAAGAGGTCTTCCCTTCGGTCGAGCGAGTTTGGCTGGATGATGGTCCGGGGCGCGAAGGGGACTCCGGAACCGCGCGTGAGTTTGCGGATACCCTGCTCGAAGATCTTCGAGTAGCGGGAGAAGCTGAAGGAGCTCCAGTGCCGCGCTCCCTAGACGAACTCATCGATCAGGTGCGCCTGCGTCAAAAGCGTCGCAAGGACAGGGAGCGCGCGCCTCCCAGCATCGATGAACGTGACCTTTGGTGGTTCGACAAGATCCGGAAACGCGCCAGTACCCTACAAGGGGGAGGCTGGGTCGCCATTGTTGTCGGGTGGGCTCATGCGAACCCGAAAGGGCTGCCGGGTAACCTCTATGACCAACTCAATTCGGCGGAGATGAAGGTGGACCCGATTTACCTGGGCTTACCGCACAATTACTGATCTCACCTTCCTTGGCGCGCTCCCCTTCCCTTGTAGATTGCACGGGCCGTCGCCGACCCGGGAGCTACTAGCGCGGCTGGGATATATCGACCTCAGTTCAGCCGAACCAGCTCGTCGAGGAACTCCGTTCGCGGGCGTGCGAAAGGTGTTGCCGAGATAGGTTGGGCGCCGCCCGTGCAGTTCCCCCCTCGTCCCCTAACGAGGAGAGCGAGAACGGCACCGGCGGCCCGGAGATCTGCACGCGAAGCGGCTTCACGAGACCTCCAGCAGCGGCGGCGGATAGGGAAGGCCCCGCCAGTCAGGCACCTCGAAATGGGGAAAGTCCTTCAGCTTCTTGAAGTCCCCTCCCCAGATCAGCCCCATGCGCTTGCCGGCCTCGCCCATGGCCTGGTAGCGCGCGAGCGTCTCGGGGCTGTCCACGTCGAAGTCCGGCTCAAAGGCGCCGGCCTCCACGCTCTCGGGCTTGTAGGGCCACAGGTCCACCGCCCCTTGCGGCCATGCGGGGGGGCCGCCCAGGGTCTTCGCGTTGGTGACGATGCCTCCCGGCGCCGTCCGCCCCTGCGCGCGGGCCCGCGCCTGGCAGTTGCTCGCCCAAGACGTGATCATGCGTGCGCCGCGCTACGGTCGCCGAACCGTCGTGACCACTGAATCCGTCCAGGTCGCGGCGCTGGGCACGTCCGAAGCGCCTCCAGCGCCGCGCGTGCGCCGCCGGCGCGGGTCCGCTCCCTTGGCCGAGGAACTCCGCGCCCGCCGTCTCTCGCGCTACTCGATCGGCACCCGGCCCGCGAAGGTGACGCGGATCTGAGGGAAGAGGACGATCAAGAGTGGAGCCCCGTGTGGAAGCATCGCCCTTCGTGGCATGTTGGCGGGATGGGCAAGGAGCTGCTGAATCGAGCCGCCGTGGTCGGTTGGATTTTGTGGTCTCTGGCACCGCAGGCCTTGGCCCAAGCGCCGGATTACGATGCTCTCTCCGACCGGGACGGGAACATCACAACCGCGGCACAGGGAAAGGCATTGTTCGAAGTTCTGCAGCGCCCTGGTCAACTGGAAGCGCTCTACTCTGACGCCCAGGCCGGAAATCACTGTGCGAAGCGCATCTTCCGAGAGCTTGAGACCAGCTACTTTCCTGACACTGGACGAGAGCTCGCCGAGTTGATCAGCCGCCCCCCCTGCTTGGCTCCGGTCCTACGCGAGCTGTCGGGGTGGTGCGTTCCCCAATGGTCGTTCATCGACTTCCTGAGCAAAGACAAGCCCGGAGGCGTCAAGCTCCGGAAGGCGTTGTTCGACGGGTTCGAGGAACGAGCCCGACAACGACGCCTCGAGAATCAGTTGATCGTGTCGGCGATGAGCGCGGTGATCGGGGTGGGAGTCGCGACCTCCGCTCTTGAAGCCGGGAGCACGGCCAACACCCTCCGAGCGAGTCCGTCTCTCAAGAGACCGAGCGGCCCGGCGGGCACCGCCCCGCCCACCGCCAGCGAGGCGGGGGGAACCGCGGGTCGTGAAGCAACGGGCTTCCTCGGCCACGAAGAGTTCGAGTTGCAGAACCTGCAAGTCGTCCGCAACAAGAGTGCGACGATCAGTGGCCGCTCGTACTCTGCACATGCGCTCGACCAGATGCAGAACCGAGGCATTCTGCCTTCGGTCGTTGAGAACGCGATTCAGACCGGCAGGCAGCTACCGGGGAAGACGCCAGGAACCGTTGTGTACTTCGATCCAGCGAACGAGGTGCGCGTCATTGTGAATTCCGAGACGGGCAACGTTGTCACGGTGATACCGGGCGGACCATGAGCAACTCCGTGAACAGGATGAGGGATGCGCTCGCCATGATCAAGAGACTCCTCCTGGAAGAGTGGGATCCGATTGGGGTTTCCCAGTTCCCGGAAGCCCAAGACGAATACGACGCCTATGCGCCCGGGGTGTACCAGCTTCTCTCAAGGCGTCCGACGCCCTCCGAGGTGTTTGAGCATCTCTGGCAGCTAGAAACGCAGCAGATGGGCCTACGCGGCGATCGCGAGAAGACCAAAAAGATTGCTGAAAAGCTCGTGGCCCTGACCCAGGAAGGGATTCTGCCCGGGGATACGTGACCGCAGGCAGGACGAGTAGACCCAGAGCATTCCTTCACCAGGCCCGGATCGTGACTTTGTTGATGAGCTTGGCTCCCGCCCGTTGCGGTTCCTCGCTCAATTCAGTGCCACCCCAAGATGGCGTCATCAAGTGATCGTGCTGACCTGTCTCAAGCACGTTTGTCAGGCTCCTGATCAGATCCCGCAATCCCTCTGCGGAACCGTGGATTTCCAGTTCGCCATCGCCAACGACCTCGAATGTCAGCAGTCGCTTATTCATTGCTGTTGGGCTTCTCGCCGCGCTGACATCCTCGCAGCATCAACCGAAACTGTTGGCGGTCCCCAGGGATTGAGCGGAGCTCCTGTGCTAGCAGCAATTCCCAAGCCGCGCGGCAACATAGCGCCGGTCCTTGCCGGGATGGTGAGCCGCGGAAACGACACTCGCCTCCACTTCATTGGAGCCGACTACCTCTGGACGGTACTACAACGCGAACGAGCCATACTGGCTAACGCGACAGCGGGCAGCCATCCAAGCAGCAGATGAGCAGGCCAGAAGCGCCCTAACCAGCGCTATCAGTACGACCGGAAGCAACCATGTACCTGTGTGATACCTTGTTCGCTACGAAGGCCGCGATATCAGATGCCAGGCGGTCTAAGAAGCCAGCTAAATCATCTCCAACTCGGCGGCTTTCGACCATCGAGTCTTCGTGATAGGCACCTTGTTCCACGCTGCCGCCGGAAGGAAGATAGAGCACGCTATTGTCCGCATGGCATAGAGCAAAGCGCCCTCCTCCGCCATCGGATCCAAAAACAGTGATCGGCGCCGTTTGCCTTCCCTCGATACGTGTAGGCTCACCCCGCTCACGGACCGAGCAAACACGCGCCGCGCGGTCCAGGAAATATCCGACGTAAATGTCTGGCGCGCTCAACCCATCGCAGACCTCGTACAGCGGCTTGAGCTCTGGTGGAACTCCAGCCGTCTGTTGGCTGGGCGGGAACAGTTCGTTCACGCCGATCGGATAGTCAAATTTCAGGGTCGAGAGCTTCTCAATCTCAGCTCGAACCGTGGAAGCCCATCGTTCGAATGAGCTCGTCATGCTCACGGCCACCAGTCCGCCGCGAATTCGGAGTCGACGGTTCGCGCGAACGACTCGATCTCCGATCGCGTAGCTTGGGGATTTGCTGCTCTGAACTCCTTCCAGCAGTTCGTGATCCTCTGATGGATGTTGACGTCCGATCGGCCCCCCTTCACGCCCTGAATATTCTCTGGCGCGTCAAAATCGAAGTCTCGGAGCTCTGGGTGATTACGGTACTCTTGGGGAATTCGATGGTGAGCGTCCCAGTCATCCGGCAGGCGCGGTTTGCCTTGAGCGGCCCGCGCGGCATTGTAACGACCTCGATAGTTGTCCGTGGCTGGTGCTTGGCTCCTCTCTTGAGCCCCTCCTTCCCCGCCGCCGGAGGAGATACTGGACATCACCACGCCAGGTACGAGCGCAATGGACACGCTCGATCCTGAGACGGTCACTCCGGCCACCTGACCATCGGCCACGGCAGCGAAGGAGAGCCCGAGTCGGAGCTGGAACATCTGGGCAGCCCGAGCGAACCCAGGAAGCGAGCTGAGCCGTGCGGTGAACGAACCAACACTCGCGCCCATGGCCGCAATCACCAGCATGACGACGATGCGCCCGACGTTCTCACCGATGATGGTGCCGAACTGCTGGCCGGCACCCTGGATGTCGGCGAAGTTGGTGGCAGCCGCACAGTGGCGCTTCAGCGCCAACCAGCCGAATCTTATCGAGTCGAAAGTATCCCAGCCCAGATAAACAATCGCTGCAAGTGCCAGGGCCGCCAACAGGATCTTGGTGACCGGGTCTGGAAACGCGAGCATGATCATGAACCCGACCATGGCGCTCGTCACCATGGTGTAAACCCGATCGGGATCGACGGTCCGCCCTAGTTCCTGCGCTACTCCGCCAAGAATCGAATGGAACGCGATGGATGTCGCGACAGTCTCTCGGTCGTCTGCGTCAAACACACCATCCTGTAGAAGACTGAGGCAGTCGGCAGGCTTGCCCCGGGTCACACAGAGATTCCGGTATCCGGAAACAAATGCATCGTCCGATGCAAAGGACGTTCGAACCAGCTGAAGACTTGTGTCCTTGGGCCGTTTGAGGAACGCGATCAGCTCAGGGTCCTGGGATAGCCGCACCAGCGCCCTTTTGAAGTCGACCTCGGACACCTCGAGCGGCGGTGCCCTCTGAGGCGTGACGATCATCTCGTCCTTCCCAGACTGAAGGCGAATCTGGCGCGGAGCCTTCACACACGCCGGCCCGAAGGCGAGCAGTGGAATCAAGAGCGCCGCCGTCAGGCGAAAGTGTGTCCGCATGTCGTCACCATCCTTCAATGGGGTACCAGGCGGAGCCGGATCCGGCCGGAGGCAAGGTAGAGGAATCCTGGGTGGAGCTCAGAGGAACGGACGCTCTCGGTGCCAACCGCGCAGATCGGCACCTTCCGGCCGTCCGGGAGCTCCAGTTCGTGGAAGCGGAACCGCACGCGGTCGGAGAGGGCCATGGCCTTGCCGATCAAGGTTCCTGAGACATCACCCGAGCCCATCCGGGCCTTCACGACGATCGGCCCCGCTTGCAACTCGCAACCTGCCCCCGCGTGGCAGATGACATTCGCCCCTGGCTCCAGATCGGCCACCGTCTCCACGGCATCCGCGGAGCACTCCGGTACATCCTCCACCGGTCGCACAGCCCGGCCCCAGGTGCCTGACGTCAACACTGCCGCATTCCACCCCGGCGACGGACTCTTCTTGGCAGGAGTCGGCGAGGAACGCTGAGAAATGGGTGGTGGCGCGATGGTCGCGACGGTGGCCGGAAGTGAGCGCGGAGCCGGCTTTGTTCGCAACCCCAGATCCAGCCCAGCACCAATCAGCAAGAGCGCCGCGACCGCACCACCGATGCGCCACCACCGCCCCCGCGCGCGCCTGGGAGGAGTTGGAAGGAGCAACGCGAGCGAGCTCGGCGGGACGACAGACAGCGAGATGATGGCCGCCGGGGGAGTGGGCGTGAGCGGCGGTAACACAGGCTCGCTCGTGTTGTGCGTTTCAAGCGTTCGGCTGGTGTGCACTCCCCAGCCGTCGTGCCGATCCATCCGTGGGACGCGGTACGGCGCGTCCCAGCTGTCATCTGCCACCCGGAGCAGCGCCTCCAGGTCGCCCATCAGCTCGTCGCCTTCCTGGTAGCGCTCCTCCGGGTCTCTCTCGAGCAACCGCATCACCACCTTGTTCAACCCGAACGGCACCGCCTGCAGCTCCATCGGGCGCGGCGGGGTGAGGAAGGCGATCTCCTGGAGCAGCTCGCGCTCCGGCACGCCGAGGTTGAACGGGTGCTCTCCCGTGAGGATCCGATAGAAGACCACGCCAAGCGCGTACAGGTCTCCGCCCGGCGTCCAGACGAAGGGGTCTTCGCGCCCGCTCTCCAGCTCCTTCAGTCGAGCCTCCGCGACCTCGGGCGGGAGGTAGGCCACGGTCGACGGGATGGCCTGGGCCGAGGGACGGGTGACCTGCGCCGCCCGGTGCCAGATCGCGCTGTTGAAGTCGATCAGGCGCGGCTCCCCGTCCGGCGTCATCAGGATGTTCTCGGGCTTCAGGTCCCGATTCTGGATGCCCGCCAGCCGCATGTCCTCGCAGGCCTCGGCGAGCTGCATGAAGACCTTGATCAGCGCCCTGAGCGAGGGGGACGTCCGCCTCGCCCAATCGGTGATCTTCTCCCGCCCGGGAACCAACTCCTGCACCAGGTACTGCCGCCCGACGCACGGGTCTGGATACCGATCGTGGGCCACGATCCGCGCCACCCAGCGCACGTCGCGGAGCTGCTCCAGGGAGACGATGCTGCGGGTGAACCGCTCGTCCATCTCCCAGCCCAGGGTCCCCGGCGGCCCCACCCCGTAGCGGGACAGCTTGAGCGCGTAGCGGTTCCCCAGCGCGCTCTCCACCTCGTACACGAGGCTGCCCGTGCCATCTCCGAGGAATCCGCGAATGAGATACGCACCGACGCGCATCCCGGGCCTGAGGTACGTGGGGTCATCCTCGATGCCGCTCATGAGGTCCGGACCGTACCAGTCCTCCCTCGTGATGGTGTAGGACCGCGGCATGGCCGCCTACTTCGAGCTGTTCTGCGATCTCCGCGCCCCCGACAAGCGGTGGTACCTGAATGGCCCGTGGGGCGTGGACGGGCGGTTGCTGGATGAGGCGTTCACCAGCGGGCAGAAATACGAAGGGCCCGCGCCGGTGACCTGCGCGATCGGCACGGCCGGGCCCGCGCTCGAGCTCACCATGACCGAGGAGCTGGTTCCCATCCTCAACGACCGCGCCGCCGCGATCTTCTCCACTCACATCGGCAAGGACGCGCAGCTCGTCCAGGCGCGCGTGAGTGGATTCGACACCACCCTCTGGGCCGTCAACGTGCTCGCCATCGCCGACTGCATCGACGACGCGAAGTGCAAGGAGGTCACCCGCTGGACCGCGGCGGATGGAGACCCCGCCCGCATCGGGAAGTATCGAAAGATCGAAGGGCTCCAGATCGATCCGGCGAGGGTCGGCGGGCACGCGATCTTCCGCCCCAACGGCTGGGCCGTCTCCGTGATCGTCAATGATTCGCTCGCCACCGCGCTCAAGAACGCTGGCGTTCGCTGCCAGCTGACGCCAGTCTCCTGACCCACCATGCCTCCCACCATCGGCAACGGGAAGATCTGCTACGTCGAGATGCCGGCGACCGACATCAGCCGCTCCCGGGCGTTCTACGAGAAGGTCTTCGGCTGGAAGACCCGCACCCGCGGCGACGGCTCCCTCGCCTTCGATGACGGCATCGGCGAGGTCAGCGGCACCTGGGTCACCGGGCGGCCGCCCTCCCCCACCCCCGGCCTGCTCATCTACATCATGGTCGACGACGTGGCCTCCACCCTCGAGGCCGTCCGCGCCCTCGGCGGCGAGGTCGTCCAACCCATTGGCGCCGACGCCCCCGAGATCACGGCGCGCTTCCGCGATCCAGGCGGAAACGTGCTCGGGTTGTATCAGCAGCCCGGTTAACCACCGCCGCGCTTGAAGACACCCGCGTGACCCCAGGCGATCGCCTGGCGGAGCTTCTCCGGCGTCATCCCCGGGATCGCCAGGGCCCGCCGGTGCTCCTCCGTCGACACCACCGCCGACAACAGCGTGTTGTCCGTGCACACGCACACCCGCACGCCCGCGTCCAGCCAGCGCGGGAGCGGGTGCTCTGAAACGGATCCGATCACCCCCGTGTGCACGTTCGACGTGGGGCACGCCTCGATCGTCACCTTCCGCTCCACCACCAGCTCCACGACCGCCGGATCCGACAGCAGCGTCGTGCCGTGGCCAACCCGCTGCGCCAGGAGGAGCTCCACCGCGTCGCGGATCTCCCGCGCCGGCCTCCCCTCCCCCGCATGCACCGTCCGGCCCAGCCCCACCTCCGCCGCGCGGCGATACGCCCCCGCGTAGTCCTTCATCCCGAAGTCGTGCCCGGGCGTCGGCCCTCCCGCGAGATCGATCCCGACCACTCCGGGGCGACTGGCCGCCACCCGGACCAGCGCCTCCAGCACCGACGGAGGCTCTCCATACAAGCCGCAGAGGATCAACCCCGCTCGCCCCGCCGCCCCCTCCAGCGCCGCGTCCACGACGGCGTCCACGCTCGCGCCGCGGTGGAGCTGGGGCGCGAACCGGATCTCCAGCGCACTGACGCCGTCCGCCGCCGCGTCCTCGCACATCTCCGACGCCACCCGCCGCACCGCCTCGGGCCCTTGCAGCAGCGACAGCGTGAACGCGAACTTCGACAGCGCCTCCGCCAGCCCCATCCCCGCCCGGAACGCCAGGTCCGCCGGCACCTCCACGCCCGCGCGCGCCGCCAGCTCCTCGAGGGTGGCTGGCCGCAGCGACCCGTCGAGGTGGCGGTGGAGGTCCGCGAGCGCCTCACCGGTCATGCCAGGAACTCCTTCACCCGCCCCCTCCGCAAGAACGTCCGCCCCACCAGCCACGACGCGCCTCGCGACCCCAGCGCCATCGCCACCGCCAGCAGCCCGCGCTTGACCAGGTGCCAGCCGGGGAACTCGCCGCTCTTCAGGTTGACCAACGGCGCGGCCAGGGGCACCGCGCGCTTGAACAACAGCGACCCCACCGCGACCACCACCGCCCCCGCCGTCAGCTGCGTCACCGGCTGCCCCCAGTGCCCCTTCAGCCACCACATCGCGTCCCCCGCGACCGCCAACCCCACCGCCTGCGCCACCCGCTTGATCGACGGCGACGCCTGGACCGACTTCCCCATCACGCTCGCGCCCATGTCCAGGTGGCGCAGCAACGCCTCCCATCCCCCCGGCCGGAACGCTGGCCCTGGCACGGCCAGCTTCAGCCCCTGCAGCGGCGGCGTCGCCGTGAGGCCCCCCGGCGGCACCGGCGGCGCGCCCAGCTCCTCCGGCCGGATGTATTGACCCACCATGGCGTAGCCGCTCGCCATCAGCAGCTCGCACTCCACCTCGCTGAACGCGTCCAGGTCCGTCCGCAGCTGCGACAGCCGCTGCTGCACCTCCGGGCTGAACCCGTACCCCAGCGCCTGCGCGGGCACCCCCACTGCCCCCGCCTTGCCCGGCAGGATGGTGCGCGGCTGGAAGTCCTGCTTCAGGTGCACCAGGGAGAGGTACCGCAGCAGGTTGCCGCGCCGCCGGCTCCGCAGGTCCGCGTACTGCGCCTCCCGGATCCGCGCCTGGAAGATGGAATTCGACCGCAGCACCGTCCCCAGCGCGTCGACCGGCGACTGCTCCTCGAACCCCATCTGCCCGCTGGCGTCGCTGACGATGATCGCCGTGCAGTCCTGGTCCAGCAGCGCCCGCACGCCCTGGTTGTCGTGCACGCCCCCGTCCACCAGCCGCACCCGGTGCCCGGGGTACGCGCCCTTCAGCTCGATGGGCTCGAAGATCCCCGGGACGCACGCGGATGCGGCGACGGCCGTGCCCAGCTTCACCGCGCACGCCGGCGCCTCGAAATTCGAATACGGCTGGCGCTCGAACCGGTCGTTGACGTCCAGGTCCTCGGCCTGCACCGGCGGCGGCTCGCCCATCTCGTCGGTGGTGAACTGCCAGGCGTGGCCGGTGTTCAGCGTGGCCGCGTTCAGGATCAGCTTCGGCCGCTTGTGGCGCTTCCAGTAGTTCTGCTCCGCCGCGCCGGCGCCCAGCGCCCGCAACTCCAGCGCGTCGTTCTTTTCGTAGCCCGCGTAGAAGGCGCGCTCGTACAGCCCGGCCGCGATCTCCGTCCGCGATCGAGTGCCCTTCAACATCCCCCAGTTCTCGCGCACGTCGAAGAAGATGCGGTTGCGCAGGTCCTCCTGGAGGCCGAGCAGGAACCGCCTCCGGACCTCGGCCACCACCTTCACGTAGTCGACCTCGCGGTCGCCCTCCGCGCCCAGCGCCTTCCGCAGCTCCAGGTAGTAGAGCGCGCCGAGGATCGACCCACCCGACACGGTGGAGATGACCTCCACGTGCCGCAGCAGGTCCAGCTCCGCCAACCGGGTGAGCACGCCGATGTGGAAGAGCGACGCGCGGAACCCGCCACCGGAAAGTCCCAGCCCGAGCTTGCCGATCACCGCCGACCACAGCCCGTTCGCCCGGCCCTCGAAGAGCGCCTCCAGCGCGTCGACCGCCGCCTTGGGGATGACCTTCCCCTCCTGCAGCCGCGCCAGGGCGGCGAGCTGCCGGCCGGTGGTCTCGCGCATCCACTCCGCGGGCTGCCGCTTCGACGCCTCCTCCAGGAACGGCCGGGCGGCGGCGTAGTCGCGCAGGCCGAAGTGCGCCTCGGCGATGGTGACCAGCACCCAGTAGCCGCGCCCGCCGGGCGGCACCTTCGCCGGGAGCTGCTCGATCAGCGTGCGCCGGATGCCGTCCGCGACCTCGCTGCGCCGGGGCACCCGCCCCTCCGAAGACAGCGCCGCGATCTGGTCGGTGACGAAGGCGACGTTGATCCCGGGGTACCCGAGCGCCGGCCATCCCTGCTCCGCGTCCAGCTGGTGACCGCGCCGGTAGTAGTCCAGCGCCTCGGTCAGGTGATCTTCCCGGAGGTCGATCTCGTAGAGAGCGCGGACGATCCCGCCCATCGTCCCGAAGGTGTCCGGGGTGGCGCTCGCCGGCAGGTAGGGCGCCACCAGGTCTCGCGCCTCGGTCAACCGCTCCAGCAGGCGCCGGCCCTTGTCCTTCTGGATCGCCACCGCCTTGGCGACGTCCACGTGCTCCCGCGCCGCGCCCTCGTCGCCCGCCGGCGGCGGCCACAGCGCGAGCGCGCCGGCGTGGTCCTCGCGCTCGTTCCGCTCCCTCATCTGGGCCGCACGCGCCCGCAGCTCGTCAGCGGTCATCCCGCGCAGCAAATCACGGTTCTCCCCACCGCGCGGATCGCGCAACGCTGCGCCATCTGCGCAGCGCCATCTGCCGCCCAGGCCCGCCGGCGTTTCCTTCAGCGCCTCCGGGAGCCCACCGTCACCGCCGGCGCGCGCACCCGCTGGTAGGCGATCTCCACCTCCAGCAGGACCTTCACCAACTCCACCGCCGACGCGAGGTCGCTCGCGCCTTCCAGGAGCGCGAGGGCGATGTTCCTCACCCTCGCGCGCCGCCGTGCCTCGTCCGTCATCGTGGGACCCTGTAGGGACACATCGGCCATGACCTTGCGCCTCCTCGTCATGTGCCCCACCCCGGTACGCGCGGCCGGCCGCTCCGGATTTCGCTTAGCATCTTGGCTAAATTTACCTGGACAATGCTAAGCCCTCACGCTAAATGTCCGCGCCGATGACGGACGACGCCAGCGACACCTACGAGGCGGTCTTCACCGCCCTCGCCCATCCGGTCCGCCGGCGCATCCTGCTCACCCTGAACTTCGAGGGCGGCGAGATGACCGCCGGGGCCATCGCCGCCATGTTCCAGCACGCCTGGCCCACCACCACCCGCCACCTGGGCGTGCTGGTGTCGGCGGGGCTGCTGCACCCGGAGAAGCAGGGGCGGACGCGGATCTACCGCCTCGACCGCCGGCGGCTGCGATTGGCCCGCGACTGGCTGGACTGGTTTCAGAAGGACCCGAACGGAAACCCCGGAGGAGGACCGAAATGGCAGCGAAGAAGAAGCAGCAGGTGAGGAAGCCCGCGACGACCACCGCGAAGAAGAAGCCCGCGAAGCCCGCCGCCGACGTGCCCGTGCTCTTCCGCCTCAACGTCGAGGTGGGGAACCTGGACGAGGCGGCGAGGTTCTACGGCACCCTCTTCGGAGCCCAGGGCCGGGTGCAGGCGGGCTCACGCTGCTACTTCGACGCCGGCGGGGTGACGCTCCAGGTGCTGGACGTCTCCTCCCAGGGCAAACCACACACCGCGGCGAAGGCGCTGTACTTCACGGTGAAGGACCTCGACGCGGCGTTCGCGCGCGCGCAGGGCCTGAAGTGCCTCTCCTCCGAATCCATCCACGGCGAGCCCGGCGGCGAGATCCGCGTCCGCCCCTGGGGCGAGCGCTCCTTCTACGCCGAGGACCCGTGGCAGAACCCGCTCTGCTTCGTCGAGGCGGGGACCATCTACCCCGGCTAACCCCCGTAGCCCCTCTGGAGGAGGAACTTCCCCCATTTCCGGAGCTCCTCGGGCGGGGGGATCTCCCACCCCAGCGCGTCCGCGAGGCGGTCGAACGTGTTGAACACGAACGCCACGTCCAGCGCCTGGGCCAGCGCCTGCGGCGACACCCCCTTGGCCAGCGCGGCCCGCGCGTCGTCCGCGGTCACCCGCTCCGGCGTCAGCGTCACCAGCTCCAGGTACCCGAGCGCCCCTCGCAGCCGCTCGTCGATGGGCGCGGTCCGGTAGTCCTTCAGCACCTGCTCCGTGAGCTCCTTCCCCAGGGCCAGCTCCGCGACCGCGGAGTGGGCCTGGGTTCAGAAGGGGCACTGGTTGAGGCGGGACACGAAGGCGGCGAAGATCTCGCGCTCGCCCACCGACCACTCGGAGGGGCCGCGCATCACGCGCTGGTTGATGGGGGCCTGGCGTTTCCCCCAGAACGACGGCCGGTAGAGGATGGTGCGGAGCACGCCGGGCGCCCTCGCCCCGGCGATCACGCCCAGCAGCCACAGGATCAGCTTCTCCTTGAACGCGTGACCGTGCTCGACCCGGGCGAGCCTCATGCCGCCTCCTCCCCGCGGGGCGCGCTCGCGCTCGTGGCCTCCACCAGCGCCCGCATCCCCGCCTGGTGCCGCTGGTCCGCGGCGCCGAGCGCGGCGGCGACGACGATCTCGTACACCGCGTCGTCCCCGTACCTGGCCTGGAGCGCCGCGACCTCCTCGTCCGTGACCTGGTACGCGTGCCGGTGGACCTTCTCCACGAACGCGGCGAGGTCGGGCGGAAGCCCCTTCCCGGCGGCGGCGGCCTGGCGGAGCTCGGCGCTCACCACGCCGGGACCTCTCAGGACCTGCTCGAGCATCTCCTCTCTCTGAGATCGCAGCGAATCCAGATCCATGCCGGGGGCCTCCACCGCCAGTATGGCAAGGTTCGCGCTTTCTCGCCGGGGCCGCGTCCTCTAGGGTGCGCCGCCATGATTCGCGTCGCCGTCATCGGAGCGGGCCAGTGGGGCCCGAACCTGATCCGCAACTTCGCCACCGGGGAGCGGTCTCGCGTGGCCTGGGTGGTGGACCGGGACCCGGCCCGGCTGGAGCAGGTCCGCCAGCGCTTCCCCGACATCCAGGTGAGCGGCGAGGCGGACCAGGCGATCGGAGACTCCGCCGTGGACGCGGTGGTGATCGCCACCCCCAGCTCCACCCACCACGCGCTGGGGCGGGCGGCGCTCTCCGCCGGCAAGCACGTGCTGGTGGAGAAGCCCATCGCCACCACCTCCGCGCACGCCGAGGAGCTGTGCGCGTTGGCGGAGCAGAAGCAGCGGGTGCTGGTGGTGGGCCACGTCTTCCTCCACAACGCGGCCGTCCAGCGCGTGAAGGCGTACCTGGCGGACGGGTACCTGGGCCGCGTGCACTACATCTCCATGACCCGCACCAACCTGGGGCCGATCCGCGGGGACGTGGACGCGGCGTGGGACCTGGCGGCGCACGACCTCTCGGTGGCCAACCACTGGCTGTCGGCGGAGCCGCTCGTCGTGAACGCGGTGGGCGGCGCGTGGATCAACCCCGGCCTCGCCGACGCGACCTTCCTCACCTTCCGCTACCCGAACGACGTGCTGGTCCACATCCACGCCAGCTGGCTCAACCCGCGCAAGGACCGGCTGGTGAGCGTGATCGGGGACCGGCGGATGCTGACGTTCGACGACATGCAGTCGCTGGAGCCGGTGCGCATCTACGACAAGCACGTGACGGAGCAGAAGTCGCAGCCCTACACGGACACCTACGCGGCCTTCCGCAGCCAGGTCCGCGAGGGCGACATCCTGATCCCCAGGGTGCCGGTGGGCGAACCGCTCCGCGCCGAGTGCGAGCACTTCCTGGACTGCATCATCAAGGGCACTCCGCCCATCGGCGGCGGGCGCGCGGCGGCGGCGGTGGTGCGGGCGCTGGAGGCGGCCTCGAGATCGATGAAGAACGGCGGGCGTGAAGAGGCGGTGAGCCGATGATCCCGCTGGTCGATCTCCCGGCGCAGCACCGGCAGGTGGCGGATGAAGTCAAAGCCGCGATCGACCAGATCTTCGCCACCGGCGCCTACATCCTCGGCAAGGAGGTGCAGGCGTTCGAGGAGGCCTTCGCGCGCTTCTGCGCCGTCCCCCACTGCATCGGGGTGGCCAACGGCACCGACGCCATCGAGCTGGTGCTGCGCGCCGCGGGCATCGGACCGGGGGACGAGGTCATCCTCCCCGCCAACACCTTCATCGCCACCGCGCTGGCGGTCTCGCGCGCGGGCGCCACGCCGGTGCTGGTGGACGTGGACCCGCGCTACCAGCTGATCGACCCCGCCCGCGCCGCCGAGCGCCGCACGCCGAGGACGAAGGCCGCCATCGCGGTGCACCTGTTCGGGCAGTTGGCGCCGATGGAGGCGCTGCAGCAGGCGCTCCCCGGCCTCCCGCTGATCGAGGACGCCGCGCAGGCGCAGGGGGCAAAGCGGCGCGGCGCGAGCATCGGCGCCTCCGGGATCGCCGCCCCCACCAGCTTCTACCCGAGCAAGAACCTGGGGGCCGCGGGCGACGCCGGGGCGGTGCTGACGCGCGACGCGGACCTGGAGAAGCGGATCCGCGCGCTGCGCAACTACGGCAGCGACGTGAAGTACTACCACCCCGAGCAGGGCTTCAACTCGCGGCTGGACTCGCTCCAGGCGGTGGTGCTGAGCGCCAAGCTGAAGCACCTGGCGGCGTGGAACGAGCAGCGGCGCCAGGCCGCGCGCCGCTACGACGAGCTCCTCCGCGGCATCCCCGGCGCCCAGCTCCCGGAGACGATGGAGGGGAACGAGCCCATCTTCTACCTCTACGTGGTGCGCGTGCCCGGGCGCGACCAGGTGCTGAAGTCCCTCCAGGACCATGGCATCGGCGCGGGCGTGCACTACCCGGTGCCGATCCACCTGCAGGGCGCGTACAAGGCGCTGGGCCACAAGGAGGGCGACTTCCCGCACACGGAACGGGCGGCGAAGGAGATCCTCTCCCTCCCGATGTACGCGGAGATCACCCCGGAGCAGCAGCAGCGCGTGGCGGACGCGCTCCGGGCCGCGCTGGCGGGTTGATGCTGGACGGCAAGAAGATCGCCGTCATCGCCCCGTGCCTCGACGAGGAGGCGAAGATCGCGCGCGTGGTGGAGCGCGTCCGGGGGATGCGCCGGCCGATCGCCGACGAGCTGCTGGTGATCGACGACGGGTCCACGGACGGATCGGCCGCGGCGGCGGAGTCGCGCGGCGCCACGGTAGTCCGCCTGGGCCGGGTGATGGGCGTGGGCGCCGCCATCCGCCGCGGGTTCCAGGAAGCGCGCGCGCGCGGCGCCGACGTCATCGTGGTGATGGCCGGCAACGACAAGGACGAGCCGGAGGAGATCCCCGACCTGGTGGGGCCCATCGTCCGCGGCGAGGCCGACTTCGTGCAGGGCAGCCGCTTCCTCAAGGCGCAGACCTTCGGCGACATGCCGGCGTACCGGCGGATCGCGACGCGGGTCCACCCGCTCCTCTTCTCCGCCTGCGTCGGCCGCCGCCTCACCGAGAGCACCAACGGCTTCCGCGCCCTCCGCGCCACGCTGCTCGAGGACCCGCGGATCAGGCTCGACCAGCCGTGGCTCGATCAGTACGAGTTGGAGCCGTACCTGCTCTACAAGGCGATCACGCTCGGCTACCGCACCGCCGAGGTGCCCTGCACCAAGACGTACCCGCCGCGGAAGGCCGGGCAGACGAAGATGGCGCCCATCACCGGCTGGTGGTCGATCTTGCGGCCGCTCGTCTTGCTGCGGCTGGGTCTGCGGTCGTGAGCGCCTTCCCCTTCGGCGGTGTCGCCGCTGCTCGCCGGCGCTGCCGCGCGGAGGCTAGGGATCCACTCGTGAGCGCCTTCCCCTTCAGCACCCAGCGCTTCCCGCACGCCGCGCACGTCGCCTTCCCCGCCCGGAGCGCCAGCTTCGGCCCGCACTCGCACACCCACCCCCGGACCCGAGCCGGGTTGCCGAACACCAGCGCGTACGCGGGCACGTCGCGCGTCACCACCGCGCCGGCCCCCACCATCGCGTAGCGGCCGATCGTCACCCCCGCGACCACGGTGACGTTGGCGCCCAGCGTGGCGCCCTCCTCCAGCGCGGTGGCGGTCAGCCACGACTCCTTCGGCCGCTTCCACGACCTGGGGAAGACGTCGTTGGTGAAGGTGGCGTTCGGCCCGAGGAAGCACTTGTTCCCGACGCGGACGGCCTCCCAGACCTGCACGCCGTTCTTGATCGTGACCTCGTCGCCGATCACCGCGCCGGCCTCGACGAACACGCCTTCACCGAGGTTGCAGCCGGCGCCGACCTCCGCGCCGGCCATCACGTGCGCGTTGGCCCAGACGCGGGTCCCGGCGCCGACGCGGGCGCCCTCATCGACCGTCGCTTTCGGATGTACGTGGAGCTCGTTCACCCGCCGGACTACTGGCCGTCCGGCTTGATGAAGTCAATCGGCGCGAACACGTCCGTGACCTGTTGCCAGAAGACGTTGAACTCCCGGCGCGGCCAGTCGGACTTCGGGTTGACCAGGTCGGACTCCTTCAGCCAGGTGGAGCGGCCGGACCACGGGTCGGAGGCGAGGAACTCGCGCTCGCCCCCCTGGTTCCGCACGTCCGTGAACATGATGAAGTGCCCGCCGTCCTGCCCCGGCGTGGAGAGCCGGGCCGGGAGATCCACCCCGGAGCTGAGGACCTTCTCCATCTTGTCCAGCATCGGCCCGTCCATCGACTTGCCGGCGTTGAAGTCCCAGTAGTCGGTGTTGGTGACGCCGCTGGCCAGGTCGCGGAGCGCGTGGGCCATCAGCATGAAGTCCTCGCGCGGCTTGTCCCCGCGCATCGCCTTCAGCTCGAAATCGGTGGGGTGGTTGCCGTTGGCGTCGCGCACCGCCTTCAGCGCCGCGTCGCGGTCCGTGCTCTCCGCGTCCGTGAGGGTGCCGCCCTGGGTGTCCTTGCGGAGCGCCTCGGCCTGGGGCTTGGTGATGGTCCCGGCGGCGACGGCCTCGTCCAGCTTCTCGTCCATCACCTTGCGGGCCTGCTGGCCCACGCGGGAGACGGCCTCGCCGGTCTTGTGCTCGACGCCGGGAGGCAGGGAGCCGTCCTTCCTGAACGCCGCCAGCTGATCCGGGGTGAGCTGCACGTCCGGGTTCGTGTCATTGAAGAAGCGGTCCTTCTGCAGCACCGCCTTCTCCAGGCTGGACCCGTCCGAGGTGGGGTCGTTGTTCTGCAGCCCGTCCGCGTTGAGCATCAGCGCGAACACCGGGTCCGCCTCGCCGCGCACCATGGCGGCCACCGCGGGCGCGCAGGAGCTGGTGAAGCGCTGCGCGTAGCCGTCGTTGTCCGCCTTCTGGTCGTTGGTGACGGTGGAGTCCAGCGGGTTGGCGGTGGAGGTGTTCTTGGTGTCGTCGACGTCCACCACGGAGGTCTGCTGGATGACCTGGTCGCGGCCCTGCCCGCGGATGGTGTTGGAGAACCACTGGAGCTCGCCCACCGCCTGCTCCTGCGCGTTGGCGTCGCCCAGGGGCGCGGTGCGCGCCGCGGCCGCCTTGAGGATGAGCGCGCGCTCGGTGTCGGGGCTGGCGCCGTCCACCACCTTGCCGTCCGGGCCCTGGCCGGCCTGGTCCAGCATCGCGGAGACCTGGTCGTACGCGGCCTGCGGCATCCCGGTGAGCGCGCGGGCGGCGTCCATCGCCTGGCGGCGGCCGAGCACGCCCTCCTGCCCGAGGATGGACTGGGACTTGGGCGTTCCGACCCCGTTCACCAGCGCGTCGATGATCGTCGGGGTGAGGCGCGCCGCCGCCTTCTCGTCGCCGGCGGCGTACTTGTTGAGCGCGTCGCGGGTGGCCTTGGCGCGGTCCGCGTTGATGGTGGAGGAGAAGGACCACGCGGGAGGCGCCGGAGGCGTCGGGACCGTGTCCGTCCCAGGCGTGGTCTGGGTCGGCGTGGTGGTCTGGGTCGGCGTCGTCGTTTGCGTCGGCGTGGTGGTCTGCGTCGGCGTCGTCGTCTGGTCCGGCGTCGTGGTGACCGGCGGCGGCGTGGTGGTTGGAGTGGAATCGAACGTCGACGCGTCCCCGGCGCTACCGCCGCCGCGGCCCACCTGGGAGGGGGCGGGCTGCTGCGCTTGAGCCGTGCCGGTGGACGTCGGCTGCGGGGTAGTCTTCCGTACGCCTGAGATCATCGAAAACCTGAAGGAAAACCAGGGAGAGCCGCACTTCTATGCCGGCATTCTCCGGCAAAACCAGGACCAAGTTTCCTGACATCTAAGGTACCGTAAGTACCCCATGAAACGCCGGATCCTGATCATTGTCGTGGCCTTGGCGCTGGTCCTGGGGGGCGCGGGCCTGGTCCTCCCCAAGAAAGTCGCCTCCGAGCGGTCGGTGACCATCGCCGCCACCCCCGAGCTGATCTACCCGGACGTCGCCATGTTGCGCGCCTGGCCGGAGTGGACGGCCTGGAACCCGCGCCGGGACCCCACCTTCAAGCCCACCTACGAGGGCCCCGAGGTCGGCCCGGGCGCCATCCAGAAGTGGGAGCCGGAGAACGGAGGAGGCCCCGGCTCGCTGCGGATCCTGGAGGGCGACCCTCAGCACGGCGTGAAGTTCCACCTCCAACTCGACCAGATGAAGGTCGGAATAGACGGGCGGATCACGTTCGAGCCGGACGGCCCGGGGACGAAGGTCACCTGGCGCGACGAGGTGGACTTCACCAACAGCTACCTCGGCCGCTACTTCGGCCCGATGGTGGAGTCCGACCTCACCAAGCGGTTCGACGAGAGCCTCGCCAACCTCAAGGCGCGCTCCGAGGAGCGCCAGCGCCACCGCGCCTCCTCACCCTGACTTGCCGCCCAGGTCCAGGGAGAGCTGACCCGCGGGCGGCGGCGGTGGTGGTGGCTCCGCCGGAACCTCCGGGACCACGTCCGGCACCTTCACCAGCCCCGGCTGGAACGTGGCCACCACCGGCGCGTGGTCGGACGCGCCGAACTCGCGGAACGACCGGCACCCCTCCGCCTTCTCCGCCACCGCCTTCGACGCCAGCACGTAATCCAGCCGCCACCCGATGTTGCGCTCGCGGTACTTCCGCCACGGCGCCCACCAGGTGAACAGCTGGTCGTTGGCCGGGTCGTAGTGCCGGAGCAGGTCCACCAACCCGCGGCCGATGATCCGCTCCAGCATCGCCTGCTCCACCGGCGTCTGGCCGACCTCCTTGGGGTCGCGGAGCTTCTCGTGCACGTCTCGCGGCTCCCGCGCCACGTTGAGGTCCCCGCACAGGATCAGGCGCGCGCCCGCTCCCAGCTGCGCCGCCACGAACTGGTCGAGCGCCTCCAGGAACCGCTCCTTGGCCGGGTAGTCCTTGCCCCCGTTCGGCACGTAGATGGACGCGATCAGCAGGTCGTCCACCTGGGCGCAGACGACGCGCTGCTCGGTGTCGAAGGGAGGGTGCGAGAAGGCGGGCTTGACCGGGAACATCTCCCGGCGAAGGTGCAGCCCGACGCCGGAGTAGCCCTTGTACCCGTGCCAGTAGCACCAGTACCCCTCCAGGTTGCACAGCGAGGGGGGCACGTCCTCCGGGGACGCCTTCACCTCCTGGAGGCAGATCACGTCCGGCCGCTCGCGCTGCACCCACTCCAGCAGCTGCGCCTCGCGGGCGCGGATGCCGTTCACGTTCCAGGTGGTGATCTTCACGTCGTCCGCCGTCCTACTTCCTCGGGCCGCTCTTCTTGTCCATCATCTTCTTCGCCTGCATCTGGATGCCGGAGGGGACGTTCTTGTTGCGGGCCAGGTCCTTCACCTCCGACTCGCGCAGGGTGCCGAGGAACCTCATCGCGATCCCGGACGGCGTCTTCGGGTTCTTCACCAGGGCGACCTTGAGCGGGTACATCTTGGTCCACTCCCGGTTCATGTAGATCACGCGCAGCACCTCGTCCGGCGCGGCGCGGTTGTTGGCGATGGTGAGGATCTCGCCGTCGGTGATCCGCGGGCTGCGCACCGCCGCCACCGAGACCAGCCGGTTGGAGTCGCGCACCAGCAGCGAGCGCGCCTCCTTGTTCCCCACCGTGGCGAGCTTGACCTTCTCCGCCACGCTCATCTTCATGATCTTCTGGGTGAGGGTGAGCCGCTTCCCCTCCTCCATCGGCGGCGCGCCCTCCTCGGCGAGGCCGGCGTATTCGGCCATCACGTCGTCCGCGGTGGGGCCGGGGTCGGGCGGCTGCTCCAGCGCCTCCTCTCCGAACACGCGCACCCGCGCGGCCTGGATCTGGGGCACGTCGTCGAGGACGACGCCGGAGCGGACCGCGAAGTCGCACACGGAGTCGATCAGCGCCGGGGAGGCGTTCGGGTTCTGGCAGAGCTGGCGGATGATGTCCGTGTGGCGGAGGATGCGCAGCTGGTTCTGGCTGATGATCTCCGCCACCTTGGCCGAGCACCGCAGCGCGCACGCCGCCACGTCCTCGTCGGGCGTGGTGGCGTTGAGGATGAGCGGCTCCTCGTACTGCTCCTTGCCCGCCAGCGCGCGGAGGAAGTAGCCCAGCGCCGGCGCCTTCACCCCCTCGTCGCGCAGCGCGGTGGACAAGATGCGGTCCGGCAGCCCGACGGCCGTCTTCGCCGCGGTGTCGCGCACGGCCTGGTCGGGGTCGTACGTGAGCATGAACAGCGCGCCGACCATGTCGGGCGGCGACAGCGGCACCAGGCTCTTGGCGGCCATCATGCGCAGCGGGACCGGGGCCTTGGGGTCCACGTGCTTGCGCATGTTGGGGGGCAGGAACTCCGAGTTGATCGGACAGCCCTCGCCGCCCGCCGGGGCGGGCTGCGCTTGATCGCTCATGGTGCGTGGTTCCTCTCGTGGATGATGCGCAGGCCGTCCAGGGTCAGGAATTCGTCCACCTCGTGGATGGCCTTGGACTCGGAGGCCACCAGGGGGGCGAGGTCCCCGGTGGCGATGACCCGCATGGACGCGCCCAGCTCCTCCTGCATCCGCGCGCACAGCCCGTCCACCAGCGACACGTAGCCGAACACCAGGCCGGACTGCATGGAGTGGACGGTGTTGCGGCCCACCACGTGCGGCGGCCGGGCCAGCTCCACCCGCGGCAGCTTGGAGGCGTGGGTGACCAGCGCCTCCAGGGAGATGGCGACGCCCGGGCAGATGGACCCGCCCAGGTACTCGCCCTTGGCGCTCACCGCGTCGAAGGTGGTGGCGGTGCCGAAGTCGACCACGATCAGCGCGCCCTTCACCTTCTCGTAGGCGGCCACGGCGTTGACCACCCGGTCCGCGCCCACCTCGCGCGGGTTGTCGCAGAGGATGGGCATCCCGGTCTTCACCCCGGGGCCGACGAACATGGGCGCGGCGTTGAAGTACCGCCGCGCCATCCGCTCCAGCGCCCGCTGCATGGGCGGGACGACGCTGGAGACCGCCACCGCCTTGACCTTGTCGCCGTCGATCCGGACGTGCTGCAGCAGCTGCCGGACCAGGATGCCGTACTCGTCGTCCGTGCGGTTGGGGTGGGTCTCCAGCCGCCAGTGCTCCAGCAGCTTTCGGCCCTCGTACACCCCGAGCACGGTGTTGGTGTTGCCGACGTCGATCGCGAGCAGCATCCCGGCCGGCAGTCTACCCCCGGAGACCTACGGCTTCTTCTCGGGCGCGGGAGCCGGCTTGCTGATCGCCTGGGTCTCCGGCAGCTTGTTGATGATCGCCTCCACCTGAGGGCTGCAGCTGGGGTGGCCGAAGCCGCCCGCGCTGGCGCCCGCCTTGTAGTCGAGGATCATGTTGTCGGTCGCCCCCAGGCCCTTGGGGACGAAGTCCAGCTTGAGCGCCTTGCGGAGCTTCCACGCGATGACGTGGTCCGCGCACGCGGTGTCGCCGCTCACGCCCAGCGCGCCCACCAGGTGGCCCTTGTCGTCGTAGAGCGCCAGGCCGCCGCCGAAGGCGACGATGCCGCCCGGGCGCTTGCCCACCATCGGGTCCTCCGCGGTGCCGTACTTCTCCGCGGGGCCGGCGTAGATCACGTTCGCGTCGGCGAGGTTGGTGTAGTGCAGGCCGTAGAGGCTGCCGCCCGGCTGGGTGGGCGCGAACAGGTTGGCGGTGGAGAGGGACAGGCCCGGCAGGCTGAACGCGTTGGCGGTGTTCGCCTTCTCCGCCGAGATCTGCCGGCTGCCCGGCCACTGGTCGCCGCGGCCCGCGCCGCTGAACGCCACCACGCAGACGAGGCCGTCGCGGTTCACCAGGGTGGCCCACATTTCGGTGCCCAGGCCGCCGTTGCCCGCGGCGCCCTCCTTCACCACCGCCTGCAGCGCGGCCTTCACCTTGGCGTTGTCCGCCATGGCCTCGCAGCCGGCGGGCGGCTTGGCGAGGGCGGGGAGGCTGAAGAGGGCGACTGCGACCGCGGCGGCTCGGCACAGCTTCGAGACGTTCATGGATTCTCCGGGTTGGGAGGTTTACGGGGCGCGCACTGTACTCGCGGGCCCCGGACCCGCAAGCACTACCGCTTGCCTCGCACCTGCTCCACGTCCCCGGCCAGGACCCGCTCCACGCCGCCGCCGGGCAGGCGCAGCACCAGCGCGCCCAGATCGTCGATGTCCTCGGCCACCCCGCGCAGCTCGGCGCGGTCGGTGCGGACCAGCACCTCCTGCCCCAGCGTGGACGACATCTGGCGCCACGCCTTCTGGATGGGCGCGAACCCGTCGCGGGCGTGCTGGTCCAGCCGCTGCTCCAGCCGCCCGAAGAGCGCGGCGGCGAAGAGGGCGCGCGGGACCTTCTCCCCCCGCGCCTCCATCAACGAGGTGGCGGACGGCGCCACCTCCGGGCCCAGGTCCTCCAC
>DASRBA010000417.1:0-2326 GCA_035637895.1 Myxococcaceae bacterium
TCGATCCGGACGGCACCATGGCCTCCTGGTCGTGGGCGTTCGGTGACGGGTACGGCGCGACGCTGCGCGACCCGGTCCACACCTTCGCGGCGCCCGGCACGTACGAGGTGTCGCTGACGGTGACGGACAGCCAGGGGAAGACCAACACCCAGTCGCAGACCGTCACGCTGATCGGCCTCACCGCCAGCACCGACAAGAGCAAGGGTGATCGGCTCGTGAACCTGGCGTGGTCCGGCGCCACCGGGAGCTCGGTGGACGTGTACCGGAACGGGGTGATGCTGGTGACCACCGCGAACGATGGGTCGCACCAGGATGTGGCGGACCACGGCGGCACGTACAACTACCGGGTGTGCATGAGCAGGACGAACACCTGTTCGGCCGTGGCGAGCGTCACGGTCAAGTAAGGGCGGGAAAGGTGTAGGGAGCGCGCCGCGCTCCACTCCCTGGGTTCGGGGGTGGGGCGCGGCGTCTTGTCTTGTTCAGAGGCCGAGCCCCGGCGCGTCCGGCAGCAGCAGCTCGCCGCGGGCGGGGGTGAGCCAGGCGGCGGCCCCCGGATCGCGGAGCAGCTCGCCGGTGGCGAGCCCGTGGGCCCAGGCGGTCTGGGGGATGGCGGCAGCGAGGTGGGCGGCGCCGGCGCGGGCGATCTCGCCGTCGATGCTGGAGGTGACGTAGGCGCCGGTCTCGGAGTGGTGGGCTTCGGCGGCGAGGTCCAGCGCGGGGAGGAGCCCGCCGAGGACCATGGGCTTGAGGACGAGGACGTCGACGTTGCCGGCCGCGAGCGCGGGCTGCCACGAGGGGAGCGCGAGGGACTCGTCGGCGGCGATGGGGATGCGCGTCTCGGCGCGGACGCGGAGCATGGCGTCGGGGTCGAGGACGGGTTGCTCGCAGAGCTCGAGGTCGAAGCGGGCGAGGGCCTGGAGCGCGCGGACGGCCTCGGGTTCGGACCAGGCGCCGTTCGGGTCGATGCGGAGGCGGATGCCGCGGCCGAGCCGGGCGCGGATCTCCTTCACCCGGCCGATGTCTTCGGCGACGGGTCGGCCGCCCACCTTCAGCTTCAGGGTGTCGAAGCCGCGGTCGGCGGCGGCGGCGGCCTCGTCTGCGCTGGAGATCAGCGCGTTCACGCGGACGCGCGGGCGGGCGGCGGCGGAGAGGAGGAGGCGCAGGGGGACGCCTCGCGCCTTCGCCACAAGGTCCAGCAGCGCCAGCTCGACGGCGTGTCGGGTGGATGCCGAGGACGCGAGCGGCGCGAGCTCCATCATGAACGCGCGGAGCTCGGGGATGGACTGAGGGGCGGTGGCGCTGGAGAGCGGCGCCAGCGCCTCCTGCAGCGCCCGCTCCGCCGCGGCGACCGTGTCGCGGCCGAGCTCCTCCGGCGGCGTCGCCTCCCCGAGCCCGACGCGCGCCCCCTCGCGGATCTCGACGCGGAAGCCGCGGCGCCGTTCGACGGTGGCGCGCCCCGTGACGAGTGGGGCCTTCAGGTCGAGCGCGATCGGCTGGACGGCGACGTGCACGCGATCACCGGCCCAGCAGCAGCCCGACCGAGAGCAGCACCGAGAACACGATCTGGAGTCGCGCCGTCTCCCCGAGCGCCGGGTTGAGCGCCGCCCCACCCTCCTTCAGGACGCGCCGGAGCGGGGGGATGGCGGCCGGGATCGCCAGCCATGCCACCAGGACCGGCGCGCTCGCCCACCCCGCCAGCCAGAACACCAGCGGCGTGACGAACGCCAGGCCCAGCATGGCCACGTACTCCGCGCGGCCGGACGGGATGCCCAGCCGCACCACCAGCGTGCGCTTCCCCGCCTTCGCGTCCGTCGCCACGTCCCGCAGGTTGTTCACCGCCAGGATCGCCGTCCCCAGCGCGCCCACCGGCACCGCCGCGACCAGCGCCGGCGCCGCGAGCGCGCCCGCCTCCACGAAGTACGTCCCGGCCACCGCCACCAGCCCGAAGAAGACGAACACGAACAGGTCGCCCAGCCCGTGGTAGCCCAGCGGGTACGGCCCGCCGGTGTACGCGTACCCGCACGCCACCGAGAGCACCCCCGCCACCAGGATCGGCCAGCCGGCGATCGCCACCAGGTAGACGCCCACCGCCATCGCCAGCACGAACGACAGCACCGCCGCCCGCAGCACCGCGTCCGGGGCGATCAGCCCGCTCTGCGTCACCCGCGTCGGCCCCACCCGCTCCGCGGTGTCCGCGCCCTTCTTGAAGTCGTAGTAGTCGTTGGTGAAGTTGGTGCCGATCTGGATGAACAGCGCTCCCACGAGCGCGGCAACCGCCGGCAGCCAACGGCCCGCGTGCTCGCCAAAGGCCAGCCCCGTTCCCACC
>DASRBA010000418.1:0-39193 GCA_035637895.1 Myxococcaceae bacterium
CCTCGTTGACGAGCAGCACCGACGGCGAGCTGGTCTCGATCAGGCGCGCCTCCCGGAAACGCTTCAGGAAGCATCCAACCCGCGACCGCGTCGTCCCGATGATCTGGGCCAGATCCACTTGCGTTATCCTCTCGTTGATCATCAACAGGCCACCGCCATGCTGTCTGCCCAGCTTGCGCGCCAGCCGCAGCAGGGTCGCGGCCAGGCGGCGCTCGCTGTCGGCGGTGACGAACTGAGCGATGATCTGCCGTTGCTCCGACAGCCTGGCGGCCAGGTGCCGGAGGCACTCTTCGACCAGCTTGTTCTTGAATACAATATCAATGAACTCCGCGCGCGGGATCGAGCGCAGCTCGCACGGCGTCATCGCGGTGACCATCTCCATCCGCTCGTCACCGAGCAGGCACGACTCGCCAATGATTTCTCCCGACGTGCAGATGTCCAGCAAGCACTCCCGCGCGTCCTGATAGAGCATCAGCATCTTCAGGTAACCACTCTCGATCAGGTAGATGTTGCGGTTCTCCTCTCCGCACGCGTAGAGGGTCTCGTTCAGGCTGAGTCGCCTCGAGATGCAGTGACTCGTCAGGTGCGCGCTCAGCTGCCGGCAGAATTGACCGGGAATGAACTTGGGCGATTGCCCAGGGCTGCTCCACATGCCGACACCTCACGTGTCGAAGAGCTCTTGCGTGGTCGTGGAGGCCGACTCCGTGCCCGCGATCAGCAACTCGATTCGAGCGCGCCCGGCCGGCGAAAGCGCGCCAACCATGGGCTTGGCCGGGTTGACGGCGTCCGTCACCGGGTCTCCGAAGCGCTGCATGTCCAACCCGCGCTGCTGAAACAGCTGCCGCACGTCGAGCGACATGCGGGCGGCGTAGACGTTGATCGCCTCGATTCCGACGCCCATCGGTCAGGCCTGAGCCGTCACCACAATCGACTTGGTCGGGCAAACCGCGGTTGCTTCGCGGATCATCGATTCCAGGCCTGGCGGTGGTCTCGGTGGGAGCAGGATCACGGCGTCTTCGCGCTCGTGCTGCTCAAGCACGGTCTTGCCGTTGGCTGAATCCGTCACAAATCCATTACAGCACGCCGCCCTTACGGCGGGTGCTCACTATTGAGCACGCCTCAGGCTGGGAATACGGGCACTCCTGGACCAGGAGGCCCAGTCGGCGGAGCTCGAGCCTACCGAGCAAGCCCTTTCCCTGAAGATGGCGGGAAGTCGGACCAGAGCCGTTTCGATCTCCGGAGCCGTGCGATACCCGTCAGGCCCCGCCTCCGCGATCTCCTTCACCTTCGAGGAGGACCTGTCTTATTTGTCGTCAGGAGCAGCTCCCCGTTCGAGCTCCGGGAGCGCCGTGCGCGATGGACATCGGCACAAATGCAGTGATCGAAATCTACGGCCGGCGAAGAGGCAGCTTTGCCTTGGGGACCGTGATGACCTTGTCCACCATCAACCGTGATGCGCTCGCGAGGCCGTTCAAGGTGCTTGGTTCGACCAGGATGCGGAAGAGCGGCGCTTTGGTTGGATCGCTCGTACCCGGGCAAACGGTGATGGCTGAGGTCGCGTCGAAGTGATCGCCCTGCACGATGACCACCGGTCGCGGTTTGCCGGCGTCGTCTTTCCCGCCGGACGCGGTCCAGATCTCGCCGCGCTTCACTCGCCAAACTCTTCGGAGATTGCGTCTACGAAGGACGGCCTGTGCCTCGGCGGCAAAGTCCGCGCCGGAAGCTCTCCAACTCGTCGCCCCGGAGGTGCAGCCGCGCCTTCACCCGCCGCTGCAGCGCTCCAGGGCGGCCGCGTTGGTCTCGCCCAGCCTCCGCACGCAGGGGCCCTGGGGTGCGGCCGGCGCGGACGCGTGCTGGGGCGTCCCGACCTCGGACACCAGGTACGGGCCGGGCGGCCGCATGGCCGTGCCGTTCACCTCCAGCTCCACCGTCACGCCCTGGATGACCTCCGCCTCCTCCCGCCCCGTCATCTCGTTCCTGGAGGGGTCCACCGAGAAGATCCGCGACTCGCAGGGGTCGACCGTCAGGCTGCGATCGGCGTCCCAATCGCTGCAGACCTCGTCGCCGTTCAGGGTCGGCTTGCCCAGCAGGGCGATCCGGCTCTGTCCACTCCCGGTGGCGATCCGCGCGTAGAAGACCGACCCGACGACGGCGGTGCCCCCGCTCCCGCGGGAGACGTGGGTGATCGTGGCCCGGCTGCCCTTGAACTTGAGGACCGTCTCGGCGCCCGAGACCTGGCGGCGATCCAACAGCGGGTATCCGCGCTTGCCGAACTGCTCCACCAGCCCCCTCGACGCCTCGTCCGGCGACAGCGAGGTCATCAGCGAGGAGCCGCTCTCAGTCAGGTGGTCCCGGCTGCTGATGCGCAGCGTCGTGCAGCCCGTGAGACACAGCCCCAGCATCACCCCGGCGATCGTGCGCGTCATGTCGGTCCTGCCTGTGCGTGGTGGTCCGAAAGGACCGACGCCGGGCGCGTGATGAATATTCAAAACGGCCGTTCGTCGCGGGCAGGCCGGCTCGGACCTACATCGCCACAGGCCAGGGACCCGGTGCAGTGGCTGGACGAGCGCGGCCGCGAGGTGACGTCGCCTGCGTGGCAGGCGCTACGGGGGCTTCACCGTCACCGGCAGCTCCTCCAGCCCCCGCATGTTCAGGCGTGCGCGCCAGCGCAGCGACTCCGGCGGCTTCGCGAAGCGCAGATGGGGCATCCGCTGAAACAGCGCCTGGAGGGCGATCTGTCCCTCCAGGCGCGCCAGGTGGGCCCCGAGGCAGAAGTGGATGGAGGACCCGAAGGCCACGTGCTTGTTCGGCTCGCGCGCGACGTCCAGCACATCCGGGTTGGCGAACTGCTGCTCGTCGCGGTTGGCGGAGGCGAGCACGGCCAGCACCATCTCGCCGCGCGAGATCCGGGTCCCCGCGACCTCCACGTCCTCGCGGGCGACGCGCTCGGCCGTCATGTCGACCGGGCTGGTGTAGCGGAGGATCTCCTCCACCGCCGAGGTGATGAGGGCGGGGTCTGCCCTCAGCCGCTCGAGCTGCCCAGGCTCTTGCAACAGGGCGTGCGCGCCGTTCGCGATCAGGTTGACGGTCGTCTTGTAGCCGGCGACCAGCAACAGGAAGACCGTGCCGAGGAGCTCCTCGGCGTTCAATGTCTCGCCCGACTCCTCAGCCTGGACCAGGGCCGAGATCAGATCATTCCCAGGCGATGAACGGCGCTCCTCGATGAACTTCCGGGTGTATCGGGTCAACAACGACAACACCGGGATGAGGCGGATGGCTCCAAAGAGCGACGCGTTCGCGGTCAACGCATCGGCCCAGCGCTGGAACTTGCGGCGGTCCTTCGGAGGGACCCCCAGCATCTCGGAGATGACGGTGAGCGGGAGCGGCAGGGCGTAGGCGGTGAGCAGGTCCACGGAGCCCTTGCGCTGGACCGCTGTCAGCAGCTCGTCCGCCAGCTCTTGAATGCGACCGCGCAGCTGCTCGATGAAGCGAGGCGTGAACGCCTGGTGAACGAGCGCGCGCAGCCGGGTGTGGTCAGGGGGATCCCGGCCGAGCATGCTCCTGGAGAGGGGCTCGTAGAGCCTGGCGATCAAAGGCATCTTCTTGCGCTGCTCCGGCGTCATCGCGCCCATGCGATCCCTGCCGAAGCGAGGGTCCTTCAAGACCGATACGACATCGTCGTACCGGGTGACCAACCAGGGCCGTTGCTTGTCGGGGAGCTGCACGCGGTAGACGGGCGCCTCCGCGCGCAGGCGCGCATACAACGGAAACGGGTTGGCCTTGAAGCCAGGGCTGGCCAGGTCAGGCGGATCAATGGGAGGCATCGCGTTGAACGTACTCGAACCTCACGTCCGTGGCATCGAACTGCAGCGCCGTCACATTTCCGGTCTGGGTCGCCGTGGAGCCCCACACCGCGGGCGGGGCGAACTGGCTGGAGGCGTAGTTCCTGAAATAGGTGAGGTACCCGGCGTTGCCGTGGGTGGTGGCGGCCCCCATGTGCGGCGCGTAGTTGCCCTCCATCAACTCCATGTGCGGGAAGAAGCAGTGGCAGTCGATCGGCACCTCCTGCCACGCCGGCGGAGTCGCCCAGGAGTTGTCCGCGTAGTTGTAGCCCACCACGTTCCCGCCGCCCGAGGTGTTGAACATGATCGGCTTGTTCATGTATCGGACGATGTTGTTCTCGACCAGGCTCTCGGACGTTCCACACCGCATGACGATGCCGTAGCAGTCCGCGCCGAAACCGTAGTTGGCGGAGTTGTGGAAGTTGCCGTCGCGCACCACGCAGCGGTAGGCGCCGGTCAGGGAGACGTGCGTCCCGCCGATGGTGCCGTCGGTCTGGACATCCTTGACCCAGCAGTAGGCGGCATTGGAGATGTCGATGCCGCCGGCCATGGCGCCGTCGTAACTGGTGTTGGTGCCCCCTGGATCGACAGGCTTTCGATCCCGGCCCACTTGATGGATGACGGCGTCATCGACGGCATCACCACGTCCTTCCAGGCGCTGCGGGGTGGCCTCCCCTCCGCAGGGGGCGACTGTCCTCCACGCTCGGGCCATGAGCCCAGCCGCCCCACCGCAGCGGGAGACCAGCCCCCGCTGGGCAGGCGGCGCTACGACTCCGAGACCGGTCAGCCGACGTCGGCGCCCGCGTCGCCGCCGCCCGCATCGGCGACCTGGGCGTCCCCGCCGTCGTCCTTGCCAGCGGCGGCCTCCTCCGGGTTCGCCTGATCCTTCTGCCCGGCCTGGTCCTTCTGTCCCGCCTGGTCGGCCTGCTGGCCCTTCCCAGCCTGATCAGCCCCCCCCTTCCCCGCGCCCTGACCGCCCCCGGCGCCCTTGCCCCCACCGCCGAACATCTTCATGAACTGCTGGATCATCTGCATGATCGAATTCATGGGCGAGGCCTGCTGCGCCGGCTTCTTCTGCGCCGCCTGTGGCGCGGCAGCGGCCTGCTGACCGGCCTGCACGCCGCGCTGGAAGATGTCCTGCATGTTGAAGCCAGGCTGAGCGGCCCCCACCTGGTTCTGCAAGGTCGCCACGGTCTGCTGCAGGGCTGCAACGGTTTGGGTCAGGTTCTGAACGTTCAAAGCGGGGATCGCCACGGGAGACTCCAGGTATGAGGTTGTACGACTTATGCGCCTCTATGCTGCAATGTAGGCGCCAGTGGCAGGAGCTTTGATATTACAGAATAAGAATGCCCTGGATTCAGAGGGTTGGATGCGACTCGCGCACTCCACGTGTCCTGATCCAGGACAGCCTCAGCGCGCCGCAGCCTTGGCGCGGGCTGCATCCTCGCGGACGCGGTCGTCCACCCACCGGATGGCCTCCGGCGAGACCGACTCCATCTTCTCCGCCATGACGACGAACGGCACCCCGGGCATCGACCCCTCTTCGCCGACGAACGACAGCAGGTGGTCCGCGTCCTCCTTGCTGATGACGCCGGTGGCCACGACATGGAGATACCTGGCGCCGCTGGGCAGGTGCATGACGGAAACGGTGTACGGCATGTCCCGCGCTCCTCTTTCGCCGTACAGCGAGCCGCGCCCGATCTGCATCAAGAAGTTGGCGTGACGCGTCCGTAGGTTACCGCGCCGGGATCGCAAGCGATCCTCGAAGGGCGTGAAGCCACCGCCCTGGCCAGGTAGAACCAGAGCGCCATCCCCAACGCCAGGAGACCTCCATGCGCGAGGCCCCGATCGCCACCTTCAACGCCAAGACCTACCTGGCGGACCCCTACGCCGAGCTGGCCCGGCTCCGGCGCGAGACGCCGGTGGTGCGCGTCAAGCGCCGGCCCATGCCCGACAGCTACTTCATCACCCGCTACGACGACGTGCTGGCGGTGCTCCGCGACGACGACCGCTTCGTGCACGAGCCGTGGAACGCGGGGAAGCCGCGGACCCGGTTCAACCAGTGGTTCCACAAGTGGACCAACCTGGGCCTGTCCGACACCATGATCCTCAGGGACGCCCCTGATCACCGGCGGCTGCGCGGCCTGGTGCACCAGGCGTTCACCCCGGCGCGGGTGGAGGCGCTCTCGGCGCGGATGACCCAGCTGGTGGAGCGGATGCTGGACGCGATGCAGGCCGAGGGCCGCGCCGACCTGGTGAAGGGCCTGGCGCTGCCGCTGCCGATCACGGTGATCTGCGACCTGATGGGGATGGCGGAGGACGAGCGGCCCATCTTCTACCGCCAGGCGGGCGGAGCGGTGGAGGCGGAGAGCCAGGCGTTCGGGATGGTGCGAATCATGTTCCGGGTGGCGTGGATCGCCCGCTACTTCCGGGGGCTGGTGAACCGGCGGCGCGCGGTGCGCGGGGACGACCTGCTGAGCGCGATGATCGCGGCGGAGGAGAACGGGCAGCGGCTGACCACCGACGAGCTGGTGGGGTCCACCTTCCTGCTGCTGTTCGCCGGGTACGAGACCACGGTGAACCTGATCAGCAGCGGGCTCCTGGCGCTGCTGGACCACCCGGAGCAGATGGAGCGCCTGCGCCGCGACCCGTCGCTGATCGACGCCGCGGTCGAGGAGCTGCTCCGCTACACCAGCCCGGTGCAGATCCCCCCGCCCCGCTACGCGCGCGAGGACGTGGAGCTGTCCGGGGTGCGGATCCCGCGCGGCGGGTTGGCGGTGGCGGCCATCGCCTCGGCCAACCACGACGAGACGCGCTTCCCGGACCCGGAGAAGCTGGACCTGGGGCGGTCGCCCAACAAGCACCTCGGCTTCGGCTTCGGCTCGCACTACTGCCTGGGGGCGCCGCTGGCCAGGCTGGAGGCGCGCATCGCGATCCCGGCCTTCCTCCAGCGGTTCCCGAACGCCCGCCTGGCCATCCCCCGCGACCAGGTCCGCTGGCGGAAGTCGCTGTCGCTCCGCGGCCTGGCCGAGCTGCCGCTGGAGCTGCGCTGAAGAGGCTCGGGTGACGGACGATGGCGCATCCGGGGGGCGGAATGCCGGCGCAGGATCAGACGGGCCGGAAGGTGGTGGGCGCGGTGGCGCTGGGGTCGGTGCTGCCGCTGGCCCTCGCCGCCGTGCTCGGCGCGTTGCGGCCCGATCTCATGATGCCCATGCTCCGACACGTGTTCGGGTACGCGGTGACGGGGTTGGTGGGGTTGCTCTCCGTGGCGGCGACCGCGCTCTATCTGCTGGCCTCGCTGGGGTTCCAGTCCCGCGCACCGCGCATCGCGATCACCCTGGCCGGCTTCTTCCTCTGCACCCTGCCCGCCCTGCTGGCCATCCTCTTCGGGCCCATCATCTTCGCCTTCGCGTTCGGCACGCTCGGCTGATGCGTGCGGTGAACACCGGGAACCACCTGGAGACGACCGTCACGTCGCCTCCAGGTGAGCGATGGAGGCCGACCGCTAGCCCCGGAACGACGCTTCCAGCAGGGCAAGCAGGTTCTGAAAGGCGGCGGTGTTCGCGGGCGTCCGGAGGACGGGCGACCCGGGCACGACGGGGCCCGGATCGGGGAAAGCGCGCGGGAACCTGGGCTCCGCCACCTGGGACAGGTCGATGGACGAACCGGCTGAAGCGGTCGGGGACGGGGAGGCGTTCGAGAGGAAGGGGGTTGCGCCGGCGAGAGGGGGGACGACCATGGTGGGGACTCCTGGTGAGTGGGATTGCACTGCGCGATCCGTACGCGCGATGTTTTATTCTGGTTTCGTCGCGTCATATTGCGCACTCGACCGCCCGGATCGCGCAGCGAAATGCACAGCCCGCCGCCGGCGCATCCACTCGCAAGTCCGGAGCTTTTCCCGTTCCCTCACTTTTAATGCACCGGAAATTCCCTGGCGGCCTCTTGCCTACGCGGTCACCGCGGTGCTCGTGATACATGTTTTGAATCAGGACGTCGCGCTAGCGCGGCGACCCTCGCCCGGCGACGAGGGGAGGGGCGGCCCGCGAACGGGCGCGTCTACTACGTGAACGGACAGGACACGTCGACCCGCGACCAGACGGACCAACTCCAGCCCATCGCCAACGAGACCGGCGCCGAGGTCATCGGCATCCACAACTCGACCGACGGCGGGTGGAACGACACGGTGGAGTCAGGGCAGGGCAAGCTGGCCGGCCTGGAGTCGGCGCCGGTGAAGACGCTCAGCGACAACATCGTCGCGGACCTGGACGCCGGGAAACCGGTGCACGTCTTCTCGCACAGCGAGGGCGCGCTCATCACCTCGCAGGCGCTGGGTGAGGTGCACGACGCGCTGCAACGCCGCGGCCTCTCCGAGGACCAGATCCGGGACACGCTCTCCCGCGTGCAGGTGGAGACCTTCGGCGGCGCGGCGACCACGTACCCGGTCGATGGTCCCCAGTACCGGCACTACGTCAACGACGACGACCTGGTCGGGCAGCTCACCGGCCAGGGCCCCATCGGACACGAGGTCTTCGGGGCGGATCCGGGCCAGAACGGCCAGGTCGTCGTCAATCCGGGCGATGGGCCGTTCCTCGGCGTCGAGGATCACGGCCTCATCGATCACTACCTCCCGCGGCGACCGGACGGCGGCTTCTAGCGTTCTAGTTGACGCCCACCGCGCTCCACGACTGCTTCACCTTGGCGGCCTCGGCGGAGTCGGCGCCGTAGAGGTCCGAGGCGGCCTTGAGGCACGCCTCCCGGCAGTCGGCGAAGGTGCTGCTGGGCGTCATGTACTTGGTGTTGGCGCGGTAGAAGATCTGCAGCGCCTTGTCCGCCCCGATCCCGCCGTCCACCTTCATGCCCGAGGTGCGGTTGGTGCCGCCCTTGACCAGCAGCGAGAACGCGTTGTTCGCGATGCCGGAGGTCTGGTGCACCTCCTGGTCGGAGTCGGCGTACTTGCTGTAGTTGTCGATGGAGTAACCGTCCTTGGTCGGATCATCCATGTATCGGAGCGCGTCGCCGTTCGGGCCGTTGTTGCCGTCGTTCGGCGTCCAGATCTGCTCGCCGATCTTGAACGGGTCGGTGTGGTCCTTGACGTACGGGTTGTTCTTGCCCGCGTAGTACTCCAGGCCGAACCCGCCGAGGATGTCGCTCATCGCCTCGTTCAGGCCGCCCGACTCGCCGGAGTAGATGAGGCCGGAGGTGCGCTCGGTGAGGCCGTGGGTGATCTCGTGGCCGGCCACGTCCAGCGCCGTGAGCACGGACGAATTCTGGCCGTCGCCGTCGCCGTAGTTCATCTGCGTGCCGTCCCAGAACGCGTTGACCATGTTGTTGTCGACGTGGACGTTGGAGACCAGCTTCTCGCCCTTGCCGTCGATCGAGTCGCGGCCGTACATGTTCTTGAGCATGTCGTACATCATCTCGGCGCCGTAATGCGCGTCGACGGCCGCCGCGTTCCGCTGCGGATCGGTGGCCTCGCCCCACTTGTCGTTGTTGTCCTTGATCGGCGTGGCGCGGGAGCCGTCCGGCGCGTTGTGCGCGTCGCGGGTCTCGACGCCCTGGCCGCGGGTGGTGTCGTTCAGCGAGTACGTGCCGTCCCGGTTCCGGGTGGTCTTCAGGTCCACCACGCCGTTGTAGAGCGACTGGTCGTCGCCCTGGCCCGCCGCGGGCGTGCCCGGGGACGGGTCCGCGGGCGGCGACTGCGGCGCGCCACCCTGGCCCTGCTGCCCCCTCCGCGCCTTGGCCTCCCGGAGGCCGTCGCCGCCGACGGCGTTCCAGTTCTTGATCACCTCGCCGGTGTTGGCGTCCACCAGGTACTGCATCTTCTCCGGGGCCGCGGCGCGGTCGGTCATCCGCTGCGTGCCGACCAGGTACGCGTCGCGGTACTGGCCGTCCGGGCCCTTGGCGATCACGCGCTGGGCGCTCGGGGGGACGTCGGTGGGCTTGCCGTACGCCTGCTGCGCCGCCTTCACCGCCTCGTCGGCGGAGAGCCGCGGCTGGTCCTTGCCCAGGTCCGCCGGGATGGTGGAAGGCCGGCCGGTGACGTCCCGCACCTTGCCGTCCGCCCCGAAGTGGACGATCTCCTGCTCGCCGAACACCGGCACGCCGTTCTGGGTGCGGTCCATGCGGACGTGCGTCATGCCCAGCTCGTCGCGCTCCACCGACCGCGGGACGAAGCCGGCGCCCGTGGGGGCGACGCTCTGCTGCTGCGCGGCGACGGCGTCGCCGGCGTCCTTCACGAACTGCTGGCCGGCGGAGGTCTGCAGGGAGACGGGACCGGGCCGCGGCGAGTTGCCCAGGTCCAGGCTGGGAAGCGGAACGCTGGGGCCGGCGACGGCCTGGCCCAGCTTCTCGCCCGAGGGCCGCCTGGTCTGGCCGTCGAAGGAGGTCTGCGGCGGCAGCGGCGCGACCTTCGCCGGAGGCGGCGAGGCGAGGTCCGGCTTCTGGATGGGGGGCTGCGGGGTGAGGGTCTGGGTGACGGATTGGGTTGGGGCGCTGACGGATGACACGAGTGCACCTGCCGTTCGTTGGTGAATCGGTTGGTGCGGGAGACCCAGGGGATGTTGCAGGGTTTATCGCGGTGGCGCCTGATGTGTTGCGGGGTGCGATGAAACCGCACCAATCCGTGGATTCCTCAGTGAATCCGGTGGGCTGAGGGGTGCTACAGGGACAGTCCGGCTCCTGTCAAAGCGCTTGCAGGTGAAAGGCGGTTTACGTCGGCGCTCTGCGCTCAGTGGCTCTGGCCGTCCGGGCCGATCAACAAGAATGCTCCGCGTGGACCAGGTCCACCACGCTCCAGGCGCTCACTCGAACTGGATCACGAACGCGGACCACTGCGCCGGCGCGTTCCCCGATCCCCGGATCAGCTGGAGGTTGGTGGCGCTGGTGAGCAGGTGGAGGGCGGCGGCCTCGCCGATGACGTCATCCGAGTCGTAGTCGGTCTCCCCCATCGCCTGCCCCGACATCGGCTGGCCCCCGGAGAGCACGAGGCTCCGCGTCGGGTCCACCGAGCCGATGGTGACGTCCGCCGTGAACGTGCCCGGCGGCATCGACGCCTGCACCTGCTGCACGGAGGCCAGCGCGCCGAAGTCGATGCGCTGGTAGGCGAGCTCGAGGTCCTGGTCGGCGCACACCGCCATCGTGTTGCCGTTCCCTCGCCGGAAGCTCAAGGACGTGTCGCTGTCCACCTCCCCGCGGACGACGCGGTCGCAGATCCCCCCGCTGGAGGGAATGCCGGTGTCATGCGAGTGGAGCACCACCGTGCTGCCGGGGCCGGCCGCCGGGAGCCCGGTCGCGGCGGCGGTGTCCGCGACGGAGGGGAGCTGGACCCGCCCCGCCGTCACCGAGATCCCCGTCAGCTCCACCACCTCCAGCGAGATGGCCCAGGTGCAGGTCGAGAACAGCGTGAGGTCCACGTTGGTCGGCGACGTCAGCTCCACCATCGCCATGTCGTCGTCGTCCTGGTTGATGCCGAACTCCTCGTGGCTGGCGAGCACGAACGTGTCCGCCATGCTGCCCACCGCCGCGATGGGGACGCTCACCACGTTGGACGCGCCGCACGCGGCGTCCACGTGCTGCACCCGGATCCCGCTCGGCAGCTCCACCGTCTGCCAGGCCACGCTCACGTCCACGGCGCCGACGTCGTCGCGCGAGCAGGTGATGGCGCTGGTGGAGCCGAACCGGCAGCGCACGTTCGCGGAGCTGGGGGCGCCGTCGTCGCCGGGGACCGCCTGGAACACCAGGAACGTCTTGGCCAGGTCCAGCTGCGCCGGGTTGATCGGGCAGGCCGCCGAGGTGGCGCTGGAGGAGATGGTGCACGTCCCGCGGCGGACGGTGGGGAGGATCACCTCCGGCTGGCCCACCGCCGCCAGCCCGGATGGAGAAGCGATGACGCTGAACGGCCCGCCGGTGCGCCCGCTGAAGAAGACGGTCGCGCCGCTGGCGCCGGCCGGGAACGTCGCCGCGGCGATCGCGGTCCCGCAGGTGGCGTCGCCGAAGAACACCGGGCCCGAAGCCGGCGCGGAGGAGAGCGGCACGGTGGTGCTCGACGCCACCGGCGCCGCGTTCCCGTACGCGTCCCGGAACGTCAGCGTCACCGCCGAGGAGCAGGCCCGCGCCAGCACGGTCTGCGACGGGGTGGAGATCTCCAGGCTGGCCGGCGGGCCCGGAGCGATCATCTCCACCTGGAAGGCGGAGCCGAACAGCGGCGACGACCCGGTGATGGTGGTGACGCCGGCGGCCGTCCCCCGGAAATAGAAGACCGCCGAGCTGGCGCCGATGAGGACGTTGACGGCCGTCGCCGCGCCCGAACAGCTGCCGTCGCCGGAGAAGCTGAACCCGGCCCCCGGCGAGGCGGACAGGTCCACCGGCGTGGTCGAGGTGACGGCGGCGGGGTTCCCGAACGCGTCCTGCACCTCCACCGTCACCGCCCCCGAGCACGCCCCGGCCGTCACCAGCTGCCCCGCGGTGGTGATGGCGAGCGCGGCCGGCGGACCCGCGACGACCGACTCCATCTGGGAGGTGCCGGACAGCGCCGCCGCGGTCACCGACACGGTCACCGTACCGGCGCGGGTGCCCTTGAAGAAGAAGGCCGATGACGACGACGACCCGCCGGCGATGGCGGCCGAGGTGACGGGCGTGGCGCAGGACGCATCCGAGAAGAAGGTGACCCCGGTGGAGGGCGACGCGCCCAGCGCGATCGAGGTGCCGGCGGCGACGCTGGTCGGGTTGCCCGCGGCGTTCCGCGACTCGACCCTCATCGTCCCGGAGCACTGTCCCGCCGCCACCGTCTGCGGCGGCGTGGCGAAGCCCAACGCGGTGGGGATGCCGGTCTGCACCGCCTCGACCTGGGTGGCGATGCCGAGCGTGGTCGACGTGGCGGAGATCGTCACCACGCCGGGGCCCGTGCCCCGGAACCAGAAGCTGGTGGAGCCCTGGCCCTGGGCGATGGTGGCGGACGACACCTCCACCGCGCACGCCGCATCGGAGAAGAACGCGAAGCCCGCGCTGGGCGAAGCGGCGAGGTCCACCACCGTGTCCGCGGCCACCACCCACGGGGCCCCGGCGCCGTTGCGCGCCTCGAGCGTCACCTGCGCCGAGCACGCGCCGGCCGCCAGCGTCTGCGCGCCGGTGGCGAAGACGAGGTGGCCGGCGTCCTCCGGACGGCGGCACTCACCGCCGATGCAGGCGAAGCCCTCGGCGCACTGGTCGTCGCCGACGCAGGCGTACCGCTTCTGGTTGGCCTCGGTGGGCCCGCAGTCGCACGCCGTCAGCGACGCGGCGCCGACCGCGGCCAGTGCGATGGCGAGCGGCGCCGTCCGGGTCATGGGATGGGGCTCTCCAGCGAGACGCCGCTCGGGCCAACGCCCACCGCCACCGGCTGTCCGAAGACCACCATCGCGATTCCTCCCGCGCCGACCGCGGCGCCCGCGATGAAGAGCGCGTTGGCGACCCACGCGTCCTTGCGCGCCTGATCGTCCAGCGTGAACGCTTCGGCCTGGGTCAACCCGTGGACGAGGCCGTCCGGGCCGGCGGCGGCCCCCGAGATGCGCGCCCGCGCTTGCGACGAGCGCCAGCCGAAGTAGCCCCCGGCGCCGGCGGACGCCCCGCCCAGCGCCACCACGCCCCAGCCCGCGAGCGCCAGCACCGACGATTCACCCTTCGCCGGCGGGACCTTGCCCAGCGGCGACATCCCGGGCGCGCGGCCGGCGATCGGAGGCGGCGGCATCTCCAGCTCGACCGCGCCCCATACCAGCGGCCGCCGCTCGGTGCCCTGCTGCGCCAGCACCGACTGCGCCTCGCCCAGCAGCTCCACCCACCACTCCACCCTTCGAGCCGTCACCGGGACCGACGCCCGGCCCGCGGCGAGCGGCACCGCCTCCGTGCGCCAGGCGCCGCGGTCGGCGCGGTAGTGGAAGCGCACCTCCCGCGCCAGCTTGACCGGATCGGCGGCCACGCGCGCCGAGAGCGAGGCGACCCGCCCGGCCGGCGCGGGGTCCGCCTCCAGCCGGAGCGCGCCGCGCTTGGCCACCCAGCTCTTCGCCTCCGTGAACAGCGACACCACCTTCGGCGCGTAGGTGCGGCTGAGCTGGTAGTCAGGGGCGATGGAGGCCAGCGCGCGGAAGAAGCCGCGCGCGCGCGCGCCCTGCTCGAGCGTGCTGGCGATCACCGCCTGCAGCTCGAGGATCTGGAGCACCGTCGCGCGGTCGTTGCCGGGCCGCTTCCCGGCGGCGTCCAGCACCCGCGCCGCCTCCGGGTACTGCAGCTCGTCCATCAGGGTGACCGCTCGCGCGACATCCGGGTTGGACGCGGCCAGCGCCAGCAGGACGAGCGGGAGGCAGGGGGTCACGGCGCCGGCGATTGTACCGTCACTTCCCTCGATCTCCGCCGTCGCTCTTCATCGACGCGGTGAGGTCGGCGCCGGCGATCACCGTCTCCGCCTCGGGCGGGTCGGCCTCGGGCTCGGGGGAGAGCTGGATGGGGACCCAGGCGCCCGGCTCGGAGACGGGCGAGAGCTCCACCGACTCCGGCGCGGCCACCTCGGCGGGGATGGGGACCGACACCGGCGCCTGGTCCAGCTCCGCCTGCTTGGCGATCTCGCCTCCGTAGAGCTCGCGCATGTACCGCGCGACCTCGCCCTCCCCGGAGGATCCGGCGCCCCCCACCCTCGCGCCCTCCAGCGCCTGGCGCAGCTCCTCCGCGGACTGGAAGCGCCGCTCCGGGTCCCGGTCCAGCGCCCGCATCACCACCTCGCTGAGCGCCTCCGGCACGTCGAAGAAGTTGAGCAGCGACGGGGGGACGATGTCCTGGGACTCCACGGCGGAGCGGATCTCCTCCTCGGAGTCCCCGTCGAACAGCCGCCGCCCGGTGAGCGCCTCCCACAACACCACGCCCAGGCTGAACACGTCCGCCCGGGCGTCCAGCGCCTCCCCGCGCACCTGCTCCGGAGAGCCGTAGCCCGGCTTCCCCCGCGAGGCGGTCCCGATGTCCGTCACCTTCACGGCCCCGTCGTAGGCGACGAGCACGTTGCCGGGCCACAGGTTGAGGTGGAACACGCCCAGCAGCTGCCCCTCCTGGTCCCCCAGCTGGTGCGCGAGGCTCACCCCCTGCGCCATCTGCTCGCCGATCCAGCCCACCAGCCGCGGCGGGAGCGGCCGCCGGCGCTCCTTGCCCCGCTGGATGACGTCGGCCAGCGAGCGCCCGCGGACGTACTCCATCGCGTAGAACGGGGTGCCGCCGTGCTGGTCGAAGTCGAGGATCCGCACCACGGTGCCGTGGCCGATCGCCGCGGCCAGGCTCGCCTCCCGGATGAACGCTGAAGCGAACGCCTCGCCCTTGGCGGCGCCGGCGCGGGGCTTCTTGATCGCCACGTTCTTGTCGAACCCCGCCAGGCCGAGCGACGCGCACAGGTACACGTCCGTCATCGGGCCTTCGCCCAGCTTGCGGCGGATGAGGTACCGGTCGCCCTTCCCCACCGGGGTCCCCGGCGCCCAGGGGCCCGGCGTGGCCACCGGCGTCTCGACCCTGGCGTGCTGGGCGGCCGGCACGCGCACCGGCAGCGGCGGCGGGATCAGCGGGTCGCGCGGCGTGAGGGCGCACGACGGATCCACCTGCGGGGGCGGCGGGGCCCCCGGGAGCCGGCGCGGCACCCCCAGCGGGAGCTCCGCGAACAGCGCGGCCATCATCTCGGAGATCTGGACCGGACCGGCGATCTGCTGCTGGGCCACCAGGTACCGCTCCAGCGCCATCCCCAGCTGGCGAGCGTCCGCGTACCGGGCCTCCCGGTCCTTGGCGATCGCCTTCATCACGATGGTCTCCAGCTCCGGCAGGACCTTGGAGACGTAGGCCAGCGGCGGGATCTTGCAGGCCAGCGCGGCCATGAAGGTGGCCGCGTCCGTGCTCCGCTTGAGCGGCCGGGTGTTGCTGAGCATCTCGTAGAGCGTGAGCCCGATGGCGAAGATGTCGACGCGGTGGTCGATGGTCTTGCTCGTGGGCTGCTCGGGAGCCATGTACGAAAGCTTCCCCTTGATGTGGCCGGACTTGGTCATCGCGGCGGTGTCCACCGCCTTGGCGATGCCGAAGTCCACCAGCTTCACGGACCCGTCGAAGCCCACCAGGATGTTCTGCGGCGAGATGTCGCGGTGGATGACCTTCAGCGGCCGGCCCGTGTCGTCCGCGCGGGTATGGGCGTAGTAGAGGCCCTCGCAGCACAGCGCGATGATCCGGATGGCGATCGGCAGGGGGATCTGCTGCCGGAGCGTCTGGACCCGGCGGATGACGCGGCCCAGGTCCTGGCCGTTCACGTACTCCATGGCGATGTAGTAGGAGCCGCCCACCTCGCCCATGTCGTAGATCTGCACGATGTTCGGGTGGCTGAACTGGGCGGCGATCCGCGCCTCGTTCAGGAACATCTCCTTGAACTCCCGGTCGCCGGCGAACTTCGGGAGGATCCGCTTGATGACCAGCTTCTTCTCGAAGCGCTCGATGCCGCGCTGCTTCGCGAGCCACACCTCCGCCATCCCGCCTTGCGCGAGCTTCTTGAGCAGCGTGTAGCGCCCGAAGGCTTGCTCCGCGCTGAGCTGCTCCTGGCTTGACCCGAGGCCGTTCAGCATTGCTGCGCCTGTCACCGCCGCCGAGCGTTGGGCACGGCGGCGGCTGGAAGGGGGTCAGAAAGTACCACCAGTTCCCCCGGCCGGGTCGGGCTTGGCCGGTTTTCGTGAGTTACTTGTCTGTTCGCCGTGACGCGCCGCCACAGCGCGCCGCGGCGCGAACGCCTACGCGGCCAGCGGCTGCACGCGCCAGCGGCCGTACGCCACCAGGGCACACAGGGCGCCGACCACGAAGGGCATCACGGCCATCGCCACCGCCCCTCCGGAGAGGGTGAGCGCCACCGCGCCGAGCATGATGATCAGCAGGCCGGCGGCCGCCAGCGGCGTGAGCGAGCGGCCGATCCGGGCCAGGCCGGGCGCGATCAGCCCGACGGCGCCCGCCGCCTCCGCGAGGCCGATGAACTTCACGAACAGGCCGGGCATCCCGCTCTGCTTCTCCAGCTCCGCCAGCGGGGCGATCAGCTTCATCACCCCCGCGAAGAGGAACAGCAGCGCCAGCAGCACCTGGACGGTCCACAGCAGGGCGTTGGTCTTCCGGGTCGGTCGCATCGTCGGTTCTCCATGAGCTTCGGGGTTCATGGAGGCGTCGAACGGCGATGGGCGATTTCGACAGGCGGCGGATACTCCGGCAACCGTTCGACATCACTTGGAATTTGTGCCGTCTGCCGGCGCTGGAGGATCCGGACCGGTTGGCGTAAGGACGGCGCCGCTTCGCGTTTCCGGGTGATGACCGGCTGGCCGGTCCGCCCAAGGGAGGGGCCCATGAACAGCCGTTCACTTCCGCTGGCCTGCCTGGCGGCCCTGGCCGCTCTGCTGTCCGGATGCCCGCCGCCTCCGCCGGAGTGCAACGAGGCGCCGGCCCAGCTCTGTTCGCGCCTGGGGAAGAACTGCGGACCGGTGACGGCGACCGACGTCTGCGGCGTCGACCGGACCGTGACCTGCGGCGCCTGCGCGAACCCGCAGACGTGCGGCGGCGCCGGCACTCCGAACGTGTGCGCGTGCCCGCCTGAGACGGACGCCGCCTTCTGCGCGCGCCTGGGCACGCAGTGTGGGACCGCGACCGCCCTCGACACCTGCGGCATCGCGCGGTCCGTCCCCAGCTGCGGCACCTGTACCGGACCGCAGACGTGCGGCGGCGGCGGCAACCCCGGCGCCTGCGGCTGCACCGGCGAGACGGACGCGCAGCTGTGCGCGCAGGCGGGGCGCGAGTGCGGATCCGTCACGGCCGCCGATCGCTGCGGCGCCTCCCGCACCGTCGCCTCGTGCGGCACGTGCAGCGCTCCCCAGACCTGCGGCGGCGGCGGCACCACCGGCGCCTGCGGCTGCACGCCGGAGAGCGACACCTCGTTCTGCGCCCGGTCCTTCGCCAACTGCGGCCCCCTCACCGGCCAGGACAACTGCGCGCAGGCGAGGACCGTCTCCAGCTGCGGCACCTGCACCGGCCCGCAGACCTGCGGCGGGGGCGGCATCCCGAACGCCTGCGGCTGCACCGGCGAGACGGACCCCGAGCTCTGCGCGCTGCTCGGCCAGAACTGCGACCCCGCCACCACCACCGATCGCTGCGGCGTGTTCCGCTCCATCGCCTCCTGCGGCTCCTGCTCCTTCCCGCAGACGTGCGGCGGCGGCGGCACCGCCGGCGTCTGCGGCTGCACGCCGGAGAGCGACGCCTCGCTGTGCTCGCGCTACTCCAGGGCCTGCGGCCCCCTCACCGGCCTGGACAACTGCTTCCAGACGAGGACCATCTCCAACTGCGGCACCTGCTCCAGTCCGGAGTCCTGCCAGAACGGGACGTGCCGGTGCGTCTCCAACTGCCCCGCCGAAGGCGTGCGGCAATGCGGTCCCGGCGGAGTGGAGCGCTGCCAGCAGGTGGCCCCCGGGTGCGTGCAGTGGAGCCCGTGGTTGACGTGCCAGGCCGCGGAGGCATGCCAGAACGGGGCGTGCGTCTGCGGCGGCGCCGCTTGCCCCGTCGGCTGGAGCCTGTGGGACGTCGCCCCCGGCGCCAGGGGTGCCCCCCAGATGGTGGTCGACGCTCCCAACCAGCGGCTGATCGTCCTGGGCGGGTTCGCCTCCAGCACCGATGTCTGGCAGCTCGCGCTGTCCGGCGCCGCGGCAGGCACCTGGTCGCAGGTGCCGATCCTGGGACCCGCCCCCGCGAAGACGCCGATCGCCATCGCGCTCGACGGCCCGCGGCAGCGCGTGCTGGCGTTCATCCAGGCGACGGGCTCGAACCTGGGCGAGGTGTGGGCGCTCTCGATGGGATCCGGCAGCTCGTCCTGGACGCGCCTTACCGCCACCGGCACCGCGCCCATCGCGTACACCAACACGGCGGTGGCCATCGACACCGCGCGCGACCGCCTCATCGTCTACGGCACCTCGTCCGCCGTCTCCACGCTGTCGCTGGGCGCGTCGCCGGCCTGGACGACCCTGTCGCTGGGCGGGACGGGGCCGTACGGGCTGGCCCGCGTCTTCTACGACGCGACCACCGACTCGGCGTACGCCTTCGCGCCGAGCCTCACCAACCAGACGGCGGTATGGCGGCTGGCCTTCCCGTCCTCCAGCTCCGGCTCGTGGACGCAGGTGGCGACCACCGGGGGCCCGCCACCGGACCGGTTCGGCCCGTACTCCATGGTGCACGACCCGGCGAACCGCCTGGTGTACCTGCACGGCGGGAGCACGACGGGGGGCTTCACGTTCCAGGACGTGTGGAGCTTCGACGTGGCCGGCGCGACCTGGACGCAGCTCTCGCCGGCGGGGACCGCCCCCACCGTGACCGGCTACGGCCTCACCTTCGACGTCGCGGGCAACCGGATGATCCGCTTCGGCGGCACCGACACGCGGGTCTATGCGCTGGCGATGGGGCCGACGCCGGCCTGGTCGGCGCTCTCGGGCCCCCAGGATCCACGACCCCCCAGCACGTCGCGCCTCTTCTACGATCCGGTCCTCCGCCGGCTCCTCACGTACGACTCCTCCAGCCAGGTGGTGTGGACGCGCCCGCTGGGCGCCGGGGCGACGTGGCGGCAGGAGGCCCCCACGGGCACCGCGCCGTCCGCGCGAAGGGCCGCGGCAATGGCCTTCGACGAATTCTCCGGCATCGTCTACGTCCACGGCGGGATCGACTCGGCGCAGGTGGTCCGCGTGGGAGACACCTTCGCGCTCGACACCCGCGGGGCCTTCGCCTGGAGGTCTCTGCCGGCGGGCAACCCCCGTTCGGACCACGTCGCCGCCTGGGACCCGCGGCGGAAGCGGCTGCTGGTCAACGGAGGCCTCACGTTCTACGGCTTCGTGGAGGCGCTGGACTTCTCGGGCCCGACGCCGGTGTGGATGACCATCGCCACGCAGAAGGGGCCGAACATCTTCGGGGACACGCTGTACGACCACGGCGCGGACCTGGACGTCGAGGTGAACCGCCTGGTCACCTTCGGCGGCAACGGCAACTTCGGCAGCGGGCTAGGCGGGTACGAGAATGACGCCTTCACGCTCTCGCTCACCTCCAACCCCGCGCTGTGGGGCTACCTCGTCAACCCGATGACGCCGATGCCACGGCCGACCTACCGGGTCCAGTCGGGCGTGACGCGGGACCTCGCCCTGCGCGAGCTGGTCATCTTCGGCGGGTACGACTCGAGCTTCGTGGATCTCAACGACGCGTGGGTCGCCTCGCTGGATCCATCCGCGACCCCGACCTGGACCCAGCTGTGCCCGGTGGGAATCGCTCCGGGTGGCCGGTACCAGGCGAACCTGGTGTCGACGCCGGACGGCTGGGTGACGATGGGGTCGTCTCCATCGTCCACCTGGATCCTGGGCCGCGCCGCCCCCTCCTGCCCCTGAGCGGCTCCCCGGCGCCGAATCTCTGTAAAATCGGGTTCTTGCGCAACGCGCCCTGCCCGGACGCAGGGCGTCTTGATCCCCGGCGCGTCGGCATGCATGCTGAACTTAAGTTCAGTATACCAACCCTGACCGACGTCATGACGAACGACAAGCCCACCGAGCCCGCGCCCCGGACTCTGGCGCAGGAGCGCACGGAGCGGGAGGCCCTGGGGAAGAACTGGGAGGCGCGCCACGTGGCCGACCTCACCGACCTCTCGGAGGTGACGGTGAAGCGGATGGCGCGGCAGGGGAAGCTTCCCGCGCTCAAGGTGGGCCGCTCCTGGGAGTTCCCGCCCGCGAAGGTCCGCGCCTGGTACAGCGGGGAGCCGTGGGAGCCGGTGCCGCGGCCCCGCCCTCATCCTCCGAAGAAGTGACGAAGAGGGTGCCGTAAGGTTCGGCCATGCGCCCCTCCACCGTGCTGTGCGCGCTGCTCGGCGCGACCGCTTGCCGCACCACGCCCGCCGTGAAGCCGGACACCGACTTCTACCGCCGCGTCCAGGCCGACCTCATCCGCGCCAAAGCAGGGGACGTGGTGGAGCTGCCGGAGGGGAAGTTCGTGCTCGACCGGAGCCTCACCTCCGTCGCCTCCGACATCACCATCCGCGGCAAGGGGATGGACCGGACCATCCTCTCCTTCCAGGCCCAGGAGCAGGGCGCGGAGGGGCTGAGCGTCAAGGGCGACCACGTCACGCTCGAGGACTTCGCGGTGGAGGACGCCCGCGGCGACGCGATCAAGATCACCGGTTCGGACGGGCTGGTGATCCGCCGCGTGCGCGCCGAGTGGACCCGCGGCCCGGACACCGGCAACGGCGCCTACGGCTTGTACCCGGTCAACTGCCGGAACGTGCTCATCGAGGGCGCGGTGGCGATCGGCGCGTCCGACACCGGCATCTATGTCGGCCAGTCGCAGAACGTCGTCATCCGCGGCAACAAGGCGATGAAGAACGTGGCGGGGATCGAGAGCGAGAACTCGAAGCAGGTGGAGATCAGCGACAACGACGTCACCGACAACGCCGGCGGAATCCTGGTGTTCGACCTGCCGGACCTCCCTGTCCAGGGCAGCCAGGGCACGCGCGTGTTCGACAACCGCGTGGCGCACAACAACATCGACAACTTCGCCCCGTCCGGAAACATCGTCGCCTCGGTCCCGTCCGGCACCGGCGTGCTGGTGATGGCCGCCGACGACGTGGAGATGTTCCGGAACACCGTCTCCGATCACCGCACCCTGAACATGGCCGTGGTCAGCTTCCAGGTGCTCCAGCGGCCGATCAAGGACGCCCGCTACGACCCGTTCTCCGAGCGCATCCACGTCCACCACAACACCTTCAAGGGCGGCGGCAACGACCCGGCCGGGCTGCTGATCAAGGTGCTCACGCTCAAGGTGGGCAGCCCGCTCCCGGACATCTTCTACGACGGCATCGTGAACAAGCAGAAGCTGGCCGCGGACGGCTCCGTCCCCGAGGACCTCCGGCTCTGCATCCACGACAACGGCGACGCCAGCTTCGTCGACGTGGACGCCCCGCACGACTTCGCCCGCATCGACCGCGACCTCGCCCACTTCGCCTGCGCGCACCCGCCGGTGGCGCCGGTGACGCTGGCGGGGATCCAGTGAGGCGCGGAGTCGCGCTCGCGGCGGTGGCGGTGGCGTTCGCCGCCGGCTGCCAGCACCCCCAGCGCGGGCCGCGGGCGGGCCCGGAGCGCGTCCAGCCGCACACCTCCGAGCCGTGGCCCGAACACCTCTCCGAGTGGGGCCTGTTCCGCGCGGCTGACGCCACCCTGGAACCCAACCCGGGCGTCCTCCCCTACGACGTCGCCACCCCGCTCTTCAGCGACTACGCCAACAAGCTCCGCACGGTGTGGATGCCGGAAGGGACGTCCGCCCAGTACGACGCCGCCCAGGTCTTCGCGCTTCCGGTCGGCACCATCCTCTCCAAGACGTTCTCGTTCGACGCTCGCCGGATCGAGACGAGGCTTCTGGTGCACGGCGAGCGCGGCTGGGTCGCGCTGCCATACTTGTGGGACGCCGACGGCACCGAGGCGACGCTGGAGATCGTCGGCGCCATCGTCCCGGTGCGGTCGATCCACTACGTGGTGCCCAACGCGAACCAGTGCCAGGGCTGCCACGAACAGGACAAGGCGCTGGTCCCCATCGGCCTCACGGCGCGACAGCTGAACCGACCCGGACAGCTCGCGCGCTGGGAGCGCCTGGGCGCCGTCACCGGCCTTCCCCCGCTGGAGCAGGTCCCGCAGAACGCGCTCTGGGGCGGAGGCGAGGGCGTGGAGCGCCGCGCCCGCGCGTACCTCGACGCCAACTGCGCGCACTGCCACTCGCCCCGCGGCCCGGCGGCGAGCGCGGGGCTGGATCTGCGCTCGAGCACCTCCGAGCCTCGCCTCCTGGGCGTGTGCAAGCCCCCCGTCGCGGCGGGCCGCGGCGCCGGCCCCGGCATGCTCTACGACGTCGTCCCCGGCCGGCCGGAGGCGTCCATCCTCCCCTACCGCATGCGGTCCACCGACCCGGGCGTGATGATGCCGGAGCTGGGGAGGACGGTGACGCACGCGGAGGGCGCGCAGCTCGTCGAGGACTGGATCCGCCAGCTCGCGGGGCGTTGCGACTGACCGCGCCCTATCGCCGACCCAGCCGGCGCTCAAGGCTCCGGACCGACTCGCGAACGTTCGCCGCGCCCGGGTCCCCCTGCTCCTCCAGCTTCTGCGCCACGCTCCGCAGCACGTCTAGGGTCGTCTGCGGCGCCTTCGTCTCCGCCGTAGCGATGAACGCCTGGTACGCCCGCTCGGCACCGTCGAGATCGCCGAGGAGCGCGCGGCAATCCGCGAGGTCGGCCCACAGCCACCCCTGGTCGCCCAACTCGTGGTGCTCCGCGAGCTGCTTCGCGAGCGACTGCTCGAGCCCGCGGATGTCGCCCCAGAGCTCCGCGAGCGTCCGCTGCCCGGAGAGGAGCGCGAACTTCAGCGCGTTCGTCCGGTTGTACGTGCTCGTCGGGACGAACAGCTCCTCGATGTGTGAACCTTCCTGGTAACTGTAGAGCGCCTCCACGGCCTCGTCCTGGCGGCGCAACAAGCCACCGCGCGCTCCCCATGTCTCGACCAACTCCCGCGCGATGGCGAGCTGGTCCTCCGGAAGCGGCTTCCCGTGCCCGAACTGGTCCAGGCGGTTCCATGTCTGGCTCTGCAGGATCTCCAGCGCGCGGTCCAGGGACGCGACGCCCTCGCGGAAAGACGCCAGCGCGTCGCCTTCGCTTTTGCTCTTGCGGAGCGCGTCGCCCCGTTTACGGCTCAGCGCGGCCTCTCCCTGCAGATCCTTCACTTTCGCCATCAGCGGATGCGAAGCCATCATTTGGTCCTCGCAGCGTCGATCTTGAGGGCTAGCTCGATGTCACCCGGTGCGTCTGATTGATAGAGCCCGCCAGCAACCTGCCTACCGAGCTTCTGGTGAAGCACCCGGAGGGGATCGTCCTCCGTTCGGCTCCCGGCCTGGAGTCGATGTTCCAGGTAGAGCCATGCGGCCAGGCGACGCTCGAGCGCGGCGCGCTCCCGGTCCCGCTTCAGGTGGGGGCCGTCGTGTACGGACTGGTTACTCCCCAACTGCTCCTGCTCGGCCGCGTGCAACGAGTCCGCGATCGCCTGGAGCTCTTCATGGGTCGAGATGTACTTTGGCGTGATCGGGTCGATGGCGTCGCTGACCAGGCGATACACGCGGCCATACTCCGGCTCCTTGTCGGCGTAGGGATCCCGCGACATCAACGATGCGACCACGTCATCGAACACCTGGCCTGGACCTCTCAACGTGTACGAGCTGGGGCGGAGCCGCTCCCGCATCAGGCCCACCTGCTGGAGCCCTTGCCCGGGCGGATCGCCGACGGAGAAGCGCTCGTCGATGATCTGCGCGGCCCCCCTTGGGCTGACCGCCAGCCGGATGCCCAACTCGAGGAAGACCGAAGGGTTCAGCCCGCTCCAGTCCACCACGCATGCCGAGGCTCTGCGAAGGTACTGGTAGAGCAATTGCGAGACCAGCTGCGGGGACGCGATGTCGATGAGTCTGAGGACATTCGGTGCCTCGACGTTCTTCTCTCGCAACGCCGCGCGAATCCCGTTCTTCACGAACTGGCGGGAGTCGTCGTATTCGCCCTGGTACGGGCACAGCATGAGCACGAGCTTGTTGGGAGGAATGGTCTCCGCCGAACGGGCTCCGGGCCCAAGGTCCCGCAGCCCGTCGTACGCCGGCAAGTCGAGGTACCGCAGGAGATGGGCACATGCCTCGAAGCCGCGCTCGACTCGCTCCACCAAGCGCTCCGCGATGAGATCTTCCGGATTATGGACGGGTGGGCGGCTGTGAGAGGCGACCTGGAGGTCCTGGAGGTTGAACGGCACCTTGAGGGGCTTGTCTTCAGTCCACTCCATGCCGTGGCTCAGGACCGTGACGCCCCGCCGCACCGCCGCCCGAACTCCCATCAGAAGCAACACTCCCGGCTCGAAGGAGCTCACGTCGAAGAACGCCAGGTCGGCCTGCGCGACGGCCCAGATGGCGTCGTCGAATGCCTCCTGCGTCCGGAAGGCCTCCATCACGGGAAGATCGCGGCGGACGACGAGCGACGCAGCGAACCCCTCGGAGAGAGAGCGCTCCGTCCCGTCGGCGAGCTGCCGGCCGTGCCAGTACTTGCGGAATGCCCTCCACACGCGCGGGCCGTGCAGATCGAAGGCGCACTTGACGTACTCGCTGAGTGAATGGCCGGGGTTCTGGAACTGCGAGCGCTCGGAGGTGACCACCACGCAGTGGAGCTTGGCCTGGTCGAAGCGCGCGCCGCGCGGAAGAGCAGCAGCCGGACCGCGCGGGAAGATCTTCATCGAACGAAGCTGCCCATACGTCTCCGACTCGATGTCCCTGTCGAGATCCAGGCACGGCTTCTGGGGCGGCAGTCGAGGGTTGGCCGCGGCGGCCAAGTCGGAGCAGCGCTCCACGATCTTCGCCAGGAGCTCCATGATCGTCTCGCTCCTGCCCTCCGGCCCGAGCTCCGTCGCGAGCGCCTTGGTGAACAGGCTGACGTCCGCGCCCTCGTGGCCCTTCAGGACGCGGCAGACGTTGTCGCGATCGCAGCCGAACATCCGGATGAAGCGGTGCGGCGGGAGAGCCCGCTTCGCCCACTCCCCGCTCTTCTCGGTCAATCGGTCCCGTTCGTCACGGCAGGCGTCGACGAAGAACAGGACCAGGTCGACTCTGGACCGCTCCACCAGGTTGCTAAGGTCGGTGCCGACGCGCTGGGCATCGGCGTTAAGGGCCTCGTCCCGGCTGACCCCCTCCGGCACGATCCAATCCCGGCCGTCTAGGCGCAGGCCGTGCCCGCTGAAGTAGACGATGCGCACGTCGCCGGGCCCGGCGTCCTCCACGAACTTGCGGATAGTCTGCTCGAGGTTGCTCGCGTTGGAGGCGACGGCCTTCTCTACGGGCTGGACCTCGAACCCTCGCAGGCGGAGCGCCTGGTCCATGAGCTTGATGTCCTGCTTCACCGCCGGCAGCGGTGGAAAGCCGGCCCCGTACTCCTCGGCGCCGATCAGGAGCGCTTTTCGCGAGGCCACGTCAGCGTTTGCCAGGGGGCGTGAACTTGAGCGTGATGGCGGCCTTGCCACCCACGCTCAGCGAGCCGAGGAACTCGATCCCGCCTTCTGCCGTCACCTCAAGGCCGATGGTGACCTCGTCGAGTTGGAACTGACCCACGGCCTGGATGTCCCTGAACACCTCCGCCAGGGCCGAGGTCGCGCTCTTGAGGTTCGCGCGGAGCTTGTCGACGGGGACCTGGGCGACCACGAGGTCGCGCATCCCCTTGGTGTCGTCCTTGACCACGAACGGGAGCTTCGCGACGCTCCCTCCGGCATCCTCCGGCCCCCCTGCGCTCATGGGACTCCTCCAGACCGCCAGCTGCGCGGAACCGGCACATTCTAGGGTATTCCATGACCGAGGCCGACCTCGAACAGCAGCTCCGAGCCCTGGGCGTCCGCGAGGGAGGCGTCCTCCAGGTGCACACGTCCTTCCGCGAGGTGCGCCCCGTCGACGGCGGGCCGCTCGGGCTGATCCGCGCGCTGCGCCGGGCGCTGGGTCCGTCCGGCACGCTGGTGATGCCCACCATGACCGACGGCGAGTCCGTCTTCGACCCTCGCTCCACCCCCACCACCGACATGGGGATCACCGCGGAGACGTTCTGGCGGCAGCCGGGCGTCATCCGGAGCACGCACCCCGGCGGCTCCTTCGCCGCGGAGGGCCCGCACGCCGAACGGATCTGCGCCCCGCAGCCGCTCTCCCCGCCACACGGCCCCGACAGCCCGGTGGGCCGGGTGCGCGACCTGGGCGGGCAGGTGCTCCTGCTCGGCGTCACCCACAGCGAGGACACCTCGCTCCACCTCGCGGAGGCGATCGCCGGCGTGCCCTACTCCGTCTCCCACCCCACCGTGGTGGAGGTGGACGGCGTGGCGAAGAGCGTCCCCATCGCCGAGACCGACCACTGCTGCCGCGGCTTCCGCAAGGCCGACGAATGGCTGCGCGCCCGCGGGCTGCAGCGCGAGGGCAAGGTGGGCCGCGCGGACGCGCGCCTGTGCGACGCGCGCGATCTGGTCGCGGTCGCCACCGAGCACCTCGCCGCCAACCCGCTCGTCTTCCTCTGCGCGCCAGGGACCGGGTGCGAGGAGTGCGACGCCGCCCAAGCCAGCATCAAGCAGGCGTGAGGGCGGCCGCGCCCATCACAGCTCCCAGGCGGAGATCGACCGGCTGTAGACCCAGGTGACCGTGCTGGAGGTCCCCATCCAGCCGTCCGCCTCGAACGTGTAGCGGCCCGCGGGCAGGTCGAAGACGAAGCTCCCCGAGCACGACCGGTCCGCGGAGGTGCCGGTGCTGCCGTAGACGTCCACGGCCTTGATGTACGCGCCGGTGGAGTCCCGCACCCGGATGCTGCAGTAGACGCGCACGACCGGGTTCATGTTGATGCCGATGGTCATCAGCACCAGCACCGGCCCGCCACTGGTGGTGACGGTCGTCTCCACCGGCGCTCCCCCGGCCGCTTTGGCCACCCTGTACCCGGTGAACGTCTCGGTCGTCCCCGCGCAACCCTCGCACCCGGCCTTGCCCAGCAACCGCGTCGCGGAGGGAAGTGGAGTGATCCGCACGTAGTCCAGCGAGAGATCGGTGATCCCCGCGACGAACCCGCCCACCACCACCGTCTGGTTCACGTCGTTGGGGAGGAAGTCGCAGCGGATGGTGAGCTCGCGCCACACCCCATTGACGAACTCGTTGGGCCGGACGTCGAGCATCGGGCCGACCACGGTGGGCGAGGTGTCGCCGGCCCGGGTCGCCTCGCAGTGCAGCTGCGCCAAGACGGAGGTGGACAGGTTGCTGGTCACCTTGGCCCGGACGGTCACCTCGGTGCGGCCCACGCCGAGCTTGCCGTTGCCGAGGTCGGTGTTGGCGATGGCGTAGACCGTGCCCGCCGAGCCGCTGCCCGCGGCGAAGCGGACGCTGCCGGACGAGGCGGTGGCGTCCGTGGTCGTCGCGCCGACCGTCGCCGACGCGTTCAGCGGCCCCTCCGCCTCCAGCAGCCGGCCGACGAAAGACACGTCCGGCGTCGCGCCCGTGTCGCCTTTCGGACCCTGAATGCCCTGCGGTCCCTGCGTACCCGTCGGCCCTGTTGGACCTGGATCGCCTTTGCACGCGCCCAGCACCACTGCCGCCGCAGCCAGCACAGCCATCCGTCTCATGTTCGAACCCCTCCCGGTTGGGCGGAGAATGCTGGCACGCGCGGCGCCTGCATAACCGCATGGCGGATGTGAAACGGGTGGGGTGGACTGCTACCTGATTCCTGGCTTACCCAGTGTTTCGCCCCTTGCCGGAGTTTTACATGCTTGCCATCCCTTCCCCGCGGTCGGCGGCGCTGCTGGCTGTTGCCGTCGCGCTCGCGTGCTCGTCCAACTCCCCCTCTGATGATCCCGCCGCGGAGGCGCTCTCGACGCAGCGGTCCGCCCTCGGCGGCCCCGATCTCTGGGTGCAGTCGGTGGTCGCCCCGCCGTCCGCGCTGCCGAACAGCGCCGTGCAGGTGACGGTGACCGTCTGCAACCAGGGCGACTCGCCCGGCAACGCGCCGGTGTGGATCTTCCGCTCCACGGACGCGGTGATCGCCACCACCGACGTGCAGATCGGCTCCTCGAGCGCCATCGGCTCCTTGCTCCCCGGCGCGTGCAACACCGCGGTGGTGACGGCGAACATCCCCGCCCAGACCGGCACCTTCTACCTGGGCGCGTACACCGACCCATCCAACGCGCTGGTGGAGCCCAACGAGTCCAACAACGCCCTCGCCGCTCCGAAGACGACGGCGGTCGGGAGCAAGCCGGACTTCATCGTCACCGCCGTGAGCGGGCCGCCCAGCGTGCTCTCGGCCACGTCCTTCCCGGTCAGCGCCACCCTCTGCAACCAGGGGACGACCTCGGGGACCACGCAGGTGGGCATCTACCTGTCCACGGACAACAACATCACCACCGCGGACTCGCTGGTGGGGACGCTGGCCGCGCCGCCGGCGCTCGCGCCCGGGGCATGCGCGACCCTCACCGGCAACGCCAACTCGAACAACGGCACCAACGCGTTCTGGCTGGGCGCCATCGCGGACCGCTCCAACACCGTCTCCGAATTGCTGGAGACCAACAACGCCCTCGTGGGGAACCAGATCGGCGTGGGGAGCAAGCCGGACTTCATCGTCACCGCGGTCAGCGGCCCGATCTCCACCCCGCAGGGAGCGTCCTTCCCCGTCACCGCCACGATGTGCAACCAGGGCACGGGGTCCGGGACGGCGCCGGTGACTTTCTACGTCTCGGCGGACGCCACCATCACCTCCACCGACACCCAGGTGCTCCAGCTGGCCGCGCCGCCGGCGCTCGCGCCGGGCGCGTGCACCACGCTCACCGGGACGGCCTCCACCTCCGCCGCCACCGGCGCGTACTGGCTGGGCGCGATCGCCAACGCCAGCCAGGCCGTCGCGGAGCTGAACAAGACCAACGACGCGAAGGCGGGGAACCGGATGGGCGTGGGCAACGCTCCGGACTTCTATGTGACGTCCGTAACGGCCGCGGCGACCTCGATGCCGGGCTCGCCCATCGCGGTGAGCGCCACCGTGTGCAACCAGGGCACGCAAGGCGGGAGCCCCACCGTCGGCATCGTCTTCTCCTACGACGACACCATCACCGTCTCCGACTGGTTCGCCGGCCTGCTGCCCACCAGCGCGTGGCTCCTCCCCGGCGCGTGCGACGTGGTGAGCGGGACGCTGAGCGCTCCGGGCATCGTGGGCTTCCACTACGCCGGCGCCATCGCCGACTACTACGGCTCCACCGCCGAGCTGATCGAGGACAACAACGCCAGGCCCGGCACGCGGGTGGCGGTGGGGTACGGCCCGGACCTGGTGGTGACGTCGGTGAGCACCGCCCCCAGCGCGCTGCCGGGGAGCCAGCTCACGGTGACGGCGACGACGTGCAACCAGGGCACGCTGGGCGGGTTCCCGACGACGGCCGTCTACTTCTCCACGGACGCCACCATCACCACCGCGGACCTGCTGGCGGGCGACCTCCCGCAGACCTCGTTCCTGGAGCCCGGCGAGTGCGACACGGAGTCGATGAGCGTCTGGGCGCCGCCGGTGGGCGTCTCCACGGTGGGCGCCATCGCCGACCGGTTCGGCAACCTGGCGGAGCTGTGGGAGAGCAACAACGCGACCGCCGGCAACCTGGTCGCGGTGGGGAACGGCCCGGACTTCACCGTCACCTCGGTCACCTCGTCCGCGAGCGCGCAGCCCGGCGGCTCCGTGCAGGTCACCGCCACGCTGTGCAACCAGGGCACGCTGGGCGCCGGCGCGCCGGTGGTGGAGGCCTACTTCTCCACGGACGCGACGATCACCTCCGCGGACCTCCTGGGCGGCGCGTTCCCGCCGGCGCCGTGGCTGGACGCCGGCGCCTGCGCGACGGTGAGCGGGACCTTCGGGGCGCCGCCGTCCGGGACGTACTTCGCGGGCGTCATCGCCGATCGCGCCAACTCCGTCGCGGAGCTGGTGGAGACCAACAACGCCACCGCGGCGGGGAAGCGGCTCGCGGTCGGGTACGGGCCGGACCTGGTCGTCACCGCGCTGAGCACGAGCCCGACGGTGTCTCCGGGGAACCAGCTGGCGGTGACCGCCACGGTGTGCAACCAGGGCACGTCCGGGAGCTCCGCGCCGCTGGATCTCTACTTCTCCACGGACGCCTTCATCAGCATCAACGACTGGCCCGTCGGCAACCTGCCGTCGCCGTGGCTGGACGCGGGCGCGTGCGCGACGGTGACCGGGTCCGCGTGGGCCCCGGGCACGCAGGGCACCTACGTCTTCGGCGCCATCGTGGACCAGTGGAACGGCGTCCCCGAGCTGTTCGACGACAACAACACCTTCTCGGGAGCGCGGGTCGGCGTGGGCAACGCGCCCGACTTCTACGTGCGGTCGGTGAGCACGGCGCCCAGCGCGATGCCGGGCGCGCAGGTGACGGTGACCGCCACCGTCTGCAACCAGGGGACGGTCTCCGGGAGCACGCCGGTGACCGCCTACTTCTCCACCAACGACACCATCACCACCGCGGACTTCCTCGCCGGGGCGCTGCCGCCGTTCAACTTCCTGCTCCCGGGCGCGTGCGAGGTGCTGACCGGGACCTTCCCCACCCCGCCCTCCGGGACGTACCGGGTGGGCGCCATCGCGGACCCCGGCGGGGGCTTCACCGAGCTGTTCAAGGACAACAACGCCCTCGCGGGCAACGTGATCGCGGTGGGGAACGGGCCGGACCTCATCATCTCGTCGGTGAGCACCGCCGCGAGCGCGATGCCCGGCAGCTCCGTGCAGGTGACGGCCACGGTGTGCAACCAAGGCACCCAGGGCTCCAACCCGCCGGTGGTGGAGATCGTCTTCTCACCGGACGCCACCATCACCGGGACGGACTTCCTCGCCGGGGTGATGGGGGACGCGCCGTACCTCGACCCGGGGAGCTGCGCGACGCAGACCCGCAACGTCACGCTGCCCCCCAACCTGGGGACGTACTTCGTGGGGGCCATCGCGGACCGGCAGGGCTCCATCCCCGAGCTCATCGAAGGCAACAACGCCCTCGCCGGTAACCAGATCGCGGTGGGGTACGGGCCGGACTTCGTCGTCACCTCGGTGACCTCCGCGCCGAGCGCCACGCCCGGCGGCTCCATCGCGGTGACCGCCACGCTCTGCAACCAGGGCACGCAGGGGGCCGGCGCGCCGCTGGTGGAGCTCTTCTTCTCCAGGGACACCACCATCACCGGCGATGACACCTTCGGCGGTCCGCTGTGGCCGCCGCCCCCGTACCTGAACCCGGGCGAGTGCGCGACGTTGACCTCCAACGCGCAGCCGCCGCCGCAGCCCGGCACCTATTACCCGGGCACCATCATCGACCGCTTCAACTACCAGCCGGAGCTGCGGAAGGACAACAACACCACCGCGGGCAACCGGATCGGCGTCGACTACGCGCCCGACTTCACCGTGGCCTCGGTGAGCACCGCGGTGACGGCCTCCCCGGGTTCGATGGTGGAGGTCAAGGTCAAGGTCTGCAACCAGGGGACGCAGGGCGGGAGCGCGCCGCTGGACATCTTCTTCTCCACCGACGCCTTCATCAGCGTGAACGACTACCAGTCCACCAGCCTCCCCATGCCATGGCTGGAGGCGGGGGCGTGCGCGACGGTGACCGGGATGGCCTGGGTCCCGGGCATGCAGGGCATCTACTATGTGGGCGCGATCGCCGACTCCTTCGGCGGCGTCCACGAGCTGTTCAAGGACAACAACGCGGGCACCGGCAACCGGGTGGGCGTGGGCAACTCGCCCGACTTCTACGTGAAGAGCGTGAGCACGGCGGCCAGCGCGCTGCCGGGCGGCCAGCTCACGGTGACCGCGACCGTCTGCAACCAGGGGACGGTCGCCGGGAGCGCGCCGACGGTCGTCTACTTCTCCACCGACAGCACCATCGACCAGACGGACTACATGGGCGGGGCGCTGCCGCCGTTCTCCTTCCTGTTGCCGGGGTACTGCGAGGTCCTGACCGGGACCTTCCCCGCGCCGCCGCCGGGCGCGTGGTACGTGGGGGCCTCCGTCGACCCGGGCAACTCCACGGCCGAGCTGTTCGAGGACAACAACACGAAGCCGGGCAACCGCGCGTACGTGGGCAACGCCGCGGACTTCATCGTCTCGTCGGTGAGCACCGCGCCGAGCGCGCTCCCCGGGTCGCAGGTGACGCTCACCGCCACGGTGTGCAACCAGGGCACGCAGTTCGGGACCACGCCTTTGGACCTCTTCTTCTCCACCGACGCCACCATCACCACCTCGGACCTGATGGCCTGGAGCTTCCCGCCGGAGAACCTCCAGCCCGGCGCGTGCGTGACGAAGACGGCGACCGTCGGCGCTCCGCCGCAAGGGACGTACTGGGTGGGCGGCATCGCGGACAGGTGGAACGGCACGCTGGAACTGGCGGAGGACAACAATGCGAAGGCAGGCACCGTGCTGGTGGTCGGGTACGGGGCGGACTTCGTCGTCACCTCCATCACCGCCGCGCCGAGCGCCACACCCGGCAGCACCACCCAGGTGACGGCCACGCTGTGCAACCAGGGCACGCAGGGCGCCGGCGCGCCGCTGGTGGAGCTCTTCTTCTCCACGGACACCACCATCACCGGCGAGGACTTCTTCGCCGGCCCAGCGGTCCCGCCGCCGCCCTACCTGGAGGCGGGCGCGTGCGCGACGCTGCTGTATTGGGCGCAGGTGCCGCCGATGCCGGGCGCCTATTACGCCGGCACGATCATCGACCGCCTCGGGTATCAACCGGAGCTCCGCAAGGACAACAACGCCACCGCGGGGAGCCGGATGGGCGTGGGCTACTCGCCGGACTTCACCGTGGCGTCGGTGAGCACCGCGGTGACGGCCTCCCCGGGCAACATGGTGGAGGTGACGGTGAAGGTGTGTAACCAGGGCACGCAGGGCGGGTCCGCGCCGATGGACATCTTCTTCTCCACCGACGACTCGATCAGCGTGCTCGACTTCCAGTCGACCTCGATGCCGATGCCGTACCTGGATCCGGGCACGTGCACCACGGTCATCGGCAACGCGTGGGTGCCCGGCATGAGCGGCATCTATTACATCGGCGCGATCGTCGACTCCTTCGGCGGGATGCAGGAGCTGTTCAAGGACAACAACGCGCTGGCGGGCAACCGCATCAGCGTCGGCAACGCGCCGGACTTCTACGTGGCGTCGGTGAGCACCGCGCCGGCCGCGATGCCGGGCTCGCAGGTGACGGTGACCGCCAGGATCTGCAACCAGGGGACGGTCGCGGGGAGCACGCCGGCGGTCATCTACTTCTCCACCGACGCCGTCATCGATCAGACGGACTACATGGGCGGGGCGCTGCCCCCCATCCCGTTCATCCTCCCGGGCGGATGCGACGTGGTCACCGGGACCTTCCCCGCGCCGCCGCAGGGCACGTGGTACGTGGGGGCCGTCGTCGACCCGGGCAACTCCACGTTCGAGCTGTTCGAGGACAACGACGTGCTGGTGGGGAACCAGCTCGGGGTGGGGTACGCGCCGGACTTCGTCATCTCCTCGGTGAGCACCGCCCCGAGCGCCTTCCCCGGGGCGCAGGTGACCGTCACCGCCACGCTGTGCAACCAGGGCACGGTCCCCGACAGCGCGCGGGTGGACGTCTTCTTCTCCACGGACGCCACCATCACCACCACGGACCAGTTCGCCTGGAGCTTCCCGACCTCTGCGATGCTGCAGCCGGGGGAGTGCGTCACGCAGTCGCAGAACGTGCCCGCGCCGCCGCCGGGAACGTACTGGGTGGGGGCCATCGCCGACCCGTACGGCTGGACCAACGAGCTGCTGGAGAACAACAACGCGAAGGCCGGCAACGTGCTCGCGGTGGGGTTCGGGCCGAACTTCGTGGTCACCTCGCTCGTCTCCGCCCCGAGCGCCACGCCGGGCAGCTCCGCTCCGGTGGCGGTCACCCTCTGCAACCAGGGCACGCAGGGCGCGCCCCCGCCGGTGGTGGAGGTCTACTACTCCAGGGACACCACCATCACCGCCGAGGACTTCCGCGCCGGGCCGCTCCCGCCGGCTCCGTGGCTGGACGCGGGCGCGTGCGCGACGCTCACCGGCAACCTCTCCGTGCCGTACAACGCCGGCACGTACTACGCGGGCGCGATCACCGACGGCGCCGGGGTGGTGCCCGAGCTGCGCGAGGACGACAACACCACCGTGGGGAGCCGGATCGGCGTCGGCTACGGGCCTGATTTCACCGTCTCCTCGGTGAGCACCGCCGCGACCGTCTCCTCGGGCGGCATGCTCCAGGTGACGGCGGTGGTGTGCAACCAGGGGACGCAGGGCGGGTCCGCGCCGCTGGACATCTTCTTCTCCACCGACGACTACGTCAGCATCACCGACTACCAGTCGACGTCGCTGCCGATGCCGTACCTGGATCCGGGCACGTGCTCGACGGTGACCGGGAACGCGTGGGCGCCCGGCATGAACGGTATCTATTTCATCGGCGCGATCGCCGACTCCTTCGGCGGGATGCAGGAGCTGTTCAAGGACAACAACTGGAAGGCGGGCAACCGCGTCGGCGTCGGCAACGCGCCGGACTTCTACGTGTCCGCGGTGAGCACCGCGCCGAGCGTGACGCCGGGCGGCCAGTTGGCGGTCACCGCCACCATCTGCAACCAGGGGACGGTGGCCGGCGGCGTGCCGGCGGGCGTCTACCTCTCCAACGACACCACCATCACCACCATGGATTACTTCGGCGGCGCGCTCCCGCCGATCCCGTTCATCCTGCCGGGCACGTGCGACGTGACCACGATGACGGTACCCGCGCCGCCGCAGGGCACCTGGTACGTGGGCGTCATCGTCGACCCGTGGAATTCCACGACCGAGCTGTTCGAGGACAACAACGTCAAGGCCGGCAACCGCGTGGGCGTGGGCGTAGGCGTCGACCTCGTCGTCTCGTCGGTGAGCGCGGCGCCGAGCGCGATGCCGGGCTCGCAGGTGAACCTCGCGGCCACGCTGTGCAACCAGGGCACCATGCCCGGCAGCGGGCCGGTGGACCTGTTCTTCTCCCAGGACGCCACCATCACCACTGCGGACCTGATCGCCTGGAGCTTCCCGCCGCCGCCACCGCTCCAGCCGGGCGAGTGCACCACGCTGTCGGCGACGGTGGCCGCGCCGCCTCCAGGGGTGTACTGGACGGGCGCGATCGCGGACTCCGGCAACTTCATGCCCGAGCTGTTCGACGACAACAACGCGACCGCGGGGAGCGTGCTGGCGATCGGCAGCGGGCCGAACTTCGCCGTCACCTCCATCACCGCCGCCCCGAGCGCCACGCCGGGCAGCTCCGCCTCGGTGGCGGTCACCCTCTGCAACCAGGGCACGCAGGGCGCGCCCCCGCCGGTGGTGGAGGTCTACTACTCCCAGGACACCACCATCACCGCCGGGGACTTCCGCGCCGGGCCGCTCCCGCCGCCGCCGTTCCTGGACGCGGGCGCGTGCGCGACGCTCACCGGCACCCTCTCCGTCCCGTACGACACCGGCACGTACTTCGCGGGCGCGATCACCGACGGCGCCGGGGCGGTGCCGGAGCTGCGCGAGGACGACAACGTCACCCTGGGGAGCCGGATCGGCGTGGGGTACGGGCCGGACTACGTCGTCACCGCCGTCAGCACCGACGCGCCGAGCGCATACGCCGGCGGCCAGCTCCAGGTGACGGCGACCGTGTGCAACCGGGGGACGCAGGGCGGGAGCACGCCGCTGGACATCTACTTCTCCACCGACGGCTACATCAGCGTGGCGGACTACCTCTCGACCTCCATGCCGACGCCGTACCTGGATCCGGGCGCGTGCGCGACGGTGAGCGGGAGCGCGTGGGCGCCGTACTCGTGGGGGACGTACGACGTGGGCGCCATCGCCGACAGCTTCGGGGGCATGCAGGAGCTGTTCAAGGACAACAACGCCAGGACGGGGAACGTGGTCGGCGTGGGGAACGCGGCGGACCTGGTGGTGACGGCGATCAGCGGGCCGGCCACCGCGCAGCCGTGGATGCCGATCGCCGTGACGGCCACGGTGTGCAACCAGGGCACCGTCGCGAACGACGCGGGGAGGCTGGACGTGGTGCTCTCCACGGACGCGACGATCACGGCGCAGGACTTCTACGCGGGCTCGCTGCCACCGGCGGGGGTGCTGCAGCCGGGCGCCTGCGCCACGGTGAACGGGACGGTGACGGCCGCGGGCGCGGGCACGTACACGCTGGGGGGCATCGCGGACGGGGCGAACACCAGCTCCGAGCTGCGCGAGGACAACAACACCCGGGCGGGCGCCACGGCGCTGGTGATCGCGCCGTAGCACCGCGCCCGGGCGGGGGCTCCGGGTCAGGGAGCGGTGAGCTTGGCGGCGACCTCGTCGACCTGGTCGGCGATGCCGCCCCAGTGCTCGACGAACTTGCCGTTGCTGACCCGGAGCGCGTCCATGCCGGAGAAGGTGATGGTGCGGCCGGTGGGCGGGATGCCGAAGAAGTCACCGGTCTGGGTGGCGGTGATCGTCCACTGGATGGAGACGCGGTCGCCGCCGGACATGATGGCGTCCTCGTGCGAGGAGAGGTTGGAGAAGGCGCCCAGGAACTGGTTCATCCAGTCGTAGCCCGGGACCTGCCCGTTGGGGAGCACGGGGACGGCGTGGCTGAAGAAGTCGGGAGCGACGAAGTTGCCCAGGAGGTCCCAGCGACCCTGCTCCCAGATCGTCACGTGGTACTGGTGCAGGAGCTCCCGGTTGGCGAGCTCCGTCTTGGTGCAGCCGGACTTGTTCAGCTCGATGGCGTCGGCCTGGGCGCCGGCGGTGACGTCCTGCTCCACGTCGGCCGGCGGCATTCCACCGCAGGCGGCGAGGGCGAGGACGAGGGGCAACAGGTAGCGGGACATGGGGTTTCTCCGAGAGAAGTTGGGGGTTCACGCTCACTTCGCTGAGGAGACACGGCCCCCGGGCGGCCGTTGCGGGACGTCGGATTTTTCGGGCGTCAGGGGCGCGGGGGCGCGACGAAGTCGATGACTTGTCGGTCGTTTCGCCGGTACACGGAGAAATCCCGGCGATCGACGGTGAGGACCTGGCAGCGCCTGTGGGCCTCGCTCATCACCACGATCGACGCGTCGGCGAGGTCCATCCGCTGGTAGCGCGCCATCAAGGTCCTGACCCGTGGCCAATGAGCCTCGAGGTCGAAGTCAACGCGAAGCAGGCCTCGCTCGAGGAGCTCGAAGAGCGGGTCCACCGGGAGGGCATCCTCGCGCAGGAAATAGGCGGCTTCGGTGAGCACGGGCTCGGAGGTGAGCATCGGCGCGATCACCTGCTTCATCAACGCCACTGCCCACGGGTGATGCGGATCCCGGCGGTTCAGATAGGCGACCAGCGGCCCGGTGTCGCAGATCGAGATCACCGCCGGCGGAACCGGCGCCGGTCATTCGTCGCCGAGCGACGGCTCCCGGCGACGCTGCCCGCGAGATCGGAGCTTTTCGCCCAGACGGATCCTGGCGTCCCGGCGACGGGTGTCTCGACGCGCTCGCGCACCAGCGAGGCGACCGTCCTGCCGGCGGCCCGCGCCTCCGCCTTGAGGCGCCGGAGCGTAGCCTCGGGGAGCTTCACGGTGATGCCCTTCATGCCCGGGAAGGTAATCCACTTCTGACAGGATGGACACTCGCATGGCCTCCGCGCCCATGAACCTCCTCCTCCGGATCCTGCTCGGTACTCCACCGGGTCCTGTTCGTGCCGCCCCCGGACCGCGAGGCGCGCCGATGGTAGAGTGACCGGCGCTTGAACATCGGGGGAGACAAGGATCTCAAGGCGCTGGTTCGAAGCATGCGGCCGACGCTGATGCTGGAGACCTACGCCTTCGTCACCGTCCCCAGCGGGCGCCCCACGCCCGCCAACCTCTCCCCGCTGGCCTCCTTCAAGGAGCCGGAGGGGTGGTCGCTGCTGGTCACCGAGCGCGAGGCGAGCCTGAGCGGGCTGCCGCAGTCCTTCTGGTGCCGGGGGATCCAGCTGGGGATCCAGCCGTCCCTCTACGCGGTGGGGCTGCTGGCGGCGATCTCCGAGCGGCTGGCGCGCGCCGGGATCAGCATCAACATCATCTCCGCCTACCACCGCGATTACGTCTTCGTCCCCATCGCCCGCGCGGAGGAGTCGCTCAACATCCTGCGGAAGATGGCGGCCGAATAAACGAAACCGCCGGCGCCCTCGGAGGTGGCGCCGGCGGTCTCGCTCGAATCAACTGCGGGTGGATCAGGCCACCGCGTCGCCGCCGCCGCCCGTGTCGACCGCGTCACCGCCGCCCGTGTCGTTCATCGCCAGGGCGGTGTCGTTCCCGCCGCCCGGACGCAGCGAGGGATCGAGGGTGTCGATCAGCTCGCCTCCGGGGCCGGGGCCACCCTTGCCGGAGCCGGGGGCAGCGTCACCGGGGGCGGGGCCACCCTTCGCCTCGCCGGGCGAAACGGGGCCACCCTTCGCCTCGCCGGGCGAAACGGGACCACCCTTCGCCTCACCGGGCGAAACGGGACCACCCTTGCCGGAGCTGAAGTCGGTCAACGACTCCGGGATCTTGGTCAGCTTCTGCAGTTCCGGGAGCAGCTTCTCCGCGGTTTCCTTGCTCATCCCCGGGAACAACTTCTGCAGGTCCTCCGCGGTGGCAGGCATCTTGGGAGCCGCAGCCTTCGGGTCCGCCGCCGCCGGGTCCTTCTTCGGATCCGCCGCCGCCGGGTCCTTCTTCGGGTCCGCCGCCGCCGGGTCCTTCTTCGGATCC
>DASRBA010000419.1:0-26507 GCA_035637895.1 Myxococcaceae bacterium
CGGCGGAACGGGAGTCGCGGCGCGTGGGATGCAAGCGGTGGCCGCCAGGAACGTGACCACCGCGAGGCCGCACCGGCGCATCGGGCCGTTGTATCATCACCGCCCTCCTTCACGCCCTTCCGCTCTCTTCACATGCTCGCCCTCACCTGGATCGGTCTGTCGTTCGCGCTGTTGACCTCGGCCCCCGCGGAGCCACCGCCGCTGGACGCGCAGGTGTGGAACGCGCAGGGGCAGAAGGTCCAGCTCAAGAGCTTCTGGGGCAAGCCCACCGTCCTCATCTACGAGAGCCGCAACGCCACCGAGCTGAACCGCGCCTTGAAGGACGCGCTCTGGAAGCGGGGGCACGACCCGGCGGCGCGCGACGTGGCGCAGGTGCTGGGCGTGGCGGCGCTGCCGGACCTGGACTGGTTCCCGGCGCACATGCTGGCCGAGCACGCCGTCCGCGAGCGCGAGCGCAAGGTCGGCGTCCCGGTGCTGATCGACTGGAAGGGCGTGCTCACCGGCGGCGAGTGGCGTCTGCCCGCGGGCACCTCGTCGGTGCTGGTGCTGGACGGCGCCGGGCACGTCGCCTTCCGCGCCTCGGGCGCGCTGGACGGCAACCAGGTGAAGCAGGTGTTCAGCCTGCTGGAGCAGCTCACCGGACACCACGGCTGAGCGCGTGAGCATCCAGCCCGGATCCGGTGATATGAGCGCGCCGCCATGTCCACCGACCAAGCCCTCCGCCACTTCTCCGCCAACCGCGACGCCTATCTCGACGACCTGAAGGAGCTGGTCCGCATCCCCAGCGTCTCCTTCCCCGGCTTCGACCCCAAGCACGTCCGCCAGAGCGCGGACGCCACCGCGGCCCTGCTGAAGAAGCGCGGCTTCGACAAGGTGCAACTCCTGGAGCTCCCGGGCGTCCACCCCTACGTCTACGGCGAGGTCCTCAAGGCGCCGGGCAAGCCGACCATCCTCCTCTACGCCCACCACGACGTGCAGCCCGCGGGCGACGAGTCGGCCTGGAAGACCAAGCCCTTCGAGCCGCAGCTGGCCGCGGACGGCCGCCTCTACGCGCGCGGCGCCGCCGACGACAAGGCCGGCATCGTCGTGCATACCGCCGCCGTCGACGCCTGGCTCAAGGGCGCCGGCGCGCTCCCGCTCAACGTCAAGGTCGTCATCGAGGGTGAGGAGGAGATCGGCTCCGAGCACCTGGGCGAGTTCCTCAAGAAGAACGCGAAGCTCTGCCAGGCCGACGCCATCGTCCTCACCGACACCGCCAACTTCGAGACCGGCCTCCCCTCCATCACCACCGCCCTGCGCGGCCTGTGCACGGTGGACGTGGAGGTGAAAGCCCTCAAGCAGTCCCTCCACTCCGGCATGTGGGGCGGCCCCGTCCCGGACCCGGTGATGGCGCTGTGCCGCATCCTCTCCACCCTGGTGAACGCCGACGGCTCCATCGCCGTCCCCGGTGTGCTGGACAAGGTGAAGCCCCTCACCGACGCGGAGCAGCAGTCCATCCGCGCCCTCCCCACCGACGACGCCTACTTCCGCAAGCAGGCCGGGATGCTGGAGGGCGTGCACCTGCTGGGCGGCGGCCGCCACCCGTGGGAGACCAACTGGCGCCAGCCCTCCCTCACCGTCAACGCCATCCAGGCCTCCACCCGCAAGGACGCCCGCAACATCATCTGCGAATCCGCCTGGTGCCGCGTCGGCATCCGCCTCGTCCCGGACATGGACGCCAGGGACGTGCAGGGCCGCCTCGCCGACGCGATCCGCAAGGCCGCGCCCTGGGGCGTGCAGGTGGACGTGAAGGCGGACCAGGCGGTGAGCTGGTGGTACACCGACCCGTCCGGCGAAGCCTTCCAGGCCGCCTTCCGCGCGCTCGAGAAGGGCTACGGGAAAAAGCCGGTGGCCATCGGCTGCGGCGGCACCATCGGCTTCGTCGAGCCCTTCGTGAAGGAGCTGGGCGGCGTCCCCGCCCTCCTCATCGGCGTCGAGGACCCCTACACCAACGCCCACTCGGAGAACGAGAGCCTCCACGTGGGCGACTGGGACAAGGCGGTCCTCAGCGCCATCCACCTCTACGACGAGCTGGCGAAGGTGCTGAAGGCCAGGTGATCTACTTCACGTAGATCCACCCGTTACCACCGCCGTTCCCGCCAGCGGTGCCCCACGCGGTGCCAGCGCCCGTCCAGAACGCGCCGTTGGCGTGGCCCTGGCTCAGCTCTCCGCCGCCGACGATGGACCCGGAAAAGCACATCTGGAACCAGAATGGCGAGTTGGAGTAGCTGGCCGCGCAATTGGTCCCTGCGTTGGTGTCGTTATCCACGTCGTACGCCGAGAACTTGGCGTTGTTGTGGTAGCTCACCAGGCCGGGCACCACGGTCCCCACCGGCTGGCGGCAGGTCGGCAGGTTGAACGTGATCTGGTACGTCGACAGGTCGGTGAAGCTGAACGAGCAGATGTACCGCTGGTCGATCGCCGCGCCGTAGTCCGGCGCCCAGTCGGTGCGGAGCTGCCCGCCGGGCGCCAGCGCGGTCCAGTGCTTGAGGCCGGTGTAGACGATGAACGACTCCAGGTCCTCGCCCAGGGCGCCCGTCACGCGCGGCAACGTGTTGATGGCGTTCTTCCACTGAAGCTCGGTGAACGGCTTGCCGCGCCCGCCGCGCAGGTTGCTCCAGACCAGCGTCCAGCCGCCGCCCTCGTTCGTCATGTCGCAGTAGGCGCGGAACGCGTCGCTCGCCGTGGAGGGCTTCAGCCAGTACGCGCCGCTTGGAATTCCGGGCCGGGCGGCCAGCAGCGCGGCGCACGAGGTGGCGGCGGTGTTGGGTCCCTCGCCGGCCGGGAGCACGATCCTCCCGCCTACGTTGAGATCCCCGGAGAAGGTGGCGGTCCCTCCGAAGCTCCCGGTGAACGTCCCCGCCGGCCCGGCCGGTCCCTGCGGCCCATCGGGCCCCTGCGGCCCCTGTGGACCCTGCGGCCCCGAACAGGCCAGCGCCAGCGCGACGAACGTCCCCAACACGATGCGGTACATGTCGTTTCTCCCTCCCTGGATCACCAAGAACTACGGCTGGAACTCGACCACGAACGGCTGCCACTTCGCACCCGCGTCCGCGGAGTCGCGCTGGAGGGACAGGTTCGTCCCTCCGCCCAGCGAGATCCGCGCGATGCACTCGGCGGCCATGTCGTCGCTGGAGTACGAGCACTGCCCGTCGCCCTGCCCGCCCGCCGCCTGGCCGCCCGTGAACGCCACCGTCCGCGAGTTGTTGTAGGAGGTGCCGACGTTGACGCTCTTGCTCAGCTCGGTCGCGTTCATCGTGATCGAGGGCGACTGCACGATGCCGACCCTCAGCTGCACCCGCTCCCACGCCACCAGCGTCGGCCGCGTCTGGCACGCCGCCACCCCGTTGCCGATGGAGAACTTCAGCGTGTTGTCCGAGTCCATCTCCCCCATCACCATCCGGTCGCAGATGGCGTTGCCCGAGGCGAGCGAGGTGCCCCAGCTGTAGAGCAGGAAGCTCCGGTTGCGGTCGACGTTTGGCAGCCCGGTGACGGCGATGATCCCCGCGTCCGTGGTCGCCGTCCCCCGGTCCACCGTCGCCCAGCCGTTGGTCAGCTCCACCGCCTGGGCGTTGTAGACCCAGTCCGGCCGGCAGTCCGAGACCTCGTTCTCGAACAGCACGCTGGTGCCGCCGTCCTCGAAGTGGCCGGCGCGGAAGTCGTCCGCGTAGCCGCCGCCGATCGACATGAAGCTGTAGACGAGGAACGCCTGGGAGAGGTTGACCGGCTGGTTGAGGTTCAGCCGGCTCACCGGCAGCGCCGGGTTGTTGCCGCAGTTGAGCGACACGTGCTGCACCTTCGCGTAGGCCAGCTCCACCACGCTCCAGTGGATGGTGACGGCGCCCACCATCCCGCCCGCGGGGTCCCGGAAGCAGTTGAGCGCGGTGGGCGGGTTGGCCAGCGCGCAGCGGACCTGCGCGTCGCTCGGGGAGGCGACGTTGTTGGTGGCCTGGAAGAGGACGAAGGCGCGGTTGCGCTGCAGCGGCGCGGGCGAGACCGGGCATGAGACGGAGGCCATGCCCTCCGGGATGCCGCACGTCCCCCGCCGCACGATGGGGACGGTCACCTCCTGCTGCGTCCCCGGCGTCAGCGACCCGGCGGTGGCGGTGAGCGTCGCCGTCCCGGGCGTGTAGGGCCGGAAGGTCGCCGTGGCCTGGGTGCTCCCGGTAGGGATGGTCAGCGCCGTGAGGGCCGTGGTGCACAGCGCGTCCGAGTAGAAGCCCGGCGCCGCCGCCGGCATCTGCACGGTGACCGGGAGGTTGGAGCGCGCCGGGGACGGGTTGCCGGCCACGTCCCGCAGCTCCATCACCACCGTCGCCGAGCAGTCCCCCGACAGCAGCGTCTGCGGAGGCGACAGCACCGCGACCTGGGCCGGCGGGCCGGCGACCACCGTCACCGGCGTCTGGGCGGACGTCAGGCCCGCCGCGTTCGCGCTCACCACCGCGCTGCCGACCGCCGCGCCGCGCACCCGCACCGGCGCCGAGGGCGACGGGCCGATCACCACCTGGCTCGCCGGCATGGAGCAGGCGTCGTCGATGTACAGCTGCAGCCCGAGGTCCGGCGCGGCGCTGAGCGACACGGTCACCAGCGACGAGGCGATCAGCGCCGGCGCGCCCTGCGCGTCCTGGACCTGCAGCTCCACCGGCGGCGAGCAGGCGCCCGCCTCCACCGTCCCCAGCAAACCGACGAAGGCGAGCGCCGCCGGCGACGGGTCCGGGATGTCCAGCGGCACCTCGCGCGGCGTCGACTCGAAGGTGACGGGCTGGACCGGGCTGTGCGCCAGCCTCGCGAAGGGCGGCGCGCCGCAGGAGGCCGGGATGAACGCCTCCAGCGAGACGTCCTTCGGCCAGTCCTGCTGGTACACGGCGACCTTCAGCGCGTCCTGCCCCGGGTCCCGCGTCACCACGGTGTCGAAGGGCGATCGCGCATCGGCCCCGGTCATCTCCACCACCACGCACGGGCTGGAGAGGCCGGGGGGCGCGGAGACGAGCGCCACCACGTGCGGCGGGCCGCTGGAGCACGCCGCCGCCAGCGACGCGACCGCGACGAGGAAGGCGAGGCGGCAGGTCACGGCAACTCGACGACGTAAGAGGTCCACTTCGAGCTTCCCCCGTCCACGGCCCGGTCCGCCTGCAGGCGACTCCCGGTCGCCAGGCTCAGCTTCGCACCGACCGCGCCCGGCTGGTCGTCGGCGTTGTAGGTCGTCTCCCCGAATCCCTGCCCCGCGTTGAAGTTGCTGGAGGCGAAGGCGAACGAGCGGGCCGGGTCCACCGGCGAGAGGGTGGCGGTGGCGGTGCTCTCGCCGTCCGCCATGGAGATCACCTTCTGCTGCGCGGTGGCGCCGGTCGGGAGCTGCACGCGCTCCCAGGAGATGGCGGTGATGTCCGGCGTCGGGCAGTTGACGGTGTCCCCGTCGCCGCGCGTGAAGTCGATGCTGGTGTCCGTGGTGAGCTGCCCGCGGATCTGGAACCCGCACAGCGGCGAGCCGCCGGTGAAGCGCGCCGAGTGGAGGAGGAAGCTCCTGCCGAGGTCCGCCGGCGTCCCGGTGGTGACGGAGACGGACGGGACGAAGCCCGCGTCCAGCACCCCGCGGTCGACCACGGCGCCCTCCCACTGCACCACCTGCACGTCCAGGATGGCGTTGCCGCAGTCGGTGTTGTTCAGCACCTCCACCTGGGTGGGCGAGACCAGGCTCACGGTGCGGTAGTCGTTGGCGTCCACGGTCAGGCCCGAGCCTTCGGCGGTGAAGAGGAGGAACGTCTTGGCCGGGTCCACCGCCTGGGGGAGGGTGATCACGTTCCCCGTGCACACGGAATTGTCCACGCGCTGCACGAAGAGGCCGGTGGGGAGCTCCACCAGTTGCCACGCCACGTCCACCCAGCCGGTGATCCCCGCGCGGCTGCAGGTGATGGTCGTGGCGTCCGTCAGGCGGCAGCGCACGTTCACTCCGTTGGGATTGTCGTCGTTGGAGATCGCCTGGATCACCACGAACGCCCTGGAGAGGTCGAACACGCCCGGCATGGGGATGGTGCAGGCGATGCTGAGGGTGCCGTCGGACATGCCGCACGACCCGGTCCGGACGTTGGGGACGATCTGCTCCGTCTGGGTCGCGTTCCCCAGCGCCGCCGCCGCCGCGCGCAGCGTGACCTGGCCGATGGCCCGCGAGCGGAACCAGAACTGCGTCTCTGGCTGCCCCGCGCCCAGGACCACGCTCGCGGTGGCGCCGGCGCACGCCCCGTCCGGGTAGAACATCACCCCCGCCGGGGCGGAGAGGCCGATGTTGGCGTTGAAGGAGACCACCGTGGGGGCGCCCAGTGCGTCCCGGGCCTGCAGCCGGACCGGGCCCAGGCACCCACCGGCCAGCGCCGTCACCGCCGGGCTCCCGAAGGCGATGGAGCGGGCCTGGGTGAGCACCACGTCGACGGAGAGGGAGCCGGCGTCCATGCCGGTGGCGCTCGCGCTGGCGACGTATGTGCCCGCCGCCACCCCGGCGAGCTGGACCGGCAGCACCGAGGAGCCGGCGGCGAGCGTGGCCTGGGTCACGGGCAGCGCGGTGCAGGTGCCGTCGGTGAAGAAGGAGAGCCCGGTCGCGGGTTGGACGGAGAGATCGACCGCGGTGTCCGCCGCCACCACCGCCGGCACGCCGTCCCGCGTCGCGCGCACCGCCGTGTTCACGCAGTCGCCGGCGTTGAGGACGGGCCCCACCGCCTGGAGATGGAGCGCATCCGGCCCCACCACGGCGCGTGGCACGAACAGGGGGACCTGGTCCGACGAGCCCGCCGGGAAGCGCTTCTGAACGGCCTCGCTGGTGGAGACCTCGGCCGCCCCCGCCGCGCAGCCGTCGGGTCCGGCCAGCGCGTGCGCCTGCAGGACCACCTCGTCCGGGAGCAGGGTGCCGTCGGGGCCCTTGCGGTAGACGGCGATCCGGTACTGGTCCTGGCCGGGGGTGCGCTCCGCGTGCCCTTCCCCCAGCTGTCGCGACGTGCCCGGTTCGGTGACGGTGACCGAGACGCAGGTCGCCTGCACGCCGGTCTCGAGCTGGACGACCGCGACCAGCGCCGCACCCCCGACGTCGCACGCCGCCTGGGCCAGCGTCACCGCCACCAGGACCGCGATGGCGGACCAGAGCTTCATTTCACTCGCAGGCTAACCCGGCCGGCGGCCGAGGGTCACTCCCAGGGCTCGGGCACCCGGCGACCGGCGGGCGCCACCACCGCCACCTCGGAGCGGTCGTCGAGGGCCAGGCCGTCGCCTTTCGGCTCGGTCTGGGTGAGGCGGATGACGTCGCCGCGGCGGAGGTCGAAGAAACGCTCGTTGCCCCCGGTGCGGTGCTTCTCCTGGAGCGCCAGCCCCATCCGGCCCTCCGGTCCGCAGCCGATGTAGCGCTGCCGGCCCTTGCCCTCCAGCGGCTCGGAGACGATGCGGAAGAGCCGGCCCCCGGGCGGCGGCGGCCACGCCTCGCCCTTGGGCGCCACCACCAGGTAGCTCATCTTCAGCGCCTCCTTGTGGAGGCCGGCGGCGCGGGCGAGCGCGTCCACCAGGGGCGGCGTCTGCCAGGGGCGCTCGGCGTGGCACCAGTCGGACGCCTTCACCAGCGCGGGGCAGCTCTCCTGGTACAGGCACGGCGCGCGGACGGCGTACCCGCGGGCCACCAGCCGGTCGCGCACGCCCAGGAGCGCGCGGGACGTCTCGCGCAGGGCGGGCTCGATGACCACCAGGCTGCCGCGCTTCTTCACGCGGGCGAGCGCGGCCTCGAGAAGCTCCGCGCGCCGGTCCAGCGCGGCGGGGGACTCGCCGCCGCCGAACAGTTCGTTGAGCAGGTGCCCGGCGCAGACGACGTCGAACTCGCCGGAGGGGAGCTCGGCGCGCGGCTTCGACGGGTCCCAGGAGCGGGTGGCGATGGCCTCCTCCGCCTCCGCCGCCAGCGCCCGCGCCAGCTCCAGCGCGGCGGGGCTTCGGTCGGCGGCGGTCACCTCGGCGGCCCCGGCGTCGAGCGCGGCGAAGGAGAGCGGCCCCGGCCCCGACCCGAGGTCGAGCACGGCGCGCGGGCGCGAGGGCAGCTCGCCGAACACCTGGCGCGCCTGGGCGTAGGAGACCGGCCAGTAGAAGAGGAGGTACGCGCCCAGCAGGCGCGGGTCGTCCATGTAGCGCTCGCCCGCCAGCGCGCGGTCGCGGGTGAGGCCCAGGGAGAGCTGGCGCACCGCGGCGCCCAGCTCCTTCAGCTCGCGGGGGTCCAGCCGGTCCGGCGGGCCCGGCCGCTGGCGCGCCCGCCGCCAGGTCGCCAGCAGGCGCGGCATCCACCGCTGCAGGTCCTTGCCGTACGGGTCCACCAGGAGTCCCTCATACCCCGCGGGCGGGTCCGCGGAACGCTGGATCAACGCCCGTCCCCGCGTTAATCCCTCCCGGATGATCTCCGTCCGCGGCCTGTCGAAGCACTACAAGGTCCACAAGCGGGCGCCCGGCCTCCTGGCCGCGTTTCGGTCCATCTTCTCCCGCACCTACGACACCGTGAAGGCGGTGGACGGCATCTCGTTCGAGATCAAGTCGGGCGAACGGGTGGGCTTCTTGGGCCCCAACGGCGCCGGGAAGACGACCACCTTGAAGGTGCTGGCCGGGCTGCTCCACCCCAGCGAGGGCGAGGTGGTGGTGGACGGCCACACGCCCAAGAAGCGCGAGGACGCCTACCTCAAGAAAATCATGCTGGTCACCGGGCAGAAGCAGCAGCTGATCTGGGACCTGCCGCCGTCCGAGACGTTCGCGCTCAACCGCGCCATCTACGAGGTGCCTCAGGCACAGTTCAAGCAGACGGTGGATGAATTGGTGCAGACGCTGGAGCTGGGCGACCTCATCTCCAAGCCCGCCCGCCAGCTCTCGCTGGGCGAACGGATGAAGTGCGAGCTGGCGGCGGCCCTCATCCACCGCCCCCAGGTCCTCTTCATGGACGAACCCACCATCGGCCTCGACGTGTCGATGCAGGTCACCATCCGCAACTTCATCAAGCAGTACAACGAGCGCCACGGGGCGACGCTGATGCTGACGTCGCACTACATGGACGACGTGGCGGCGCTCTGCCCCCGCGTCATCGTCATCGACAAGGGCGCGCTCTCCTACGACGGCGGGCTGGAGGACCTGGTGCGCCGCATCCGCCCCGAGAAGCGGGTGGTGTTCTACCTGCAGAAGGAGGCGGAGCGCGCGGTGCTGGACGGGCTGGGGAAGGTGGTGTCCTGCAACCACGCCTCGGCGGTGCTCCAGGTGCCGCAGGAGGCGGTGAGCGAGACCATCTCCCGCGCGCTGGCCACCTTGCCGGTGAAGGACCTCACGGTGGAGAACGCGCCGCTGGAGGAGGTGATGAGCGAGCTGTTCGAGCGCAGCCGCCGCGCCGCGGCCCCGCCGGGGGAGGCGAAGGCGTCATGAGCCTGCGAGCCACCGTCCGCGCCCTGCCCACCATGGCGAAGATCGGCTTCGCGGAGGCGGTGGCGTACCGGGCAGAGATGCTGGTGTGGATGCTCTCCACCACCATGCCGCTGGTGATGCTGGCGCTGTGGAGGGCGGTGGCCCAGGACGCGCCGGTGGGCCCGTACGACAGCGAAAAGTTCACCGCGTACTACCTGCTGATGTTCATCACCCGGCAGCTCACCGGCGCGTGGGCGGCCTGGCAGATGAACTACGAGGTGCGGACGGGCGCGCTCTCGCAGCGGCTGCTCCGGCCCATCAGCCCCATCGCCGCCTACGCGATGGAGACCCTGTCCGCGCTCCCGGTGCGCTCCCTGGTGGCGGTGCCGATGGCGGTGATCGCGCTGTTCGCGGTGGCGAGGTCCACCCTCTCGTCCGGGCCGTTCTGGGCGCTGCTGCCGCTAGCGCTGGCCGGCGGCTGGACCATCACCTTCCTGATGAACATCCTCATCGGCGCGCTCAGCCTCTACACGGAGAGCAGCCTGAAGCTGATGGAGATCTACTTCACGCTCTTCGCGGTCTTCTCCGGCTACCTCATCCCGGTGAAGCTGTTCCCCCCCTGGCTGCGCGGGGTGGTGGAGTGGATGCCCTTCCACTTCCAGGTGGGCCTTCCGGTGGAGTTGGTGACGAAGGGGCACGAGTGGCCGGAGGCGCTGTGGCTGCTGGGCGTGCAGTGGGGGTGGGTGGCCGTGCTGGGGGCGTTGACGGCGGTGCTGTGGAAGCGCGGGCTGAAGCGGTACGCGGCGTACGGGGGGTGACGAGGTGCGCCGCTACCTCAAGCTCCTGTGGATCCAGCTGCGCAGCTCGATGCTGCTGGCGCTCCAGTATCGCTGGGACTTCCTGGTAGACGGCGCCATCTCCCTCTTCTACGCGGTGACCGCGGTGGCGCCGCTCTTGGTGGTGTTCAGCGGGCGCGACCGGATCGCCGGGTGGACCGCGCCGGAGGCGCTGCTGGTCTCCGGCTGGTTCATCCTCCTGGACGCGATCATCGACGGGGCGATCAGCCCCAGCCTCACCAGCGTGACGGACCACATCCGCCAGGGCACCCTGGACTTCGTGCTGCTCAAGCCGGCGGACGCGCAGTTCCTGGTCTCCACAGCGCGCTTCCAGCCGTGGAAGCTCAGCAACGGCGTCGCCGCGCTGGCGGTGTTCGTCTACTCGTTCCAGAAGATGGGCCGCACGCCGCACCTGGTGGGGGCGTTCACCTCGGTGGCGCTGCTGGGCGTGTCCACCGTGCTGCTCTACTCGCTGTGGATCCTCACCGTGAGCGCCGCCTTCTACGTGGTGAAGGTGGACAACCTCAGCTACCTGTTCACCTCCATCTTCGACGCCGCGCGGTGGCCGGCCACGGTGTTCAAGGGCACGGTCCGGTTCCTCTTCACGTTCGTCATCCCGCTGGCGCTGATGACCACCTACCCGGCGGAGGCGCTGCTGGGGCGGCTGGAGCCGTACAAGGTGGCGGCCTCCATCCTGGGCACGGTGGCCTTCGCCGCCTTCGCGCGCCTGGTGTGGTTGCGGTCCATCGCGAAGTACACATCCGCCAGCGGGTGAATTTTCCCCGCAACTCCTTCCGAGCATCCGGGTTCTTTCCGCAGCACGGGCCGGTTGACGGAAGTGCGCGATTTTCCAAACAACACCTACAAGGAACACATCATGCGATTCGGGAAGATGACCATCCTGGGGGCGGCACTGGCGGCGGCGCTGGCGGGCTGTGGCCGGGGCGACGAGGAGTTCACGGACGCCATGCCGGACATGGACGGCGTGGCGGTGGAGATCTCGAACCAGGCGGCGGAGGGCGTGACCAGCGCGGGGCTGGAGGGGACCTCGTCCCAGGGCGTCGGGTCGATCCCGGAGTTCCTGGCGGACGCGCGGGCGGCCATCAAGGGGCTCAATGACATCACCCGCCGCGAGGTGGAGGGGATCGCCTCGCTGGTGGCGAAGAACGGGAAGCCGGAGCCGGGGCAGGTCCGGGTGTACGGCCCGGCGGACCGCGACGGCGCCACCTACCGGCTGACGGTGAAGCGGATCGAGGTCAACAAGTACGCGTGGAAGCTGGAGGCCAAGCCGGTCGGCGCGGACGACACCGCGTACCTGATCGTCATGGCGGGCGGCATCGCGCGCGGGGCGGAGCCGCACCACGGCCGCGGCGTCATCGGCACCAACCTGGACAACCTGAAGACCGTGCTGGGCTCCTCGTTCAACGGCCAGGGCAAGATGCTGGCCGCCTTCGCCCACGTGGAGAACGCGGCCGGCACGCTGGAGGCGAAGTCGCTGGCGTACCTCCTCCGCGGCTTCACCCCGGACGCGACCCAGCATGAGCCGCTGGACGCGGCGTTCGTCGGCCACAAGCTGCTGCCCTCCGGCGCCACCGGCGTCCGCATCGCCGCGAAGGTCAACATCGACTCCACCGCCACCGCCGCCAAGGAGACCGTGGCCCTGCGCGTGCGGTACCTGCCGGGCGTGGGCGGCGCGGGCGTGATGCGCGCCTGGGGCGGCGACATCGCGGCGGGCACCTGGTACCGCGGCTTCGCCTGCTGGGACGCGCAGGAGGCGGAGGGCTTCAAGATCGTCGAGTCCTGCACCCTCGACGCCGCCACCGGCCTGCCGAGCTGCACCCAGGTGTCCATCGCGGGCCAGCTCTCCAACTGCCGTCCGGGCGCCGGCCGGGCGGACGTGCCGGAGCTGACCGACAGCGACGTGATGAGCACCGCGCCCGAGGCCGGCGCTCCCAGCACCGACCCGCTGGCCGTGCCCGGCGACATGCCGACCGGCGACGGCCTGTAAACCTGAAGGGGAAGGAAGTACCCAAGTGAGCGGCCGGGGTCACCGTCGGGGGTGGCCCCGGCCGCAGTGTTTTGAGCGGGCTGTGGTAGACGGGCCGTCAGGATGAGCACCGAGCTGGAACGGGAGGTCGCCCGGCGGCGCACCTTCGCCATCATCAGCCACCCGGACGCGGGCAAGACCACGCTCACGGAGAAGCTCCTGTTGTACGGAGGCGCCATCCACCTGGCGGGGAGCGTGAAGGCGAGGCGCGCGCGGCGGCACGCCACCAGCGACTGGATGGAGCTGGAGAAGGAGCGCGGCATCTCCGTCACCTCGTCCGTGCTCCAGTTCGACTACCGCGGGCACGCGGTGAACCTGCTGGACACGCCGGGCCACCAGGACTTCTCCGAGGACACCTACCGCACCCTCTCCGCGGCCGACGCGGCGGTGATGCTGATCGACGCCGCCAAGGGCGTGGAGCCACAGACCAAGAAGCTGTTCAAGGTCTGCCGGATGCGGGAGATGCCCATCTTCACGTTCATCAACAAGCTGGACCGGTTCGGGCGCGCGCCGCTGGACCTGATGCACGAGCTGGAGCAGGTGCTGGGCATCCACGCGTACCCGATGAACTGGCCCATCGGCATGGGGCCGGACTTCCGCGGCGTGTACGACCGGAACCGGCGGGTGGTGCACGTGTTCTCCGGCGGCAGCCACGGCGAGTCGGAGGTGGAGGAGAAGGTGGTCCCGCTGGACTCGCCGGAGATCGGCTCCGTGCTGAACGAGCGGGAGCTGGCCCAGCTGCGCGAGGACATCGAGCTGCTGGAGATGGCGGGGGAGTCGTTCTCGCGCGAGAAGTCCGACAAGGGGCAGATCACCCCGCTCTTCTTCGGCAGCGCGATGACCAACTTCGGCGTGCGGCCGTTCCTGGACGAGTTCCTGGAGCTGGCGCCGCCACCGCTGGGGCGGAAGACGATCGGCGGAGAGAAGCAGCCGTTGGAGGACGACTTCGCCGGGTTCGTGTTCAAGATCCAGGCGAACATGGACCCGTCGCACCGGGACCGGATCGCCTTCGTGCGCGTGGTCTCCGGGCGGTACGTGAAGGGGATGATGGCGTTCCACTCGCGGCTGGAGAAGCAGGTGCGCCTGGCCAAGCCCAGCCAGTTCATGGCGGCGGAGCGGACGGCCATCGAGGACGCCTGGCCGGGGGACGTCATCGGGTTGTTCGACCCCGGGCAGTACCGGATTGGCGACACGCTGTCGGAGAAGGCGGGCCTGGAGTTCGAGGGCGTGCCGCGCTTCTCCCCGGAGCACTTCGCGATGGTGCGCGCCAAGGACCCGCTGCGGCGCAAGCAGATGGAGAAGGGCCTGGAGCAGCTGTCGGAGGAGGGGACGGTCCAGATCTTCCAGCAGCTGCAGATGGGGATGAAGGACCCCATCGTGGGCGTGGTGGGCGCGCTGCAGTTCGAGGTGCTCCAGTACCGCATCGAGCACGAGTACGGCGCCAACATCATCCTGGACAAGCTGCCGTACTCCCACGCCCGGTGGGTGGTGGGGGAGAAGTTCGACGCCAAGGCGTTCGACTGGGAGGGGAACCGGCAGACCGTGCAGGACCGGGACGGCCTGCCGCTGGTGTTGTTCCGCGACGACTGGGCGCTGTCCCACGCCGAGCAGAAGCACCCGGAGCTGAAGTTCCTCGCCGAGGCGCCCCAGCTCAAGGCCGGCCGTCCGGCGGCCTGACGGACGCCCGAGCGCCCCCGGCATGGACGCCAGTGGATGCGCACCCTCCTGGGCGGAGGTGTACATGCGAGTTCCTTGGAGCGCAGTGCTGGCGCTCTCGATGAGCGCCTGCGCGGGGACCACGACCGTCTCGACGGGCGGGTACGTGGCCGACCAGCCGTACACGTACACGGGCGGTTCGGGCGACGTCTCCGCGGACGTCTCCATCGGCCTGTTCCAGTCGGAGCTGGCGCCGTATGGGCAGTGGATCTCTGCGAGCTCCTACGGGAGCTGCTGGCAGCCGTCCCAGAGCGTCGTCGGGTACGAGTTCGAGCCGTACGCCACCGGCGGGAGCTGGGCGTGGACGGATGCGGGGTGGCAGTTCGAGAGCGACCTGCCGTTCGGGTGGGCCACCTTCCACTATGGGCGGTGGCTGAATGATCCGAGCGCCGGGTGGTGCTGGGCCCCCGGCACGGAGTGGGCGCCGTCCTGGGTGGATTGGCGGTATGGGGAGGGGTTCGTGGGGTGGGCGCCGCTGCCCCCGGACAACTGGGCCTATCGGCAGCGGTACCAGACGCAGTGGGTGTTCGTGGACGCGCCGCACTTCGTCGCGCGCGATGCGTGGCGGTACCGGATGCAGGACTACCACCGCGCGTACAGCGTGACGCGGCCGGTCGCCCCGTCCGGCGGAACGCGGTACGTGGCGGGGCCGCCGCCGCAACAGATCACCCGGTACATCGGCCGGCCGGTTCCCACGGCGCCGGTCGCGCGCGGCCGCCCGCCTCCGGGTGGGACCCGGCCGTGGACGCGGCAGAACCAGAGCGTGACCCCGGCCCCAGCGCCGACCCCGGTTCAGCCGCAGCCGCCCGCGGCACAGCCTCAGCCGCCGCCGACGCGGTGGAATCCCACCACGCCGCCGGAGCGTCACCGGGGCCAGCAGCCGCAGGCCCAGCCACAGCCGCCACCCGCGGCGCCGGCGCCGCCGGCGGCCCAACCGCCACCCGCGCCACCGCAGTGGGGTCACCGGCACGATCAGGACCAGCAACGGCCGCGCGCGATGCCGCAGCCGCCCGCGGCGACGCCGCCCCAGAGCATGCCGGGCGCGCCGCCGCAGCCGCCGGGCCGCGAGCCGCCCGAGGGCCGAGGCCCGCCCGAGGGTCGAGGCCCGCCCAACGTCCGTGGGCCGCTGCCCACGCCGCCGTCGCCGGCGCCGCCTCAGCCTCCGCCCCAGGCGAGGCCGCCGCCTCCGGAGAAGCGCCGCGGGCCTCCGGTGAAGCACGACCCGGACGGGCGGAGGGGAGAGGAGCGCCGCCAGGAGCCGTAAGGGCGGCGTGAGGTGAGGGTTGTTCCGGCGGCGCACTTGAGGGGAGTGCGCCGCCGGGGCGTTCTTGGGGATCGGCCGCCGGTCGCCCTGCGGCGAGCGAGGCACGCGGACTGCTAGGCTTCCGCCTCGCCATGGAACGCGCCCAGGCTGTCGCCGCCTCCTCCGCCGCCGAGTCCAACTCGGCGTGTGTCTCCTGCCACAGCGCGGTTGACGGGACACGGTGCTCGCACTGCGGTGCGGCCCAGGTCGCGGGTGGCTACCGCGCCGTCCGGATCATCGCCCAGACCGCGCACAGCCGGATGTACCTGGCCGAGGACGAGAGCGGCCGGAGGGTGGCGCTCAAGGAGCTGATGTTCGCCCTGGTCCCTGGGGTGGAGCAGATCGCCGCCTTCGAGCGCGAGGCCGCCGTCCTCCGCGACCTCCGCCACTCCCAGATCCCCGCCTTCATCCGCGCCTTCACCGAAGGATCCGGCGTGGGCACCCGCCTCTACCTCGCCCAGGAGTTCATCGGCGGCGAATCCCTCCAGCAGCGCGTCGCCCGCCAGCGCCTCACCGAGGACGAGGCCTGGAACCTGGCGGAGCAGGCCTTGGACGTCCTCCACCACCTCCATACCCGCCAGCCCCGCCTCGTCCACCGCGACGTGAAGCCCGCCAACCTCATCCTCCGCGAGCACGGCCCCATGGCGCTGGTGGACTTCGGCGCCGTCCGCGACCTCGCCCGCGAGCTCACCCACGGCTCCACGTTGGTGGGCACCTTCGGCTACATGCCGCCGGAGCAGCTGGGCGGCACCGTCGACGCCACCAGCGACCTCTACGCTCTGGGCGCGACCCTCCTCCACGGCCTGACCGGCGTCCCTCCGTCCGACCTGCTGGTCGATGGGATGGAGCTGAAGTTCGACCACGCGCTCACCGGCGTCTCCGACGAGCTCCGCGCCTTCCTCAAGAAGCTCGCCGCGCCCCGTCGCTCGGAGCGCTTCCCCTCCGCGGACGAAGCGCTCCAGGCCCTCCGCGCCCGCGGTCAGACGGTCCTCCGCCCGGACGCGGTGGAGCGGGCCCGGAGATCCAGGGAGATGACAACCCCCTGGTGGCGCCAGCGGCTGAGCGAGAACAAGCGCCTCGCCGTCGCGATCCTCTCCGGTGTCCTGGGCTCCCTGCTCGCAGTTGGCGGGATGGTCGCCTTCTTCCGCTACCAGGCGAGCCACAGCCTCGTCGCGCCCGGCTCCCAGGACGACACGTACATCGACCGCTCGGGCCATGCGCCCGGGCGGCACCACCCCGACGGCTTTTCCCAGGTCGCCCCGGAGCCGGGCCGGCACGACGTCTTCCACCACGAGGAGCGCGGCCTCCAGATGCGGGTCCCGCTCGGGGATCGGGCGGCGCTGCCGTTCCAGGGCGTCACCGCCGCCCAATCCGCCGACCCGAGCGTGGTCCGGGTCGTCGAGCCGGGCGTGGTGGCCGGCGTTTCCCGCGGCCACGTCCAGGTGGACGTGACGCTCCAGGACGGCAAACGGCTCCCCGTGTTCGTGACCGTGGAGTGAGCCGAGCAGTAAACCTCCCCCGCGCCCACCAAAGGAAGCGGAACCCGCAGCGTGCCGCCGGACGTCGAACGGGATCCCCCTCCGCGCGCCCGGAACCTGACACACTCTGGCGCCGCGTTTGCTCCACACCGCGATCACCACTGCCCGCGTGGCCGCCGCGCCGCGCTCGTGAGCGTCTCCGATGCCTGACGAACCCAAGCCTTCCTTCCTCAAGCGCCTGTTCGGCGAATTCCACTGGACGCCGCCGCCCTGGGCGCGCGCGTCCGGGGCCGCCACCGCGCGCGGCGCCGCCGCCACCCGCGACTTCGTCAAGGGCCACCGCACCGGCGTGCTGGCGGGCATCGCCGTCCTCCTCGCGCTGGGGACCGGCGGCTACTACGGCTACCGCTGGTGGGAGAGCCGGCCCAAGCCGGTGGAGTTCTCCGTCAACGTGCAGGCGCCCGGGCTCACCGCCATCGAGGAGACGCCGCACTTCCGCCCGGTGCGGATCCGCTTCGGTGGCTCGGCGGCGCGGCTGGACCAGGTCGGCAAGCGGGTGACCAAGGGCATCACCCTCTCCCCCGCGCACCCGGGCGACTGGCACTGGGCGGACGACCACACCCTGGTGTTCGAGCCGACCCAGGACTGGCCGGTGGGGCAGGAGTTCAAGGTGGACCTCGACAAGGAGATGTTCCCCGAGCACGTCCACCTCCAGGCGTACGAGGGCACCTTCACCACCCACGCCTTCACGGCCTCCATCTCGGAGCTCCAGCTCTACCAGGACCCGCGCAACCCGAAGATCAAGCGCGTCGAGGCCACCATCAGCTTCAGCCACCCGGTGGACTCGGCCACCTTCGCCAAGTCCGTCGCCCTGGTCACCGAAGGCCAGAAGAAGGGCCTGTTCAGCTCCGGCAAGCAGGACTTCCCGTTCACCGTCAGCTTCGACAAGCTCAAGGGCCAGGCGTTCGTGCACTCCGACCCGGTGCCGATCCCGCCCAACGACACGCACATGGCGCTGTCGGTGAAGCCGGGGGCGAAGGCGGCGGTGGGGGGCAAGCCGCTGGAGAACGAGGTCACCTCCACGGTCGACATCCCCGGGATGTTCACCTACTTCCACGTCTCCAGCGCCGAGGTGACGCTGGTCCGCAACGACAAGTTCGAGCCGGAGCAGGTGCTGGTGATCCAGGTCACCGACGGGGCCACCGAGGCGGAGCTGAACAAGAACATCAGCGTCTGGCTCCTCCCCAAGGACCTGCCGGCCGCGCCCGGCCGCGCCGCGGTGAAGAACTACGGCTGGGACGACCCGACGATGGTGGGGAACGACATCCTCGCCACCGCGCAGCGGGTGGACCTCAAGGCCGTCCCCACCGAGCACGAGTACTCCACGCTCCACAGCTTCAAGATCAACGTCGACGTCAGCCGCCATCTCTTCGTCCGCCTGAAGAAGGGCACCCAGTCCGTCGGCGGCTACCAGCTGGCCAACGAGTTCGAGACCACGGTCAAGGTGCCGCCCTTCCCGCAGGAGGTGGCCATCCTCCACGAGGGCGCGCTGCTGGGCATGACCGGCGAGAAGAAGCTGTCGGTGATGGCGCGCGACGTCCAGGCGCTCCAGTTCGAGGTGGGGCGCGTCATCCCGGCGCAGATCAACCACCTCGTCTCCCAGACCTCCGGGCACTTCGCCCACCCCAGCTTCAACAACTACAGCTTCAACGAGGACAACATCGTCGAGCGCTTCACCGAGGTCCGCACGCTGGAGCCGGCGGGCCGGGGCAAGGCGCAGTACGCCGCGTTCGACTTCACGCCTCGCCTGGGGCCCGACAAGCGCGGCCTGTTCTTCTTCAAGGTGCGCGCCTGGGACCCGGACTACAAGCGCGCCTCCGGCCCCGAGGACTCGCGGCTGATCCTGATCACCGACCTGGGCGTGCTGGTGAAGGACAACGCGGACGGCAGCCACGACGTGTTCGTGGAGTCCATCGGCAAGGGCGAGGCGGCCTCCGGCTCCACCGTGAGCGTGCTGGGGAAGAACGGCATCGCGGTGCTCAGCCAGACCACCGACGCCGACGGCCACGCCTCCTTCCCCAAGCTGACGGACTTCAAGCGCGAGCACGAGCCGGTGGCCTGGCTGGTGCGCCGCGGCGAGGACCTGGCCTTCATGCCGGTGGACCGCGGAGACCGGCAGCTCAACTTCTCCCGCTTCGACGTGGGCGGCATCTACGGCGCGTCGTCGCCGGACCGGCTCAACGCCTTCCTCTTCTCCGACCGCGGCCTCTACCGCCCCGGCGACACCTTCCACGTGGCCGGCATCGTCAAGCCGTCCGACTGGAACCAGACCGTCAACGGCATCCCGCTGGAGGTGGCGATCACCGACCCGCGCGGCCTGGAGATCCACAAGCAGAAGATGGCGCTCACCGAGAGCGGCTTTCTGGAGATCGGCTACGCCACCGAGGAGACCTCCCCCACCGGCCAGTACCAGGTGAGCTTCTACGTGGTGAGCGACGGGCGGCGGGCGAGCCTCCTGGGGTCCACCACGGTGCGGGTGGAGGAGTTCCTCCCGGACCGGATGAAGATCTCCACCCGCTTCTCCGCCGAGCGCCTGGAGGGCTGGGTCTCGCCCGCGGACCTCAAGGGCGAGGTGTCGCTGAAGAACCTCTTCGGCATCCCGGCGTCGCAGCACCGGGTGTCGGCGGAGATCACCCTGTCGCCCGCGTACCCGGTGTTCCGCCCGTACCGCGACTACACCTTCTACGACCCCATGGTGGCGCGGAAGTCCTTCAGCGAGCGGCTGGAGGACGCCACCACCGACGACGAGGGCAACGTCGAATTCCAGCTCAACCTGGAGCGGTTCGAGAAGGCGACCTACCGCGTGTCGCTGCTGGCGGAGGGCTTCGAGAAGGAGGGCGGCCGCGGCGTCTCCTCCGAGGCGTCGGTGGTGGTCTCGCCCATGCCGTTCCTGGTGGGCCACAAGGCGGACGGCGACCTCCGCTACATCCAGAAGGACTCCGCCCGGAACGTGCAGCTCATCGCGGTGGACCCGACGCTGAAGAAGGTCGCCGCCAAGGGATTGAAGGCGCAGTTGCTGGAGCTGCGCTGGGTCTCCGTGCTCACCCAGCTCCCCAACGCGACGTTCCAGTACCAGTCGGTGCAGAAGGAGATCCCGGTCAGCAAGAAGGACATGTCCATCGCGGCGGAGGGGCTGACGTACGCGCTGAACACCTCGCAGCCGGGCGACTTCGCGCTGGTGGTGCGGGACGCGACGGACACGGAGATCGCCCGGGTGGCGTACTCGGTGGCGGGGAAGGCGAACCTGGAGCGCGCGCTGGAGCGCAACGCCGAGCTGGAGCTGAAGCTGGCGAAGACCGAGTTCGCCACCGGCGACGAGATCCAGATGCAGATCAAGGCGCCGTACGTGGGCGCCGGGCTGATCACCATCGAGCGCGACCGCGTCTACGCCCAGAAGTGGTTCAAGACCGACACCACCGCCAGCGTGCAGACCATCAAGGTCCCCGCCGGGCTGGAGGGGAACGGCTACGTCAACGTGGCCTTTGTCCGCTCCATGAGCTCGCCGGAGATCTTCATGTCGCCGCTGTCGTACGCGGTGGCCCCGTTCTCGGTGAACCACGAGGCGCGGGTGAACACCATCACCCTGGAGAGCCCGGAGCTGGCGCGGCCGGGCGAGCCGTACAAGATCACCTACAAGGGCAACAAGCCGGGCAAGGCGGTGGTCTTCGCCGTCGACGAGGGCATCCTCCAGGTGGCCGGCTACTCCACCCCCGACCCGCTGGCGTTCTTCTTCAAGAAGCGCGCGCTGGAGGTGCGGACCGCGCAGATCCTCGACCTGCTGCTGCCGGAGCTGGCGATGGTGAAGGCGTCCTCGCAGGGCGGCGACGAGGAGGGGTACGGGGCCATCGGGAAGAACCTCAACCCGTTCAAGCGCAAGCGCGACAAGCCGGTGGCCTACTGGTCCGGCATCGTGGACATCGACGGGACGGAGCGCACGCTCACCTACGACGTGCCGGATTCGTTCAACGGCTCGCTGCGGGTGATGGCGGTGGCGGTGTCGCCGCAGGCGGTGGGCGCGGCGTCGCGCAAGGCGATCATCCGGGCGCCGTTCGTGTTGAGCCCCAGCGTGCCGACGTTCGTGGCGCCGGGCGACGAGTTCCAGGTGAGCGTGGGCGTGGCCAACGGCGTGGAGGGGTCCGGCAAGGACGTGCCGGTGGCGGTGGAGATGAAGGTCGGCGAGCAGTTGGAGCCGGTGGACGGGACGTCCCGCACGGAGAAGGTCTCCGAGGGGCGCGAGGGGAGCGTCACCTTCAAGCTGCGCGCGAAGCGGTCGCTGGGGTCGGCCAACCTCACGTTCCTGGCGAGCTGGAAGGACAAGAAATCCAAACAGTCCATCGACCTGTCGGTGCGGCCGCCGGTGCCGTACCTCACCACCGTGAGCACCGGGTCGCTGAAGGACCGCAAGGCGGAGATCCCGGTGGCGCGGCGGATGTTCAAGGAGTACCGGAAGAACGACGTCGCCGCGTCCGTGCTCCCGCTGGGGATGTCGCGCGGCCTGATGATGTACCTGGACGACTACCCGTACGGGTGCACCGAGCAGATCGTCAGCCGCGCCTTCCCCGCCATGCTGCTGCGGAGCCGGAAGGACTTCGGGGTGAACATGGCGGCGGCGGACGCCAGCTTCGGCACCGCGCTGAAGATCCTCCAGACGCGCCAGAACGACCGCGGCGCCTTCGGCTTCTGGGCCGCCAACTCCTACGTCTCCGACTTCCAGGTGGCGTACGCGGCGCACTTCCTCACCGAGGCCAAGGAGCGCGGGCATTCGGTGCCGCCGGAGGTGCTGGCGCGCGCGCTGGTGTACCTGCGCTCGATGGCGTCCAAGCCGTTCACCAACGACTGGGAGGCGCGCGACCGCGCCTACGCGCTGTACGTGCTGGCGCGCAACGGCGGCGCCACCGGGGCGCTGATTACCTCGCTCCGCGACCAGATGGACCAGTCGCTGGGCGACCGCTGGAAGTCCGATCTCTCCGCCGCGTACCTCGCCGGCGCGTACAAGCTGGTGAAGCAGGACAAGCTGGCGGACAAGGCGATGTCGGGGGTGAAGATCGGCGGCACCTCCGCGGACTACGCCCACTTCTACGACGGGCTGGTGCACGACGCGGGCGTCCTCTACATCGCCTCGCGCCACTTCCCGGAGCGGCTGGACACGCTGTCCGCGCCGGCGGTGGCCGCGGTGGCCGCGCCCGTCACGGCGGGGCTCTACAACACCCTCTCGTCGTCGTACGCCATCATGGCGCTGGACGCGTACCTCACCGCGCTGGGGCCGAAGGCCAACGTGTCCGCGCTGCCGTTCACGTTGAGCCAGCTGATCGAAGGGAAGCCGCAGACGCTGGCGCTGCCGTCCGGGCTGTTCCCGCACCTCACCTTCTCCGACCAGGCGACGAAGCTGGTGCTGGATTCGTCCGCGGACACGCCGGCGTTCTTCCAGGTCACCCAGGCCGGCTTCGACCTCGACCCGCCGAAGGAGGAGATCAAGGACCAGCTGGAGGTCCAGCGCGAGCTGCAGACGCTGGAGGGGCGGGTGGTGAAGGAGGCGCCGCTGGGCTCGGAGGTGGAGGTGCACGTGAAGCTGCGCTCGGTGGGCGGCGGCGGCCTCGCGCACGTGGCCATCGTGGACCTGCTGCCGGGTGGGTTCGAGGTGGTGATGGACCGGCCGAAGGCGCCGGCGGCGGAGGCATCCGAGGGCGGTTCGGAGGAGTCGGAGGAGAGCCACGCCGAGGCCGAGGAAGGCGGCGAGGGTGCGGAAGGCGGCGGTGAGGGCGAGGTGTCCGAAGGCGAGGGCGAGGGCGGGGAGGAGAGCGCGTCGTCCGAGGAGGAGTCGGAGTCCGACGGCAACGACCGGTACACGTCCAACGCGACCGAGGCCGGCTACGGGTACGTCCCGCCCATCGGCGCGGAGAAGTCCACCTTCCATCCCGAGTACGTCGACGTCCGCGAGGACCGGGTGGTGCTGTACGGGATGGTGGACAGCTCGGTGTCGGAGTTCGTCTACCGGATCAAGGCGACGAACGAGGGGCAGTTCACCATGCCGCCCGCCTTCGCCGAGGGGATGTACGACCGGCGGGTGCGCGCGCGGTCGGTGGCCGGCACGGTGAAGGTGAACAAGCCGTAGGGCTCTTCGGGATGCGAGCGGTGCGGCGAGCGGTGGCGGCGGCCTGGGGCCGCCTCGGGCGGTGGCCGCGGCGCCTGGCGTTCGCGTGGGCGGCGTTGTTGCTGCTCGCGCTGGCCGGGCGCGTGGTCCCCGCCGCGCCGCTGTCCGAGGGACCAGGGCTGTCGCAGGCGGTGTTCGACCGGCACCGCGAGCTGCTGCGGCTGACGCTGGCCCCGGACGACAAGTACCGGCTGTGGGTGCCGCTGGAGCAGGTGAGCCCGAAGCTGGTGGAGGCCACGCTGCTGGAGGAGGACCAGCACTTCTACCGGCACCCGGGCGTCAACCCGGTGGCGCTGGCCCGCGGCGCCTTCACCACCTACCTCTCGCGCGAGCGGCGGATGGGCGGGTCCACCATCACCATGCAGCTGGCGCGGATGCTCTGGGACATCGACTCCCGGCAGCCGTCCGGGAAGCTGGTGCAGGTGCTGCGCGCGGTGCAGCTGGAGTGGCGGTACTCCAAGCACGACCTCCTGGAGGCGTACCTGAACCTGGCGCCGTACGGGCGGAACGTGGAGGGCGTGGGGGCGGCGTCGCTGGTGTACTTCGGGAAGGACGCGTCGCGGCTGGCGCTGGCGGACGCGCTGACGCTGGCGGTGCTGCCACAGTCGCCGAGGAAGCGGGACCCGGGCCGGCAGGCCGAGGCGCTGGCGGAGGCGCGGCTCCGGCTGTTCGACCGCTGGGTGGTGAAGCACCCGAAGGACGAGGAGCTGCGGTCCGCCATCGCCGCGCCGCTGCCGGTGCGCAAGCCGAGCGAGATGCCGTTTTTGGCGCCGCACTTCGTGGACTCGGTGCTGCCGCGGCTGCCGGCGAGCGCGCAGGCGGTGACCACGCTGGACCTGGAGCTGCAGCGGGTGCTGGAGCGGCACGTGGCGCGGTACGTGGAGCGGCGGCGGTCGTCGGGAATCCGCAACGCGGCGATGCTGCTGGCGGACTGGCGGACGTCGGAGGTTCTGGCGGTGGTGGGGTCGGCCGACTTCCACGACGTGTCCATCTCCGGGCAGGTGAACGGGACGGAGTCGAAGCGGTCGCCCGGGTCGGCGCTGAAGCCGTTCGTGTACGCGCTGGGGTTCGACCAGGGGATCATCCACCCGCTGTCGATGCTGAAGGACGCGCCGGCCTCCTTCTCCGGCTACAACCCGGAGAACTTCGACGGCGACTTCGTGGGGCCCATCGCCGCGAAGGACGCGCTGGCGAGGAGCCGCAACATCCCGGCGGTGGAGCTGGCCGCGCACCTGTCGGACCCGACGTTCCACGGGTTCCTGCGGCGGGCGGGGATCTCGAGGCTGCGGAGCGAGGAGAACTACGGGCTGTCGCTGGTGCTGGGCGCGGCCGAGGTCACCATGTCGGAGCTGGTGGAGCTGTACGCCATGCTCGCGCGGGGAGGGGAGCTGCGGAGGTTGCGGCAGTTGCCGGGTGACGACGGGTTCGTGTCGGGCGACCCGCAGCTGCTGAGCCCGGAGGCGTCGTTCATGGCGCTGGATTCGCTGGAGGGACGGCGGGTGGGGCCGCCGGCGATGCGGTCCAGCTTCATCCGGGATCCGGTGCAGGTGTCGTGGAAGACGGGGACGTCGCACGCGCACCGGGACGCGTGGTCGGTGGGGGTGTTCGGGCCGTACGTGCTGGCGGTGTGGATCGGGAACTTCGACGGGTCCGCGAACCGGGCGTTCATCGGGGCGGAGGCGGCGGGGCCGCTGATGTTCGACGTCATCGACTCGCTGCGGAGCGAGCACCCGGAGATCTCGCTGGTGCACCGGCGGCGGCCAAGCGGGTTGACGCGGGTGGAGGTGTGTTCGGTGTCGGGGATGGTGCCCGGGCCGCACTGCCCGCACCGGACGAGCACCTGGTTCATCCCCGGGAAGTCGCCGGTGAAGATGTGCGACGTGCACCGCGAGGTGCTGGTGGACGTGCGGAACGGGAAGCGCGCGTGCAAGCCGAGCGAATTCACCCGGGCGGAGGTGTACGAGTTCTGGCCGTCGGACCTGTTGCGGCTGTTCCAGAAGGCGGGCGTGCCGCGGCGGGTGCCGCCGCCGGAGTCGGCGGAGTGCGGGCTGGAGGCGATGGCGCGGAGCGGGCTGCCGCCGACCATCACCTCGCCGCAGGTGGGGGTGGACTACGCGGTGCGGGCGTCGTCGCCGGACCACCAGACGATTCCCCTGCTGGCGACGGCGGACGCGGACGCGAGGGAGATGTTCTGGTTCGTGGACGAGCGGCTGGTCGGGAAGTCGCGGCCGGGCGAGGCGCTGCCCTGGTCCGCGCGGCCCGGGAAGTACCTGGTGCGCGCGGTGGATGACCACGGGCGAGCAGATGCCCGCGAGCTTCGGGTGCGCGCGGTGCCGTGAAGGTAGGTGCCAGGTAAGGTTTACGAGCGCGCGCGTCCTGGGTGAAGTCGGGGCCATGACCGTACCCATGCGCGACCTGGTGTTCGTGAGCTACAGCCATCCGGATATCGCCTGGCTGGAGCGACTGAAGATCCACCTCAAGCCGCTAGAAAGGCAGGGGATTCTCGCGGTCTGGGATGACCAGCGGATCCGGACGGGCGCGCAGTGGCAGGAGGAGATCCGGAGCGCGCTGGGTCGGGCGAAGGTCGCGGTGTTGCTCGTCAGCCCGGACTTCCTCGCGTCGGACTTCATCGCTGAGCAGGAGCTACCCCGGTTGCTGGATGAGCCAGAGCTCACCGTGGTGTGGGTTCCGGTCCGGACGAGCAACATCGCGGCGACCAAGGTGGGGAGCTACAAGGCCGCACTCGACCCGAAGCGCTCCTTGGCGGAGATGGACGAGGCCGAGGCGGACCGGGCCCTGGTGACCGTGACGGAGGAGATCGAGCGAGCCTATCGAGGCAAATCTCCGAGCAGTGTGTCGGATGGCGTCCGGAAGCTGGGAGCGAGGCGGAGGACACTGGTCATCGCGCTCGCGGTGATGGCTCTGGCGGTGGCAGCCGCAATCGGGTTTCGCCGTTCGACCAAGCCGGAGGAGGCCGTCACGGCACCACCCGCTGCATCCGCGCCTCCCAGCGCGACCCTCCATGTCGAAGGCGACGTGGTCCAGAACGTGGGGCCAGGAGGGAATGGGGTCATCGGGAACCAGGTCAATGCCGGCGGCAAGACGACAGAAGGGAAGTGACGGGATGCTTCGCTGCATATGGTGGATCGCGGCGGCGCTGGCGGTGATGGAAGGTTCGGCGAAGGCGGAGGAACAACTGGGGGAATGCGCCAAGGAGATGAGGCCCAAGGCGATCTTCCAGGAGCGCAAGCGCCCCACCCTGCGGGTGCTGGTGACGCGCTTCCGAGGCGGGAATTCCGCCTCGGAGGAAGTAGGCGCCGAAGCGGGCTTCAACCTGTCTCAGGAACTGCACGAGTACTTTCACAACGTCCTTGGCAAGGAGGAGGTGCTGGCGACCGGGCTCGATCCGGATGATCTCCAGGTGGCGTACGTTCCGTGCACGCTGGCACAGCACCATGACGCTCGGGTCATCGGCCAGGCATGG
>DASRBA010000420.1:0-7607 GCA_035637895.1 Myxococcaceae bacterium
TCCGCTCGCGGATGGGCGCCGTCTACCAGGACTTCGTCCGCTACCAGTTCACCGCGGCGGAGAACATCGGCCTGGGCGAGGTGCGCTACCTGGAGGACCGCCCGCGCATCGAGAAGGCGGCGGAGGAGGGCGGGGCGGCGCAGGTGATCTCCACCCTCCCCAAGAAGTTCGACACCGTGCTGGGCGGCTGGTTCGAGGCGGGCCAGGAGCTGTCCATGGGCCAGTGGCAGAAGCTGGCCGTGGCCCGCGCCTTCATGCGCGACGCCGAGGTGCTGGTCCTGGACGAGCCCACCGCCAGCATCGACGCCGAGGCGGAGCACGAGCTGTTCCAGCGCTTCAAGGCGCTGGCGGCGGACCGGATCGCGATCATCATCTCCCACCGCTTCTCCACCGTGCGCATCGCGGACCGGATCGCCGTGCTGCACGGGGGCAAGGTGGAGGAGCTGGGCACCCACCACGAGCTGCTGGAGAAGGGCGGCCGCTACGCCCACCTCTTCCGGCTCCAGGCCCAGGGCTACCTGGACTGACCGGGGCCGGCCACCTCGAAGAACAGCTCGCACATCCGGGGCGCCGCCACCTCCAGCGCGTGCCGCTGCAGCGCCAGCTGGCGGGCCGCCGCGCGCACCGGGCGGTAGCGGATGGGGTCCTCCAGGCCGTCGATGACGAGCCGGGTGGCGGTGTCCACGTCGTACAGCTCGAACAGCAGGCCCGAGTACCCGGGCTCCACCAGGTCCCGCACCGGCGCGGTGTCCGAGGCGACGATCAGCGCCCCGCTCGCCGCCGCCTGGATGGCGCTCCGGGAGAGCGCGTGCGGCACCGTCCAGTGGAAGTGGGCCGAGGACAGCTTGAGCAGGTCCGCCACCTCCTCCTCGCCGATCCAGTCCAGGAAGTGGAAGCGGTCCGCCGGGTACTCCATGTTCGCCAGCACGTGGTCCTTGAAGCTGCGCTCCTTGATGTGGGCCAGCTCGTGGCCGGAGTACGTCTCCGGCGCGCCCACCACCGCGAAGTGCACGTCCGGCAGCCGCTCCGCCACCCGCGCCGCCACGTCCATGAACACGTCGAACCCGCGGTACGACTCCAGGCCGCGGGCCACGAACGTCACCAGCCGGCTTCCCTGGGGCCAGCGGATCTCCAGCGCGCCGGTGGGTTGGCCGGGGGCGAAGCGCGCGGTGTCCACCGGCTCCCAGAGGACCCGGAGCTTGGAGTGGAACGCCTCCGGGAAGGTGGACTTCTGGTAGGGCGTGGGCACGTACCCGGCGTCGCACAGCTGCAGCTCCAGCAGCTGGGTGGCGTTACGCAGGGGCGAGCGGAGGCGGTTCTCCGGGCCGGGCGGGAACTCGGCGCGGCCGGAGCCCTCGCGGTGCTGGTCGTGGAACAGCTCGAACATCCCCACCGAGGGGATGTCAGGGAAGGCGGCGCGCAGCATGGCGGTGGCCCCGGAGGCGGCGTGGCCGATGAACAGGTCCGCTCCCGAGCCGAGCTGGGCGTCCTCTGCCGCGCGCAGGAAGCCGAGCATGGCGCGCGCGTCCGCCTCGAAGTAGCGGGAGTAGAAGTAGGGCCGGCCGCTCTGGCCCTGGGCGTCCGGGGAGCAGGGGACGATGCGCACGCCCTGCGGCGGCGGCTTCTGCACCGTCTCGCAGACGAAGCTGACGTTGGCCAGGCCCTGCTCGGTCAGCCAGCGCACCGGGGCCTCGAAGTGGCCCGGGTAGCGGGGCTCCACGAAGACGAGGTTGAGGCGGTTGCCGGAGCGGCTCACGGTGGAGGCGGTTTTAGCTGATATAGGTGCGCCGTCTGGAGGGGTCCGTGGTCGAGCCTGCCGCACGCATCCAGAACGTCCGCTACGCCATCCGCAACGTCGTCGCCGAGGCCCTCAAGCTGGAGCGCGAGGGGCGGGAGATCCTCTACTGCAACGTGGGGGACCCGCTGAAGTTCGACTTCGTCACGCCACCCCACCTGGTGGAGGCGGTCCACAAGGCGATGATCGACGGCCACAACGGCTACGCGCCGTCGCCCGGCCTGATGCAGGCGCGCGAGGCCGTGGCCGCCGACGCGACCGCCCGGGGCTTCCCGGGCGTCTCGGCCGAGGACGTGCTGATCACCGCCGGCGCGAGCGAGGCCATCGAGCTGACGCTCACCGCCATGCTGGAGCCGGGCGACTCGCTCCTGCTCCCCAGCCCCGGTTACCCGCTCTACAACGCGGTGGCGGCCAAGCTGCAGGTGGACGTCATCCCGTACCACCTGGACGAGGCGCACGGCTGGTCGGTGGACGCGGCCGAGGTGGACCGGCTGGTGGGGCCGCGCACCCGCGCGGTGGTGATCTGCAACCCCAACAACCCCACCGGCGGGCTCACCGACAAGGCGGGGCTGCTGAAGGTGCTGGAGGTGGCGCGCCGCCGCCGCCTGGCCGTCCTCTCCGACGAGATCTACGACCGGCTGCTCTACGGCGCGCCGCACACCCCCACCGCCACGCTGGCGGAGGACGTGCCCATCATCACCTTCAACGGGCTGTCCAAGGCGTACCTGGCGTGCGGCTGGCGGGTGGGCTGGGCGATCTTCTCCAACCGCGCGCTGACCCAGGCCCTGCGGGGCGCGGCGCTGAAGCTGGCGGACGCGCGCCTGTGCGGGCCGGCGCCGGCGCAGTACGCCGTGAAGCCGGCGCTGGAGGGGCCGCAGGACCACATCGCGCAGATGATGGGGAAGCTGCGCGAGCGGCGGGACGTCACCGTCCGCCGCCTCAACGCCATCCCCGGGCTCTCCTGCGTGGAGCCGGGCGGCGCGTTCTACGCCATGCCGCGGCTCCAACTCCCCGGGGTCACCGACGACGAGCGCTTCGTGATCGACCTGCTCCACGAGACGGGCGTGCTCTTCGTCCACGGGAGCGGGTTCGGCCAGGCGCCGGGCACCCAGCACTTCCGGGTGGTGTTCCTGCCGCCACCCGCCGTGCTGGAGCGCGCCTTCGACAAGCTGGAGGCCTTCGTCCGGGCGAAGGCCCCCCGGGCTACAGGCTGAGGCTGTCGTCGCCGAACGAGCCGTCGGCGTCCATCACCGACGCGCTCGGGTCGGAGGCCGGCGCGTCCGCCGCGCCCTGGGGCTGGCCGCCGCGGCGCATCCGGAACGGCCGGAAGCGGCCCTCGCTCCCGTCCTGCCCCATCCCGCCGCGCATGCCCTTGTGGAACCGGGCGTAGAACAGCGCCAGCTTGGCGCGCTGCTGCGCGTTCAGCCCGCTGGAGAGCGCCTGCATCTGCTCCTTGTCCAGCTGGGCCAACTGCACCCGCGCGTCGAGGACGCGGTTGATGGCCTGGTCCACCTGCGACAGCGCCGCGTTGTCGCCCTTGGCGGCCTCCATCACCACACGGGCCGACTCGCGCACCGTCTCCTTGAGCGGGCGGCGCCGCTCGTCGAACTTGCGGATGGTCTCGTCCACCCGGAGCGCGTCCTGGGTGGACAAGCCCAGGGCCTCCGTCAGCCCCACCACCTGCATCATCCGCTTGCGCTGGTCGCGGGCCGCGCGCTGCTCCGGCGAGGCCTGCTGCTGCCAGCCCTGGCCCATCTGCTGCTGCTGCTGCTGGCCCCAGCCCTGCGGCGCGGGTTGCTGCTGCGGAGGAGCGGCCATCGCCACCCCGGACACCACCAACGCGACTGCGATCAGCTTCGTCTTCATGTCGTTCACTCCATTGACTCCGTGTCCAGGTCGAGGTCCGTCACATCGTCCGTATCGACCGATCCGTCATCCACCATCACCTGTTCGTCCGGGTCCTCCAGAGGGTCGGAGAGCGCCCAGGTCTCCAGCTCCGACGGCCCCGGGTCCTGCTCCACCATCGCGGCGGCGGCCAGGGACGGCCCGGCGCGGTGGCCCCGCCAGCGCGGCCCGGCCGCCACCAGCACCGCGGCCAGCGCCGCCGCGCTCAGCAACCCCACGGCCACCGACCGACCCCACGCCGGCCGCTGCGCCCGCTCCCGGAAGGCCGCCCGCGCCCGGCCGGGCAGCTGGGCGAAGAGCCGCTGCTCCACCTCCGAAGGCTCCGGCAGCGCCGCCAGTTGCACCGCCTCCCGGCACGACGCCGCCCACGCCTGGCACCGCGGGCACCCGGCCAGGTGGGCCTGGACCGCGGCGGACTCCTCCTCAGGCAGCGCGCCGGCCACCTGGTCCAGGATCTTCGACTCCAGCTCTTCGCATCCCGCCATGGCGTCCCTCACCGCTCCTGCGCCACCTTCGCGGCCAGCTTCTTGACCGCGTGGTGGTAGTGCACCTTCGCGTTGTTGGCGGTGATCCCCAGGGTCACCGCGATCTCCTCGAACGACAGCCCGGCGTCGATGCGCAGGGTGAGCACCTCGCGCTGGCGCTTGGGGAGCTGGAGCGCCATGGCCCGCGCCATCCTCGACCGCTCCGCCGCCTCCAGCACCTCCACCGCCAGCGGGCCCGGCGCGGGCGGCTCCACCTCCGGCAGGGGCTCCAGCGCCCAGCGCGCCAGCTGGCGGGCGTGGTTCTTCCCCAGGTTCACCGCCACCCGGATCAGCCAGGCGCGGAAGGGGATCTCCTTGCGCTGGAAGCGCAGGAAGGTCCGGCTCCAGCCGTCCACCGCCCGGAGGAACACCTGCTGGGCCAGGTCCCTCGCGTCCTCCGGCGTCCGCGCGTAGCGGCGGACCAGCTTCAGCACCAGGGCCTGGTGTCGCGCCACCAGCTCCCCGAACGCGCGGTCGTCCCCCGAGAGCGCGGCCTTCCAGAGCGCCTCGTCCGGCGCGCCCTGTTGCGTCTCGCCCCCGGCGATGACGCTGAGCCGTTGCCCCGCGTTCATGTGTCGATCTCAACCCCCGCGAGAAATGGAGGTTAAGCCGGCGGCGGCGTGCGCACACCCTGGCGGGACGTGTGTCGACCTGCCAACCTCGGGCGATGCCTGAGGTGAGCGCCAACGGGATCCGCATCCATTACCAGGACGAGGGCGAGGGGCCGCCCGTGGTCCTGGTCTCCGGCCTCTCCTACGGCGCGTGGACCTGGCGCTGGGTGGCGCCGCTGCTGGCGTCCACCCACCGGGTGATCCGCCTGGACAACCGGGGCGTGGACGGGAGCGACCAGCCGCCCGGCCCCTACACCACCGCGCTGATGGCCCAGGACCTCCTGGGCGTGATGGAGGCGCTCCAGCTGCCTCCGTGTGGGCTGGTGGGGATCTCCCTGGGTGGGTTCATCGTCCAGGAGGCGGCGCTGGCCCGGCCGGATCGGGTCGCGCGGCTGGTGCTGATGGCCACCAGCTTCGGCGGGCCGAAGTCGCTCCCGCCCACGCCCGCGGCGCTGGAGGCGATGACCAACCGCGAGGGCGGGGCGCGCGCGGTGGCGGAGCGGTCGCTGAAGGTGAACGCCTCCGCCGGCTTCGCGGAGCGGCACCCGGACCGCGCCGAAGAGTACTTCCGCTATCGCGACAAGGTCGGGATGACGGGGGACTCCTACCGGGCGCAGCTCCTGGCCGGGGCCACGCATGACGCGGAGGCGCGGGTGTCCGGCCTGAAGATGCCGGTGCTGATCCTCCAGGGCGACCAGGACCTGGTCATCCCGCCGGGGAACGCGGAGCTGTTGAAGGCCCGCATCTCCCAGGCGGAGGTGAAGATGCTTCCGGGCGCCGGGCACCTCCTCCCCATGGAGCGGCCGGAGGAGGTGGCGGAGGCGATGCACTACTTCTTGTCGGCCGCCAGCTTCTCCCGGTAGGCCTTCATCATCTCTTCCTGCTCGTTCTTGGGGACGGGCAGGTACTTGGCGAACTCCATGGTGAACTCGCCCTTGCCCTGGGTGGCGGAGCGCAGGTCGGTGGAGTAGCCGAACATCTCGTTCAGCGGGACCTCGGCGTCCACCACCACGTAGCCCTCCTGGCTCTCGGTGAGGAGGATGAGCCCGCGGCGCTGGTTGATCTGGCCCACGACCGATCCCTGGAACTCCTCCGGCGCCGAGACCTGCACCTTCATCACCGGCTCGAGGATGGTGGGCTTGGCGGCCTCGTAGCCCTCGCGGAAGGCCATGATCGACGCGGTCTTGAACGCCATTTCGGACGAATCGACGTCGTGGGACGCGCCGTCGTTGATCAGGCAGCGCACGCCCACCACCGGGAAGCCGATCAGCGAGCCCTTCTTGATCGCCTCCTGGAAGCCCTTGTCGCAGGCCGAGATGAACTCGCGCGGGATGGCGCCGCCCACGATGTCGTCCACGAACTCGTAGTGCTGGACCGCGTCCGCCGGCAGCGGCTCCAGGTACCCGCAGACCTTGGCGTACTGGCCCGAGCCGCCCGTCTGCTTCTTGTGGGTGTACGCGAACTCGCCCTTGCGGGTGATGGTCTCGCGGTACGCCACCTGCGGCTTGCCGGCGATCACCTCGCAGCCGTACTCGCGCTTCATCCGCTCCATGTAGATCTCGAGGTGCAGCTCGCCCATCCCGGAGATGATGGTCTGCGCGGACTCCTCGTCGCGGTGCACGCGGAAGGTGGGGTCCTCCTTGGTGAACCGGTTCAGCGCCTTGGAGAAGTTGGCCGCCGCGGTGCGCTCCTTGGGCGCCACCGCCAGCGAGATCACCGCGTCCGGCACGTGCATCGACGTCATCGTGTAGTTCACGTCGCCGTCGGTGAAGGTGTCGCCGGAGGCGCACTCCACGCCGAACAGCGCCACGATGTCGCCCGCGTTCGCCTCGGCGATGTCGTGCATCTCGTTGGAGTGCATGCGGACGATGCGCGGGATCTTCACCTTCTTCTGGTTGGACTGGTTGACGATGAAGTCGCCCTTGGAGATGCGCCCCTGGTACATGCGCATGTACGTCAGCTGCCCGTAGCGCCCGTCCTCCAGCTTGAACGCCAGGCCCACGAACGGCTTGGTGGGGACCGACTCCAGCACCACCTTGGCCTCGTTGTTCTTCTGGTCGTGCGCCTCGTTGGTGACCTCCTTGGGGTTCGGGAGGTAGCGGGTCACGCCGTCCAGAAGCAGCTGCACGCCCTTGTTCTTGTACGCCGAGCCGCACATCACCGGCGTCATCTTCAGCGCCACGGTGGCGCGGTGGATGGCCGCCCACAGCTCTTCGTTGGAGATGGGCTCGTCGTGGATGAACTTCTCGGCCAGCACGTCGTCCACGTTGGCCACGCCCTCGATGATGTCGTGGCGCGCCTTCTTGGTCTGCTCGGCGTACTCGGCGGGGATCTCCTCCTCGCGGATGTTCTCGCCGTTCTCGCCGTCGAAGTAGAAGGCCTTGCCGATGATGGGGTCGATGATCCCCTGGAACCGGTCCTCGGCGCCGATGGGGACCTGCAGCATCACCGGGTGGTGGCCCAGCTTCTCCTTGAGCTGCAGCGCCACGCGCTCGTAGTTGGCGCCGGCGCGGTCCATCTTGTTGACGAACGCGAGACGCGGAACGTTGTAGCGGCGCATCTGGCGGTCCACGGTGATGGACTGCGACTGCACGCCCGACACCGAGCACAGGACCAGGATCGCGCCGTCCAGCACCCGCAGCGCCCGCTCCACCTCGATGGTGAAGTCGACGTGCCCGGGGTGTCGATGATGTTGACGTTGAAGTCCTTCCAGATGCAGTACGTGGCCGCGGACTGGAAGGTGATGCCCTTCTCACGCTCCAGGTCCATCGA
>DASRBA010000421.1:0-11554 GCA_035637895.1 Myxococcaceae bacterium
CCCAGACCTCCGGCGCGCCCTTCGTGCTGCTCACCGCGCGCGGCGACCTCACCACCAAGCTGGAGGGCCTGGACACCGGCGCGGACGACTTCCTGGTCAAGCCGTTCCACCTCAGCGAGGTGCAGGGCCGGCTGCGAACCCAGCTCCGCATCCGGCGGATGTCCGAGCAGCTGTCCCACGCGGAGAAGCTGGTGGCGCTGGGGACGGTGGTGGCCGGCGTGGCCCACGAGGTGCGCAACCCGCTCAACGGGATCATCAACGCGCTCATCCCGGTGAAGGAGATGGTGAGCGGCTCCGCGCCCGAGGTGGCGGAGCTGGTGGATCTGGCGCTGGGCGCCGCCCGCCGGGTGGAGCTGCTCACCCTGCGGCTGCTCCAGCAGGTCCGCGCCGGCGAGGCCACCCAGACGGACGTGGACGTGCAGGAGAACGTCTCGCTCGCCATGCAGCTGCTCCAGCACAAGACGCTCAACGGGCCGCGGTTGGTGGCGGACTTCAAGGGCAGCGCCGCCCCGCCGCGCGTGTTCGGCGACTCGTCCTCGCTCAACCAGGCGTGGGTGAACCTGATCGACAACGCCATCCACGCCGCCGGGAAGACCGGCACGGTGCGGGTGAGCGTCCGCGGCGACGTGGAGCAGGTGCACGTGGAGGTGAGCGACGACGGGCCGGGCATCCCGGCGCACCTGCTCAAGCGCATCTTCGACCCGTTCTTCACCACCAAGGGCGTCGGCGAGGGCACCGGGCTGGGGCTGGCGGTGGTGCGGCAGGTGGTGACCCGGCACGGCGGTCAGGTCAGCGTCCAGTCCTCGCCGGGCGCGGGCGCCAGGTTCACGGTGACGCTCCCCTCGGCGGGGGCGCGCCTGGGAGTGACCCATGCACATGGATGAGCGGCCCTGGGTCGTCTACGTGGACGACGAGCCGATCAACCTCCGCGTCTTCGAGGCGAACTTCAAGGAGCGGTTCCGGCTCAAGACCTTCCAGACCGCCGCCCAGGCGCTGGACTTCGTGATGCAGCACGGGCCGGAGGTCGGCGTGCTGATCACCGACCAGCGCATGCCGGAGATGACCGGCGTGCAGCTCCTGGAGAAGGTGAAGCACGCGGCACCGGACTCGCAGCGGATGATGCTCACCGCCTTCGCCGACATGCAGGCGATGAGCGACGCGGTGAACCTGGGCCAGGTCACCCGCTACTTCGGCAAGCCGTGGTCGAAGGAGGAGCTGGCCCGGGCGCTGGAGGACGCGCTCAAGATCTTCGAGCTCACCGGGCAGATGCGCGCGGTGCAGGCGCGGATGGTGCAGTCCGAGCGCCTGGCCACGCTGGGGCAGGTGAGCGCCGGGGTGGCCCACGAGCTGATGAACCCGGTCTCCTACCTCCTGCAGAACCTGGGGAACCTGCGCGCCGAGCTGGCGGACATGACCCAGAAGCTGGCCCCGGCGCTGCGCGAGCACCCGGTGCCCGGGGTGCCGGAGTCGCTGGAGGCGCTCCCGCAGCTCCTGGACGACCTGGAGCAGGGCGCCAAGCACATCAGCGAGGTGGCGCAGGGGATCAAGAACCAGTCGCGGGCCCAGGAGGTGGAGTCGTCGAACACCGACCTGGCGCGGGCGGCGTCCTTCGCGGTGAAGATCGCCCGGGCGGAGGTGGGGCGGAGGGCGCGGTTGGCCTCGGACACGCTGCCCATCCAGGTGCGCGGGACCGAGGTGAAGCTCTGCCAGGTCATCCTCAACCTGATCATCAACGCCTCCCACGCCATGGACGGCACCGGGCGGCCGGGGCTGATCGAGGTGCGGTGGTCCAAGCAGGGGGAGTCCGTCATCCTCCAGATCATCGACAACGGGTCCGGCATCCCGCCGGAGAACCTGCCCCGCGTCTTCGAGCGCTTCTTCACCACCAAGGCGCCCGGCGTGGGCACGGGGCTGGGGCTGTCCATCTGCCGGGAGCTGGTGGAGTCCATGGGCGGCGCCATCACCATCACCTCCACGGTGGGCCGCGGCACCACGGTGGAGGTCAAGCTGAAGCTGGCGGACTGAGGGCGGGACCGACGGCGGCCTGGAGGAGGCGGCGCAGCGTGTGGAGCTGCTCCCGCTTGTCGTCCGCCACCCCGTCCACCAGCACGAACCGCCGCCCGCGCGCCGACAGCTCCAACGCGCACCGGCCCGGGCCGCGGTCCACGACCTGCAAGGACTCCACCTCGCGGAACGGCAGGGAGGTGGTCTCACTCAGCGTGCGCAGGCCGCGTGGCTGGTCCACGCGCACCAGGTGCTGGTCGAAATTGACGACGAAGCCTCGTCGCCAGCGACGACGTCCGCGCAGTTTCAGCCCGGCGAGGATGGCGGCGGCGCAGGCGGCGGTGGCTCCCATCGTTCCCCACACGCTCATCGAGCGCAGGCCGGGGGCGATGACGGTGGCGGCGGCGACGACGCCGGCGGCCAGCCCGGAGAGGAGCAGCGCGTCCGGGAGGAGGGCGGCGACGTCCAGGGGTGGGACGCACTCGCCGATCAACAGCTCGGCGTCGAAGCGGAGGCGCACGTCGCCGAGCCGCCGGGGCATCCGCGCCTGGCTGGCCAGCGAATTGGCCCGGGAATTGTAGGATGCGCGCGGCATGACCAGATGGGTGGGGGTGCTGTTCGCGGTCGCGCTGGGCGTGTGGGGGCGGGCGGCGCAGGCGCAGACCACCATGGGGCTCATCATCAGCGGGGACTGCCGCGACCCCGATCTTGCCCAGAACGCGCGCCAGCTGGCCAGGGTGCTCCGGGGGACGCTGGGTGACCGGCTGCTGACGGACGACGCGCTGCGATCGCGCCTGTCACCCCAGCCGACGGTGACCGCGGAGGACCTGGGGCGGCAGCTGGAGGCGGCGGAGACGCTCTTCTACAACGGGGAGTACGCCAAGTCGGAGGCGGCCATCCTCCACGCGCTGGACGAGATCCGGCGCTTCCCGCCCGGCCCGGAGCGCTGGAAGCTGGACGCGCGGGCGGAGCTGCTGGAGTCGCAGGTGATCCGGCGGCTGGGCCGCATCGCCGAGGCGGACGAGCTGTTCCGCCACGTGCTCCGGCTGCAGCCGGGCTACCAGCTGGACCCGGACTACTTCATGCCCAGCATCCGGCAGAAGTTCGACCGGTTCCGCAAGGAGCTCTTGGCCACCCGGCGGGTGCGGGTGGAGGTGAAGTCGCTCCCGGCGGGGGCGGAGATCTACCTGGACGGCGTGAAGCAGGGCGCGGTTACCCCGGCCGCGCTGGAGGTGTGGCCGGGGGACTACGAGCTGATCGTCGTCGCGCGGGACGGGCAGCGGTCGCTGCCGCACCAGCTGGCGGCGCACCGGGAGAATTCCATCCTGGTGGACCTGCAGTTCGAGGGGGCGATCCAGCTGGACCGCGATCCGTGCTTCGCCACCCGGCCCGGCGACGAGCGCGCGCGGCTGGCGGGCGCGCTGAAGGTGGCGACGCTCCTGGGCGTGGACACCATGGTGGTGCTGAACCTGGACCGCGCGAAGATCGGGCCCAGCGCGCTGGGGGCCACGGTGCTGGACACGCGGTCGGCGGCGACGGTGCGGTGGGCGAAGATCAAGCTGGCGGGCGGGGCGCAGGACTCGCCCTCCGCCATCGGGGAGCTGGCGAAGTTCGTGGTGACCGGTGAGTCCGGCAAGCAACTGGTGGCGGCGGACGGGGTGAAGCCTCCGGCCGCGGTCGCGCCCGCCCCGGCGCCGGTGGCGCAGGCCCCCGGCGCGCCCCCGAAGGTGGTGCCGCTCGCGGCGGCCGCGAACCCGGTGTCGGCGCCGCTGGTCCCTGCGAGGACGCCGATCGCGACCACCACCGCGCCCGCGTCCGGCGAGGCGCCGGGCTGGCTGCCCGGGGGCTGGCGCGGGGAGGCGGTGCTGGGGCTGGGCGCCGCCGGCGCGGGCGTGGCGGTGGTGGGCGGCGTGCTGCTCGCGGTGGGGGACGGCACGATGTCCCAGGCGAACCAATCCATCTCTTACGGCCCGCCGGGCTCGAGCCAGGTGCAGGCCCTCGCCCAGATGCGGGACACCGCCCGCGTCGAGCAGGCCGTGGGCGTGGTGGGGCTGATCGTCGGGAGCGTGGGGCTCGTCTCCGCGGTGACGCTGTGGCAGGTGGATCCGTTCGCGCCGCCACCCTCCCATTCGAGGTCCGCGACGCTCTCGGTGGGCGTCACGCGGGGCGGGGCGGCGGTGCAGGTCGGCGGGACGTTCTAGCGCTCAGGGCATGAACGTCCGCAATACGCCGGGGCCGCCGGCCGTGGAGATGTAGAGCAGGCCCGGGCGGCGACCGAACATCACCGGGCGGAACGCGCGGATGCTGCTGCCGGTGGTGAGGCGGCCCAGCTCCTGCGCGGGCGTAGGGCCACCACCGCAGCCCTGGGAGAGGTCCCGCTCGTAGAGGATGACCGCGGCGCCGGAGCGCTCCGCCTGGAGGATGAACGAGCCCTCGTTGGCGCCGGCGACCGAGGTCTCGCCGGCCGCGGCCAGCGTCTCCGAGCCGATGTTGGTGCAGGTCCCGCTCGAACAGTCGCGCAGGCAGGTGAGGGCTCGGCCGGACGCGGTGTCGTAGACGTACGCGCGGTCGTCGTTCGCGGTGTCCGCCACGGACAGGCGCGTGCCGGCCACGGCGCCCGAGGCCACCAGTTGGGCGGGTCCTGGAGCGCATCCGGTCCCGCACGCGCAGGCCCTCGGGGAGCGGAAGAGGGTGCCCGCGCGCTCGCTCACCCACTCCATGCGCGACTCCGAGTGGTAGAGCGTCCACGACGGTGGAGCGGGCAGGGTCGCGTCCACGGGCGCATGGCCGCCGATGTGGAAGAGCGTGAGCCCCGTGCTCGGATCCAATTCGAGGGTCACCGGCCCTCCGGGGTAGCAGGTGCCCGGATCGGGGAAGTACGACAACCCACCGGGGCTCACCGAGACGAATGCCCCGCGGTTGGCCGACCCGAACGCATCCTCGTAGATGAGCGACTGCACCTCGCCGCCGCCGGGATTGCGGCTCATCATCATCCCGCTCCCCCGCCTCGACGTGCCGTCGTCCCAGGCGCCTCCGATCGGCGCGGCGACCGTCTGGAAGCGGAGGAGCCCCGTTCCGACCGCCTGGCTCAACATCCGGAACAGGCCCGTGCGCGCGTCGAGCCCACCCCAGACGACGATCCCCTGGGCCGAGCCCACCACGACGCTCACCGCGCCCTCGGCGTCCGACGACGCCTCCAGGTCCGTGAGGTCGAGCGCGCCGATGGCGATGGCGGTGTCCGGGGCCGGCGCGATCGGCTCGGTGGTGAAGGTGACGGAGAAGGGTGAGGCGGTGGCGTTGCCCGCGCGATCCGCGAGCGCGCCCGCGGGCACGTCCACCCGGTACGTCTCGTCGTGGGTCAGCCCCTCGAAGCGGATCTCCGTGCGGTCCGCGTTCCAGCGACCGGGGACCGCCACGTCGCCCGAGCCGATCGGGATGGCCTGGGGGAGCCCCGCCCCCGCGGACATCGGCTCGGAGGCGACCACGCGCACGGTGGTCGGCGTGGGCCGCGGCGCCGCCTCGCTGAAGGCCAGCGCCGGCGCCACGTTGTCGACGACGCGGTAGATGGACAGGACGGTGACCCGGGCACCGGACGACGAGGGCTCGGTGACCCGGATCCGGAGCGGCTGCGGCTCGCCGTTGGAGGTGGGCAGGGTGAGCGTGGCGGAGAACTGCCCGGTGGCGGAGGCGCTCAGCGGCTGCCACGCGTCGGGACGGCCGGCCGAGATCTCCGCGGTGAAGGCGCCGCCGAAGTCGATGATCCCGGAGACGGACGCGGTCGTCCCGGTCAGCGTCTCATCGACCTGCGGCGACGCCCAGCTCACCGCCGGCGCGTCGGGGACGTAGCAGAGGTTGTACGCGAGGTGACAGGTCTGCCCTTCGGGGCACGTGCCGCCGGGGCCGCACTCGCCCGCCGGTTGCGTGCACGAGAGCGCGATGAACGCCGCCCCCGCCGCCGCTGCTGCGATCGCCCAGCGCATCCTCGTCGAAGCGTAGCGGAAGAGGGCCGGGATCTTCACGACCCGCGGGATCCGCGCGTTTCCCAGGGCTACACTCGCCGGGCGATGCGTGTGGCCGCGTGGGGGATCCTGCTGGCGGGTAGCGTGGCGTGCGTTCCTGCACCGCCCGGGAGGCCGGACGCCACGCCCCCCGAGGTGGATCCCGCGTCGTTGCCTCCTTCCGTGGTGACCGCGCAGCTCGCGGACGCGGTCGCCGGAATGCCGTACGGAGATCGGCTGCTCGCGAAGGACGGCGTCGCTCCGTACGCGTGGGCCATCTCCACCGCCGCCGCGTGGCTCTCCGTCGAGTCGAGCACGGGAGCGCTCCGCGGAACGCCGCCGCTCGCCGCCGCCGGGACGACGGTGACGCTCACCGCCACTGCTGGAGACGCCGCGGGTCGGTCCGGGAGCGCCAACCTCGCGCTGCGGATCCTCGCGTGCACGCCCGGAGAGACGCAGGTGTGCCGGCAGGCGTCCGCGGGCGCTTGCCTCGCCGGCGTGCGGACCTGCCAGGGCGACGGCACCTGGTCCGGGTGCGTGGCCGGGACCGCCTCCATCAGCGCGTCCAGCTGCGGGCCTTCCTGCGCCGCCTGCGGACCGGACGCCGACCGGTGCAACGGCACGGGAACGCAGTGCGTGTGCGGGCCGTCGGCCGCCGCCTGCGCTTCCGGGACCTCGTGCTGCGCCAGCCCGGACGGAGGCGCTCGCTGCGCGAACCTGGCGACCGACGTCACCGCGTGCGGTTCCTGCAGCACCCGGTGCGCCACGCCGGCCAACGCCGACCCCACCTGCGACGCGGGCGCGTGCGGCGCGGCATGCAAGGCGGGGTATGCGGCCTGTGACGGGCGGACGCTGGACGGCTGCGAGGTGAACCTCGACACCGACCCCGCCCACTGCGGCGCCTGCCCCAACGCGTGCGCGAGTAGCGCGCGAGGCACCGCCGCGTGCGCCGGCGGCAACTGCGACCTCGCCTGCAACGCCAGCTACCCGCAGCACTGCGGCCTCGCCAACTGCCAGGCCTACGACCTCCCCAACTGCGGCGGCTGCGGCATCGCCTGCCCGAACCCCGGCGCCAACGCGGGCGCGCCCACCGGGTGCGCGGGACCCGGCACATGCGCCTACGCCTGCAACCCCGGCTTCGGCGACTGCAACGGCGGCATGGACGGCTGCGAGACCGACGTCACCTCCGCGCCCACGCACTGCGGCGCCTGCTCGAACAACTGCGTCGCCCAGGGCTGGGACGGCGGCTGCGTGAACAGCCAGTGCGCGCGCTGCTACCGCTGCGGCGGCTCCGCCACGTTCTGTTGCGGCCAGCAGTGCCACTTCCTGGTCGCCGATAACCAGTGGGAGTGCCTCCCCTGCGCGCCCGGCAGCCTCGTCGACGGCGGCTGCTGATCCGCGGGATCGCTCGAGCGAGCGCCTCCAGCAGCGCCGGCAGCTTCACTCGCCATGGCCCGGCGCTACTTGAGCGCTTGCGGCAGCGCCCGCAGCCTCTCGCGTCGAGATTCCTCGCGACGCGCTCGCCATGGCCCCGCGCTACTCGAGCGCGTCCAGCAGCGCTTGCAGCCTGGGCACGGCCGCGGCGCGGGCGCGGAATCCGCGGGACGCCTCCTCCAGCGCGGCGATCTGCGCGTCCGTCGACGAGGGCGCGGTGCCGCCCGCGACCGCCTTCGCCTCCACCGCCGCGCGCGCGCCGATCTCCACCCCCGCCACCTCGTTCAGCGGGACGCCGCGCGAGACCGCCTCCTGCACCTTCGCGCCCACCGCGCGGTAGGCCTCCCGGAAGGCGGTGCCGCCGGCGACCATCCGCTCGGCGAGGTCGGTGGCCAGGGTCATCCCGTCCGCCAGCGCCGCCTCCATCCGCTCCTTCACGAACCGCACCCCGGTGAGCCCGATGGCGAACGCCTCCAGGCACGACACCGCCAGCGCCGCCGTCTCGATGTAGCTCTTGTCCTCCTGCAGGTCGCGCATGTACCCGACCGGCAGGCCCTTGAGCGTGGTGAACAGCGCGGTGAGGTGGCCCAGCGCGCGCGACGACTTGCCGCGCAGCAGCTCGAACACGTCCGGGTTCTTCTTCTGCGGCATCATCGACGACCCGAAGCTGATCGCGTCGTCCAGCTTCACGAACCCGAACTCCTGGCTGGAGAAGTCCACCAGGTCCGCGCTCACCCGCGACAGGTGCATCAGCGCCCGCGCGCACGCGTAGGTGAAGTCCAGCGCGAAGTCCCGGTCGCCCACCGTGTCCAGCCCGTTGGCGGTGACGCGGGAGAACCGGAGGTACGCCGCCGTCCGGGCGCGGTCCGTCTTCAGCGAGGTGCCGGAGACCGCCCCCACCCCCAGCGGGCACTCGTCCAGCGCCTCCAGCACCTCCCCGAAGCGCCGGCCGTCGCGGGCCAGCATCTGCCCGTACGCGGAGAGCAGGTACGCCAGGCTGATCGGCTGGGCACGCTGCCGGTGCGTGTACGCCGGGAGCAACCACTGGCCCTCGGGGCCGCGGGCGCGGGCGGTGAGGACGTCCAGCCCCGCCGCGATCCGCTCCAGCAGGAGCGCGCACTGCTCCCGGAGGAAGAGGCGCGCGTCGAGGGCGATCTGGTCGTTGCGACTGCGCGCGGTGTGAAGTCGGGCGGCCGGCTCGCCGATGCGGCGCGCCAATTCCGCCTCCACGGCCATGTGGATGTCCTCCTCCGGGGGCCAGGGACGAGCTCCGGACGCGGCGTCAATGGAGATGGACGCCAATCCTCGCCGGATGGCGTGTGCGTCCTGGGAAGTGAGGATCTCGCAATCCTCCAGCATGCGGACATGTGCCAAGCTGCCGGCGATGTCCGCTGCGTACAGGGCCTGGTCCACCGGGAGCGAAGTGGTGAACGCGAGGATCCTCGGGTCCAGCTCACCGCGCCCCGTGGCCTCCGTCCTCGCGACCGTCATCTCGAAGTGTCCTTTTGCATTCCCGCCCTCGACATGGGCGACAATTGCGGCGTCCCCGGAGGAATGGAAGCCAGGTCGCTGAGCGTGTCATCCTAGGTAATCTGATGTCCGACCTGCCATTCGAAATGGAGGATGAGGAGAAGACGCCGCCGGAGCCGGCGACGCTCGCCTCCAACGTGCTCATCGTCGACGACGAGCCCGTGGTGCGCGACGTCTTCCAGCGGCTGCTGGCGCGCGAGCAGGACATGGTGGTGACGGTGGCGGAGGACGCGGAGCAGGGGCTGGAGTTGGTCAAGAAGCAGCGCTTCGAGCTGCTGGTCACCGACAAGAACCTGCCAGGGATGAGCGGCATCGAGCTGATCGCCGAGGCGCGGGCGCTGCGGCCGCAGATCGAGGCGGTGATGATCACCGGCTACGCGAGCAGCGAGTCGCTGATCTCCGCGTTCGCCGCCGGGGCGTCGGACTACCTGGTCAAGCCGTTCGACGACCTGAAGGTGGTGCGCGCGAAGGTGCGGGCCGCGCTCCAGCGGCGGCTGGACCGGCGGCAGTCGCAGATCTCCTCCAAGGACATGGCGCGGCAGGCGGCCGCGCTGCTGGGGCAGGGGAAGGACGCGCCGGAGGCGGTGTGGCGGAAGCTGGACACCAAGTTCGCGGAGTACGAGCGCGCCATCCGCGACGGCGGCGGCGGGACGGTGGTGGTGGTCGGGACGGACCGGACGGTGGGGACGCTGGCCCAGGGCGGCGTGCAGGCGTACCGCGCCGAGCCCACCGCGCCCGAGGTGCTCACCGCGGACGTGGTGGTGATCGAGACCGGGCCGCAGATGGACTGGCACCCGCTGGCGGAAAAGTTGATGCCGCTGATGCCGGACGTGGTGCTGGTGGCGGGGCCGGAGTCGGACCTGTCGGACCTGCTGGAGGCGATCAGCCTGCGGGTGGACCTGGTGGGGTTCGGCGGGCACGCGCCCGCCCGGCTGCTGCCCGACCGCGTCCGCGCCAACCTGATGCGCCGTTCCGTGGAGCGCGCGCAGAAGGAGCTGGCGATCGCGCTGCACGAGTTCAAGCAGTCGCTGCGGGGGCGGGATGGGGAGGCGATGCCTCCGGCGGAGACGGCCGGGATCTCTCCGGTGGCGGTGTCGCCGCCGCTCGCCGCGCTGGCGGCGGTGCCGCTGGTGAATCGGCCCGCGCCGACGGTCGGGCCGGCCCCGATCCCGCTGCGATCGCCGGTGACGCCGCAGATCCCGATGCAGGCGGTGGTGGCGCGGCCTCTCCCGGCGACCTCGCCGGCGCCGGGCGCGCGGGCGCCGGTCACGCCTTCGGCGCCGATGTCGGCGACCTCGTCCGCGCCCGCGGAGGAAGAGCCGGAGACGCCGGGGCCGGTGGCGCCGAAGCACAGGCCGGCGGCTCCGGCGAAGGCCTCGACGCCGGCGCCGCGCCCACTCGACGCGGGTGGAGCGCCGAAGGCGGCCGCTCCGGGAGGATCGCCGGCGGCCGGCTCGGGCGCTGCGCCCCGGAGGCCGACCGGTTCGCATCCGCAGCTCGCGCCGCCGGAGGCTCCGTCCCCGGGTGGGGCGAAGCGGCCGACGGGGTGGCACCCGATCATCCCGCTCGAGGACGTCGCCGCGCCTGGTGCGAGCGGGACGGCGAGTGCGCCGCCGGAGACTGGGCCGAGGCACATCAGCGGATCGTTCCCCCAGTTCGCTCCGTCCGGAGTCCCAGGGGCGGGGGCGGCGCCGCGGAGGCAGACGCCTGGCGTGTCTCCACAGGTGACGCCGGCGGACGCGTCCGCCGCGGGAGGAGCGGGCGCCGCGATGAGGAGGCCGACGCCGGTGCCGCAGATGGCGCCGCCGGACGTGGGCGCCGCGACGAGGAGGCCGACGCCAGTGCCGCAGATGGCGCCGCCGGACGTGGGCGCCGCGACGAGGAGGCCGACGCCCGTGCCGCAGATGGCGCCGCCCGTCGCGCCGGCCGGCGCTCCCGCATCACCCAACGCCGGCACGCACGCGGCAGGCATGGCGCCGGCTGCCGAGGCGCGCCGTCCGACCGGCGGGTTCCCGACGATCACTCCACAAGAGGTGGCGCCTGATTCCGCCGAGCCCCCGGCGCGCTCGACGCCGCCATTCGGGACGCCCGACGTGGTGCGCCGGCCAACCGGCTCGCATCCAGCAGCGACGCCCCTGGCTCCCGCGCCGGGCGGACTCCCACTGGAAGGCGCAGGCGCACCCGCCGCGCCAGCCCCCACGCGGGATCCCGTGTCCGGGGCAATACGGCGGACCGGCTCGTTCCCGGTAGTCTTGCCCGACGCCGCTGGCACCGCCGCGCCGGGTGAAGGACCAGGTGCCCCAGCCCTCGAACGCGATCCGGTGTCCGGGTCCGTGCGACGACGGACCGGCTCGTTCCCGGCGGCTTCGCCCGACCCTGCCGCCGCGGCCGCGCCAGGTGGATTCCCGCCCACTTCGCCAGGCGCAGGTGCGCGACGGCCGAGCATTCCGAATCCGCTGGCCGCAGGAGCGATGCGGCGCCCATCCGGCACCCACTCTCAGGCGCCCGCGCCCCCGTCGGAGCCCGCACCTGCGCCCGAGCCCGCGCCTGATGCCCTCCCTCCCGAGTGGTCCGCGCTCCCAGGGGAG
>DASRBA010000422.1:0-3961 GCA_035637895.1 Myxococcaceae bacterium
GGGCGCCACCGAGGAGGGCGTCTTCGTCGCCATGGACCTGGTGGAGGGCACCACCCTCAAGCGCTGGGTCCAGGCCGAGGTGCGCCCGCCGCTGGAGGTGCTGCGCGCCTTCGTGGAGGCGGGGCGCGGCCTGGTCGCCGCCCACGCCGTCAACCTGGTGCACCGGGACTTCAAGCCGGAGAACGTCCTCGTCGGCCGCGACGGGCGGGTGCTGGTGAGCGACTTCGGGCTGGCGCGGCTGGTGGACGCCCAGGACGTCACCCCGCCCGCGCCGATCGCCGACCCGGCCCGCATCCGCGCCCTGGACAGCGACGTCACCCGCGCCGGCGCCGTCATCGGCACGCCGCTCTACATGGCGCCCGAGCAGTTCGCCGGCGCGCCGCCCGACGAGCGCTCGGACCAGTTCAGCTTCTGCGCCGCGCTCTACTGGGGCCTGTTCCAGCAGCGGCCGTACGTCCCGGAGATGCTCCGCGCCCACGCGCTGGGGCTGACCGCGCCGAACGCGCCGCCGCCCCTGATGCAGCCGATGCCCGCGGACCGCCGCATCCCCGCGCGGGTCCGCCGGGCCATCGAGTGGGGTCTGCAGCTCCGCCCCGAGGACCGGTTCACCACCATGGCCGCCCTCCTGGCGGAGCTGGAGCCCACGCTGCAGCGGCGGGCCCGGGCGCCGGCCTACGCGGTGGCGGTGGCGGGGGTGGCCGTGGCGGTCGTCGCGGGGGCCGCGCTCCAGCGCCAGTGGACGCTGCGCGCCGAGCGCTGCACCGGCGGCCCCGCCCTCCTCGCCCCCGCCTGGAGCCCGACCGTCCGCGACCAGCTCCAGTACCGGCTGGCGCAGATGGGGACCCAGCCCGTCCCGGCGGTGGTGGCGCTGGACGTCTACGCGCAGAGCTGGCTGGCGATGCACCGCGACGCCTGCGAGGCCACCGCGCTCCGCGGCGAGCAGTCCGAGTCCGCGCTCCAGCTCCGGATGGACTGCCTGGACACGCGGCTGAAGGAGCTGCAGAGCCTCACGGCGGTGCTCGCGGGCGCGGACAAGGCGATGGCGGGCCAGGCGGTGGACGCGGCGCTGGGGCTCACCTCGCTGCGCGCCTGCGCGGACGTGGCGGCGCTGGCCAACGTGGTGCCCCTGCCCACCGAGCCCGCCGCGCGGAAGGAGGCGGAGGCGCTGCGGTCGGAGCTGGCGGACGTGAACGCGCTCCGGCTGGCGGGGGACTACCGGACCGCGCTCTCCCGCGCGCAGGGGGCCGCCGCGCGCGCCGGCACGCTGCGCTCGAGGCCGCTGGAGGCGCAGGCGCTGTACCTCCGCGGACTCCTGGAGGAGCGGGTGGGCCGCCCCAAGGACGGCGAGCAGACGCTGATCTCCGCCGCCCACGCCGCGGACGCCGGGAGGGACGACGCGCTGCGGGTCCGGATCGCCTCCCGGATGGTGTACCTGGCCACCCAGGACCTCCGGTTCGCGGAGGGGCACACCTGGGAGGCGCTGGCGCGCGCGGCGCTGGAGCGATCCGGGAGCAACCCGGAGCTGGAGGGGGAGCTGCTCAACAGCGCCGGCACCCTGCTGATGGGCGAGGGGAGGATGTCGGAGGCGCTGGAGGACTACCGGCGCGGGTTGTCGCTCCTGGAGTCGGCGCTGGGGAAGGAGAGCTCCAAGCGGGTGTTGGCGCTGGGGAACCTGGGCGGGGTGGAGCTGAAGCTGGGGCAGTTCCAGGAGGCGGCGGCGCACCTGGAGGAGGCCGTCGCCGGCATCGAGCGCCTCCGCGGCCCGGACCACCCCACGCTCTCCGCGCCGCTCAACAACCTGGCCCTGGCGCTGTCCGAGCTGGGCAAGGGCGTGGCCGCCGAGCGCGCCGCGGACCGCGCCATCGAGATCGCCCGCGCGCGCTTCGGGCCCGACCACCAGCGCGTCACCACCGCGCTCGACTTCAAGGCCACCGTGCTCCAGAACGAGCGCCGCTACGAGGAGGCCATCGCCGTCTACCGGGAGTCGATGGAGATCAAGCTGCGCACGGTCGGCCCGGACGACCCGGACCTCGCCTACTCGCACGACGGCATCGGCGAGTCGCTGCTGGGGCTGGGCCACACGTGGACGGCCGTGGGGGAGCTGGAGCTGGCGCTGGCGCTGGTGGAGGAGCAGGAGCCGCTCGCGCGCGGGGACACCCGCTTCGCGCTCGCCCGCGCCCTGGCCTCGACGGGAAAGGACCCCGGCCGCGCGCGGTCGCTGGCGACGCGGGCGGTGGCGGACTACCAGGCCGCGTCCCGACCGGAGAAGGCGCGCGCGGTGGAGGAGTGGCTGTCGGCGCAGCCGTGACCGCGTCAAGCCGTCGCGAGGCGGTCGACACCGGCGCGGGATGGCGCATCGAGCATCGGCCGCCGCGAGAGGCCGCAACAGCTAGAAGACGCGGGCGTCCTCGACCGGGTTCTGCGAGCGAACCCCGCTGCCGCCGCTGCCCGGGTCCTCGTGCTTGCCGTGGTGGGTGTAGTTCTTCCCCACCTGCCCGGCCCGCGCGGAGACGGTGACCGCCTCGGCGCCCTTGAGGAACTGGTGCGCGTCCACCACCGCGGTCTGGCCGGACTGCTGGTCCTGGACGGAGAGCAGGCCGGGGCCGGCGCCGGTGACGCGGTACCAGTGGCCGTCCGCGTTGACGGTGCCCGTCTGGCCCTGCGCGGCGTTGCGGGTGAGCAGGCGCTCCGCCTGGCTGACCGCGCCGGACCGGCTCCCCTTCTCGTTCTTGCCGGGGATGTAGAGCGAGCGGTAGTTGCCGCCCTCCAGCATCTCCTGCATCCGCTCCATGCCGCTGGCGTAGGTGCCCGGCACCCGCTTGTCGTTCGGGGCGTGCTTGCCCTTGGTGTCGGCGTGCGAGACGCCCTGCTGGTCCACCCGGTACTTGCTGCCGTTGGCCGCCTCGGTGAGCGCGGGCGCCATCAGGCCCTGCGTGGCGGTCATGCCGGGCGCGTTGCCCGGCTTGGCCTGCAGCACCTTGCCGTCCACCATGGTGGAGCGGCCGGTGGTGTGAAGGTCGGCGGCGATGCGCGCGTAGTTCGCCGGGTCGTTCCGGGCGAGGCCGGCGAGCGAGGCGGTGGCGGCGCAGAAGTCGTTGTTCTTGCCCTGGCGGATGCCGGCCGGGTTGGCGACGTCCTTCACCACCTGGCCCAGCATCGCGGCGTTCCCCGCGCCCGGCCGCGCGAGGCGCCCGAGCTGGTCGAGCAGCGGTCCGTCGAGCCGGCCGCTCGCGTTCAGCGTGCGGAGCGACTGCTGCGCGGCGGCATCGCCCGCGAGCGCGCCGGAGATCTGCTGGTAGGCGGCCGGCGGGTTCTGCGACTGGAAGGTGTCCTGCGGAGCCGGAGCGGCCGCGCGCGCGACTCCCGATGGGCTGCCGCTTCCACCAGGACGCGATGCCTGGGCCGCGTGTGCTGCGTGGGGCTGGTGGGAGACGGGACGCATCGGGGGCCTGATGTGGTTTTCGCCCCTGAAGATGTCGGAGTTTCTTACGTTTCGAGAAGGCTTCGTGACAGGGGACGCGCGCGGTCGCTCCGACTGTCGCGGTTCAGGACAGCCCGTTCGTCAGCAGGCCGCCCAGGCTCTTGAGGAGATCGCCCAGCGCGGAGATCACCTGCGAGACCGCCTGGAGCATCGGGTTCTGCGGACCGGCAGGCGGCTGCGAGGCGTCGGGCCCCCCAGCCTGGCCGGCCTCGCCCGCGCCTGGGGCACCCGCGGCGCCGGCGTCTGCTGCACCAGCCCCGGGACCCGCCGCGCCCACGCCGGGAGATGCGCCCGTGCCCGCGCCCGTCGCACCCGCCGTGGCGCCCGCGCCGGCCGAGGCCGTTGCACCCGCGCCTGGATCCATCGGAGCACCGGTGGTCGGGTCCACCGGCGCGCCTGCATTCGGCGCCGCCGCACCCGGATCCTGCGCCGGCCCGCCCTGGGCGGTGCCCCCCGCGCCGCCCGCCCCACCTGCCCCTC
>DASRBA010000423.1:0-18454 GCA_035637895.1 Myxococcaceae bacterium
CCGGTCCCGGTCCGCTGGTCTCGCTCCATCGCCCGAGGTCGAGGTCGGGCACCTCGCGCCAGTCCGGGTGGAGCACGTCGATCTTCGCCCCCGAGAGCTTCCAGTCGACCTCCGTGAGCATCACGAAGGAGGACCCCACCATCCCGGCGAACCTGTCCTGGCCCCAGATCAACGGCGGGCGGCCGGTCGCCGGGGCGAAGGTGAGCGAGGTGGGGCAGGGCGCCGAGAGGAGCAGCGCGAGGAGGAGAGAGCTGGCCATCCGGGCTACCAGTTGAGCACGCCGCCGCGCAGCGCGCTGCGGGAGCGGGTGCGGTCGGCGCTCCAGGGGATGCCGCCGGTGTTGTCGTCCTGGGAGCTGGACGCTTCCCAGAGGAGGAGGTGGTTGCGCCAGAGCACCTCGTAGCGGAAGTACTGCTCCGCACCGAGCGCGTGGCCGACGGCGGGCGGGAAATTGGCCACGCACCAGCGGCCCTGGTCGGGGTCGTAGACCTGGAGGCGGCCGCTGCCGACGTGACCGGTGGCGAGGCACGCGTCACCGAGGCAGTCCGGGTTGGTGATGAAGATCGTCTCGCCGCCGGCGGCGAGGACGAGCGACGCGGGCGCCGGCCGTGGAGGGCGCGGCCCGATGGGGCCGCCAGGTGGACCGACGGCCACCGGGAGCTCCTGGCGAACCGGCGGGAAGGGCGGTTCAGGCACCGGCTTCCAGCGCGCGGCGTCGATGTCGAGGAGCCAGATGGGATCGCCGGGGTTGAAGAAGGCCGCGAGGTAGGGGCCGACGGGCGTGGGTTGCTCGTTGAGCCCCACCTCGTCGTCACCGGAGATCGGCGTCCACGCTTTGGCGGCGGGGTCGTAGACGGCGCCGCTGGGTGCGGAGCGCACGCCTTCGTTTGCGGCCAGCACGGCGACGCGCCCGGTGCGCGGGGAAACGTGGGCCTGGTAGGGATGCTGAGGGCCGCCGGACGGGAGCTTGGTCCAGCGGTCGGCGTCCGCGTCGTAGACGGCGCTCGAGCCATCCTCGGGGCTGAAGAAGTAGGCGTTGTTGCCGGACGCGGCGGAGGGCCAGGAGATCGAGAAGCCGGCGAGCGGCGAGGCCTTCATCGCCGACCAGGCGAGCTTGACCGGGTGGAAGCGGAAGCCACCCTCCGCGAGCCACCAGTCTTTCAGCGCGACGCCGCTGGTATACGAGGCCTTGTTCGGAGCGGCGGCGGGCGGCCGCTCCCAGGCGTTCTTGTCCGGGTCGTAGACGGCGACGCGGATGGGCGTCTTCCCGCGCCACCAGACGGCCAGCAGCCGGCCACCCGCGACGAGCTCCTGGTCCGCCAGACCTCCGTCCGCGCTCCAGCGCCCGCGGTCGAGCGTGGGCATGCGCTGCCAGCGCGGGTGGAGCAGGTCGATCTTCCAGCCGGAGAGCTGCTGATCGCCGGAAAGGGTGACGAAGGTGGAGCCGACCATCCCGCTGAATTCGCCCGGGTTGGTCGACTCGCCCGGCAACCGCGCCTGCCCCAGGCCCTTCTCCGCGGAGCCCGATGTGGCCGGCGCGCCTTGTGCGGGCACCTGCGTGAGGGTCAGCGAGGTGGCGCAGGGCGCCGAGAGGAGCAGGGCGAGGAGGAGGGTCATTGATGATTGAGGCGCTCCAGCGCCTTCTCGAAGCTGATCAACCTGCGGAGGAGCGAGTTGTAGAAGGAGTACGCGTCCTGTGGTCGCTCGCTGCGGAGAAGCCGATAGAGCTGGAGCTCCGCCTCCGACGGAACCGACCTGGGGACCGGGATGCCGTTCTCGCGCAATCGGCTCGCGGCGATGGAGACCAGGAGCGCCTCGCGGCTGCTCACGCCGCGCGTCAGGTCATCAACACCCTTCGAGACCAGCTCGTAGCCGGGGAGGTTCTCGAGGTCACGCAAGAGCACGGGAGAGCTTCTCCTCCAGAGCCGCAGCCTCTACATCCGGATATCGGACCAGCTGAGGGATGACCTGAGTGTAGAGCGCACGCAACCGGGCTGGATCGACCAATCCTCGCGCGAGGTACTCGCGGACATCCGCACGGTCGCGTTCATGGTCGCGCTCGATCTTCGCCAGGACCGATCCATAGGGGTCGTACTCGTAGAAGGAGACCTGGCCGTGTGTCGCAATGAACCGGCTCCGGTCCTGCCAGCCGGGCAGTGCCGGAACGAATTCGTCCGGCGCCGCGAGCTCGACGTTGACGTCCAGTTCGTCCTTCAACCGCGCGATCGCCTCGAACGCGCCCGGCGGCTCCGGGTCCATCTTCAGGTCGAGGTCGACGCTCATCGCCCGCCACCCTTCGATCAGCGCCGTCGCCGCGCCCGTCAGGTACACGCGCCCCGGCCCCTTCGCGGCGTTCCCCAGCGCCTCGATGAACCTCCGCAGCTTCTCGACCGTCACTTCGGCGCGCATAGCCGCACCAGTGTGGCGCCCCAGCCGCCGTCTGTCTCGGACGCGGTCCGGTACCACTCCACGCCGGGGTGCTTCGCTAGCAGCGCCTGCACCGTCCTCCGCAGCGCGCCGGTCCCCTTCCCGTGGATGACCTTCACGTCGAGGATCCCCTTCTCCCGGCACGCCTCCAGGTACTCGGTCACCAGGTCCTTCACTTCCTTCGGCGGGAAGAGGTGGAGGTCCAGCACCCCGTCGATCGGGATCTCGACGGGGGCCTCCGGGTCGAAGCCCTCAGCGCCCATGCTCCAGCGCCGCCGCGAACGTCCGCCGCCGGACCGCCAGGCCGACCTCCCCCGCCGCCTCCAGCACCTCCGCCTCCGCCCTCACCAGCTCCGCCAGCTTCCGCACCTTCAGCGGCGTCCCCAGCAGGCTGGCGGCCGACGCCGCGTCCACCCCCACCAGCATCTCGTACTCCATCCCCAGCGCCTCCTGGCACACCGACCGCACCTCGGCCAGCGCCTCCCCGTGCTTCCCCTCCACCTTCAGCTTCAGCAACCGGGCGATCGCGTCCGCGATCTGCTCAATCATCCGCTCGACAAAGTCCTTCTTGATCACGACCTTGAGTGTGGCCGACGCGGCCGTTGCTTGCTAGACCGCGCCTTGCACCCTGTTGGAGACCGCCCATGCCTGAGCTGAAGCCCGGCGACCCCGCCCCCAAGTTCAAGGTCAAGGACCATGAGGGCAAGGAGCACACCCTCGACGAAGCCAAGGGGAAGCACCTCGTCCTCTGGTTCTACCCGAAGGCGGACACCCCTGGTTGAACGGCCGAGGGTTGCGGGTTCCGCGACCACGCGAAGGACTACCAGAAGAAGAACGCGCTGATCTTCGGCGTCAGCTTCGACACCGAACAAGCCAACAAGAAGTTCGCCGAGAAGTACGACTTCAACTTCCCGCTCCTCTGCGACACGGAGCGCTCCATGGGCGTCGCCTACGGAGCCGCGGACGACCCCTCCGCCCGCTCCGCCAAGCGCATCGGTGTCGTCATCGGCCCGGACGGGAAGGTGAAGCACTACTTCCCGAAGGTGGACGCGAGAGCGTTCCCGGAGGAGGCGTTGGCGCTCGTGTAGCGCGCTCCGCCGCGGACACCAGGGCGCGGCGCACCGCCCGCGTCCCGCCCAGCATGCGGTGCACGAAGAGCGCCGCGTGCACGTACAACAGGGGCAGCCACACCAGCGGCACCGTGGCGCCCAGGCACGCCCGCGACGGGCACACCGGGTACGAGAAGCCGCCCCGGCTGGTGGCGAGCCACTCGAAGCCCGTCCCCAGCACCATCACCAGCGCCGCGTAGAGCGGCAGCGGGCTCCTCCGCGCGCGCCACAGAGGCGTCACCGCCCACGCCAGCAGCCCGCCCGCCAGCGCGTACGGCCACGCGGTGGTCGTCACCTCCGGCGCGCCCAGCAGCGCGGACACCTGGTACGCCGCCATCCAGAACCCCAGCGCGGAGAAGAAGTCGATGGGCCGCAGCGGCCGCCCGCCGAACGCGCCCTGACGCCCGCGGTGGTGCCCCACCACCAGCGTGTAGAGCGCGAACATGCCGATCCCCGCGCCCACGTAGACCGGCGAGACGAACCAACGCTCGCCCACCCAGCCCGCGTTCGGGTAGGCCACCACGCCCGCCACCTCGTGGATCTTGTCGACGTAGGTGCCCACGCCGCCCAGCACCACCCAGCTCAGCCAGGCGCGCCAGTGCCGGCCCCGCAGGCTCCGGTCCGGCGCCGGGGCGGGCGAATCGAGCGCCCCCTCCAGTGCCACCGCGCCGGATACGACGTCCATCGAAGCGACTCCTTACGGCCCGGAAGTCGATCGTATGGCACTCGGGCGGAAGCCCGCCAACTGGGTCCCCGCCGACCTCCCGCTTCCGGTCAGATCGCTTCGCCGGCCTGAGGCGCAGGCAACCCCTCCGACAGCACGAAGCGCCCGCGCAGCTCGGCGCGCTCCGCTTCGGAGTACTTGAGGTGCGCGTACTTCACCGCGTCCGAGGGCGTCCGCAGGTCCCACACCAGGCCCAGCCAGGACATCACCTTCAGCGTGTAGTAGCTGGGGTCCCACTCCCACCAGAACCAGCCCTGGTTGGCGGTGTTCTGGTGATAGTGGTGGTTGTTGTGCCAGCCCTCGCCGCAGGTGATCAGCGCGAGGAGCCAGTTGTTCCGGCTGGTGTCGGTGGTCTTGTAGCGGCGCCGGCCGAAGACGTGGGAGAGCGAGTTGATGGTGAAGGTCCCGTGCCACAGCAACACGGTGGAGACGAAGAAGCCCCACACCAGCATCGACGGGCCGCCGATGAAGAAGAGCGCCACCGCCAGCAGCACCGGCGCGACCAGGTGCCACTTGTTGAGCCAGCGCAGCTCCGGGTACTGCGCGAAGTCCCGGATCAGCTCGTAGCGGGTGTCCTCGTAGCGGCTGGAGAGGATCCACCCCACGTGAGACCACCAGAAGCCGCGCTGCACCGGCGAGTGCACGTCCTCCGGCTGGTCCGAGAAGCGGTGGTGGTGCCGGTGGTGCGCCGCCCACCAGAGCGGCCCCTTCTGCGCGCAGGTGGTGGTCCCCAGCGCCAGCAGGAACTGGAGGGCGCGGCTGGTCTTGAAGGACCGGTGCGAGAAGTACCGGTGGTACGTCGTCGTCACCAGGAACATCCGCACGTAGTAGAGGGCGACGCAGACCACCACGTCGCGCACGCGGAAGCCCACGAAGAAGGCCGAGAGCGCCGCCAGGTGCACGGCGAAGAAGGGCGCGGAGATCAGCCAGTGGATCTTCTCCCGCTCCTTCTGGGGGACTGCGGCGACGGCGTCCACGGAGGGCTCCTTGGCTTCAGGGGGTCATGGAGAAACCCACCCGGCGGAAGAAAACGTCCCTCCCCCGTGTCATGGCCGTGTCAGCCCCTCTTCTGGTAGAGCAACCCCCGTGGCGAGCATCGGCCCTTACGCGCTGCGCAATCCCTACGTCCTCGCGCCAATGGCAGGGGTGAGCGAGCAACCCTTCCGGGTGCTCGCCTTCAGGATGGGCGCGGCCCTCTGCCCGACGGAGCTGGTGAGCGCTCAGGGGCTGATGCGCGCCAACGCGCGGACCATCAAGTACCTCCGCCACGACGAGGAGGTGGAGCGGCCGTACTCGCTGCAGATCTTCGGCGGCGAGCCGGACGTGATGGCGAAGGCGGCGGTGATCGGCCAGCAGTGGGGGGCGCAGATCATCGACATCAACATGGGCTGCCCGGTGAAGAAGGTGACCAAGAACGGCGCCGGCTCCGCGCTGCTCTGCGACCCGCCGCGCGCCGCGGAGATCGTCCGCTCCATCCGCGCCGCCACCGGGCTGCCGGTGACCTGCAAGATCCGCTCGGGCTGGGACGCCTCGCGCCGCAACTACCTGGAGATGGCGGCGGCGCTGGCGGACGCGGGGTGCGCGGGCCTGGCGGTGCACCCGCGCACGCGCGCGCAGGGCTACTCCGGGCGCGCGGACTGGGGCGTCATCGCGGACCTCAAGCGGAACGCCGGGTCGATGCCGATCATCGGCAACGGGGACGTGAAGACGCCGGAGGACGCGCGGCGGATGCTGGAGACCACCGGCTGCGACCTGGTGATGATCGGCCGCGGCGCGCTGGGGAACCCGTGGATCTTCCGCCGGCTGCTGGGCGGCCCGGCGCCTGACCCGGACGAGCGCTGCGAGGTGGTGCTGGGCCACTTCCGCGACCACGTCCGCTTCGTCGGCGAGGAGATGGGCGCGGTGCGCTCCTTCCGCAAGCACCTCGGCTGGTACGCCTACGGCCTCCACGGCGCGGCCTCCTTCCGCAACGAGGCCAACCAGATCATCCGCGCCGAGGAGGTGGAGACCGCGTGCCGCCGCTTCTTCGCCGCCGCCCAGGCGGACGCGTCGGGCGCCGGGGAGCAGGACGTCGACTACCGCGCGGCCCTGGGCTAGCTCCGCCGGGAGACCGCCACGGAGACTCCGCCCTTGGGCTGGAGCGTCGATGACAACCGGGGCGAGGGCTCGCGGCGGTCCAGGCTTCGCAGGTCGTAGCGCTGCGCCATCATCGCCAGGGCGAGCTGCCCCTCCATCAGCGCGAAGTCGCGGCCGATGCACAGCCGCTGCCCGGCCCCGAAGGGGATCCACGCGCACTTGTGGCGTCGCTCGACCTCGGCCGGAGCGAAGCGCTCGGGGTCGTACCGGGTGGGGTCGGGCCAGAAGTCCGGGTGCTGCTGGATCCCGTAGATGAGCGTGAGGACCTCGGTCCCGGCAGGGAGGTGGTAGCCGTCGATGCGGTCGTCCTCGGTGAGGGTCCGGGTGACCTGCCAGGCCGGAGGGCGCAGGCGCATCGTCTCCTGCACCACCTTCCGGGCGAAGGTCAGCTTCGGCACGTCCTCGAACGTGGGCAACCGCTTCCCGAGGACGCGGTCCGCCTCGTCGCGGAGGCGCGCCATCAGCTCCGGCTGCCGCATCAGGTAGACGCAGGACCAGGTCAGCGCCAGCGAGGTGGTCTCGTAGCCCGCGAGGAACATGGAGGCGACCTCGTCGCGCAGGTGGACGTCGGTCATCCCCTCGCCGCCGTCGGTGGCGCCCGACAGCATGGACAGGAGCGTGTCGCCGCCCTTCCCGGCGCGGCAATCGGCGATGAAGCGGTAGACGACCCGGTCGATCCGCTCGATCGACTCCAGGTGCTTGCGCCGGCCCGGCGCGGGCACCCAGGACGGCAGCGCGTGCTGGATGATGCCCCGCACGACGTAGTCGAGGGCGTGGGCCATCGCCTCCGAGACCTCCGCGCTCTCGTCCCCGGTGAGCCCGGCCCCGAAGAGCGCCCGCGTGACCGCCTTCATGGTGAGCTGGTTGAACGCGCGGGACAGGTTCAGCGGCCCCGCCGTCTCCCAGCCCGCCAGGGCCTCGTCGATGGCCTCGATCATCAGCCCCGTCAGCCCGGCCAGCTTCTGGCGGTGGAAGTGCGGCTGCATCATCCGGCGCTGCCGCATCCAGAAGTCGCCCTCGCTCACCGGCAGCCCGTTGCCGAGGATGGTCCGGATGGCTTCCCAGAACCCGCCGCCCTTCCGGTAGATGGGCGCCTTGTCGACGAAGACGCGCTGCACGTGGTCGGGGTGGCTGAGGACGACGGCCTTCGTCACCCCCAGGTCGAGCGTGAAGATGTCCCCGTGCCGTTCGCGCGCCTCCAGCAGGTAGCGGTACGGGTTCGACAGCAGCGAGAACAGGCTCCCCACGAGCGGGAGGCCCGGTGTGACCGGAGGCCTCCGGACCTGCGCGTGGCTCGCCACTTCGACCCCTGAATCCAGAAGCATGAGACCCCCGGACCAGGGAACGAACCCGCCGCCACATATTCCCGGGCGCCGCGTAGCATCCGCCGGATGACGACACGCTGGCGTAGACGCGACGCGCTGATGGCCGCGGCCGCGGCCTCCGGGAGCTGGGTGCTCGGCGCCCGGGCCGGGGAGGAGGCGGCCCTGGTCCAGCACTCTTCCTGGCCGCAGGATCTCTCCACGCCGCTCTCGGCGCTGGACCAGCTGATCACGCCGACGCGGGCCTTCTTCGTCCGCTCGCACTTCGGCCCGCCCGCCTTGAACCGCGAGCGCCGCTTCACCGTCTCCGGCACCCGCGGCGACCTCTCCTTCGGCCTGGACGACCTGCGCCAGTTCGAGCGCGTCACCGTCACCTGCGTGCTCCAGTGCTTCGGCAACGGCCGCGGCTCACAGGTCCCGCACGCGGCCGGAATCCAGTGGAGCCACGGCGCGGTCGGGCAGGCGACCTGGACCGGCGTTCGCCTCCGCGACGTGCTGGAGAAGGCGGGCGTTCCTTCTGGCGCCCGGTGGGTGCGGCTCCAGGGCGCCGACGCGCCGCCGCTGCCCGCCACGCCGCCGTTCGTCCGCGGGATGCCGCTGGAGAAGGCGATGGATGCGAGCACGCTGATCGCCACCCACATGAATGGAGAGCCGCTCACGCTCAACCACGGCGCGCCGTTCCGCGTCGCCGCGCCGAGCTGGGTGGGCGGCCACTGGGTGAAGTGGCTCAAGTCCGTCCGCGCGCAGGCCGACGAGCCGGAGGGGTTCTTCTTCCAGAACAGCTACCGCGTGCTGAAGGCGCCCGTGGCCACGGGGGCGGCGGTGAAGCCCGAGGAGCTCATGCCCGCCACCGCGTTCCCGGTGAAGTCGGTGATCGCCCGCCCGTCGGAGGGAGCGGCGCTCCGCGCGGGTGAGCCCATCGCGGTCGTCGGGATGGCGTTCTCCGGCGTCGCGCCCGTCGCGAAGGTCGAGGTCAGCGCGGACGGCGGCGCCACGTTCTCGCCCGCGTCCCTGGAGGGCGAGCCGGGCGCCGGGCGCGCGCAGCTCTTCCGCGCCTCGCTGTCGCTGCCGGCCGGGACGCACGTGCTCCTCGCGCGCGCGACGGACGGCGCCGGCAACGTCCAGCCGAAGGTCCCGGACTGGTCGCCGGGCGGGTGGCTGTGGAACGGGTGGCACGCGGTGCGGGTGGAGGTGACGGCGTGAGGCCCGCCCTGTTGCTCGTTCCAGCCCTGGCGCTCGCGGCGGGATGCCGCACGTCTTCGCCGCCGCTGCCTCCTCCTCCGACTCCTCCGCGGAATCCTCCTCCGGCGCTGAGCGCGGAGGTGGAAGGCCTCGTCGAGAACAACTGCCTGGCGTGTCACTCGAGGGACATGCTGATGCAGCAGCGACTCACGCGCGCGCAGTGGGAGGCGGCGGTGAAGAAGATGCGCAAGTGGGGAGCGCCGCTGGAGGAGGAGAACGAGGCGCTCATGATCGACGGCCTGGCGGCCGTGCTCGGCCAGGGCGCGCCGCCGTACGACCCCGAGCGCACCTCGCCGGGCGACGCCGAGGCGGCGGTGATGCCGATCCCGGACGGGGCCTTCGGCGGAGGCGATTCCCGGCGCGGCGCCGCGCTCTTCACGGAGTCGTGCGCCGCCTGTCACGGCGCGGAGGGTCGCGGCGGGACCATCGGGGTGTGCCTGGTGGATCGCCCTCGGCTGTATCGCGCGCGGGAGTGGGCCGGGATCGTCCGCTCCGGGAAGGGGCGGATGCCGGCGTACGAGGTGCTCTCGGACGGAGAGATCGCCGCGCTCCTCGCCTACCTGAGGACGGTCGCGAACTGACGAGCCGGGTGGCCGGACGGCGCGCGTGTCGTCGTCCGTGACGTCGCCTCCCTGAGGACGGTCACGAACCGACCAACTGGACCAGGCGCTCCGCCGCGCGCCGGGCGCCGTCGAGCGGCACGCGGTCAGCGACGGCCTGGGCGGCGGCGGCCTTCTCGGTCCGGAGCGCCGCTCGCAACGCCTCGGTCAACCCGTCCAGTTGGCAGGAGGTGCCAATCCCGAGCGTCCGGACCCGGTGCGCCCAGTAGAACTGGTCGTAGTGGTTCGGCACCACCACCTGCGGCCTCCCCGCGCGCGCGGCGGCGGTGGTGGTCCCGGCCCCGCCGTGATGCACGATGGCGGTGACGCGCGAGAGGATCTGGTGGTGGTTGACGTCGCCGATCACCAGGTAGTCGTCCCCGGCCTCCGCCACGCCCAGGTTGGCCCAGCCCTGCAGGATGATCGCCCGCTGGCCCAGCGCGCGCGCCGCCTGGAGGAACCGGCGGCCGGTGTCCGGCGGCGCCCCGCGGCTGCCGAGGCCGAAGTAGATGGGGTCGTCACCCTGGGTCAGGAATTTCTCCAGCACCTCCGGCAGCGGCGTCGGGTCGTTGAGGAACCACGCGCCGCTTCCCCCGGGCGCCAGCACCGGATCGGCCGCGACCCAGGGATGGTCCGTGAAGATGTGGCCGTACATGTCCGCCACGGGCGGGAGGCCGAGCCTGGCCCGCTGCTCGTTCACCGGCTCGCGGAAGATGCGGTACATGCGCCGGCCGCGGGTGAGCCAGAGCAGTCGGTTCACGAAGCGCGGCAGCGTCTGCGGGCGGACCATGGGCGGCGGGTGGTCGGCCGAGGGCAGGTTGAGCGGGCTGAGGGTGACGTTGACGTAGGGGAGCTTCAGCGACTCCGCGACCGACCGCGCCCCGGCCAGGAGCGTCGCGGCGACGATGACGTCGCAGCCCTTCGCCGCCTCGCCCAGCACCTGGAACTGGTCCCGGACGGACTGGGGGACCATCTTCTTCATCGCCGCCCGCGAGGGCTTCTTCTTCGGACCCGCGGCGGCCATCGCCACGAACTTCTGCAGGTCCGGCCCCAGCGGGACGCACTCCACGCCGTACGACTCCACCCATGCCTTGAAGTTGGGGGCCACGCACAGCTTGGCCGCGTGCCCGAGCGCCTTCAGCTCCACCGCGAGGGCGAGGACGGGCTGCACGTCGCCGCGGGTGCCGATGGAGGAGATGAGGGCCTTCACGGAAGAGCCACATCCCACAGCTGGCCGGGGAGTCCAATCACCAGCCGCCCGCCCTCGAACGCCAGCGAGCTGGCGCCCAGCTTCGGCCCGAGCGCCAGCCGCTGGTGCCGCCCGTCGATCCACAGGTTCACCACCCGCCCCTCCAGCGACGGCCGGTCGGTGAGCAGCGCCTTCAAGACGTCCACGCCGTCCACGCTCGCCAGCATCACCTTCCCCTCGTGGACGCCCACGCAGCCGGGCCGCCCGAAGGGGCGCACGTCGCCGGCGGAGAGGTCCATCACCCGCGACCAGCCGTTCGCGCTCCGCCGCCACGCGCCGTCGTTGCCCATGGCCAGCGCGTCCTCACCCCCGAGCGCCGCGCACGCGTAGAGCGAGTGCGCACCCACGGGCTCCGCGCGGAGCCGCCCGCCCGCGTCCACCCGCACCAGGCACGAGCCCTCGATCTGCGTCCCCACCGCGATCACCTCGTCCGCGGCGGCGTGCACGTCCACCAGCGTGGGCCAGGCGTCGGCGCCCAGCGCGCCCTCCAGGTCCGTCTCCCGCCACGCGCTCCCGTCGAACCTCAGCAGCGCGTTCTCCCCCGCCACCCACACCGCGTCGCGGGTCCGCCCGTGCACCCGCCAGAGGATGTCGCGCGCGCCGGTGACGTGCCGGACCACCGCCCGGCTCGCCGGGTCGTACTCCACGCACGCCCCCGCCATCCCGCACGCGAAGACCTTCCCGTCGAGCGTGCAGCACGCGCTGCGCAAGGACAGCTCCGGCAGCTGCGCGACCACCTCCCACGTCCCGTCCGGCGGACACGCCAGGAGCGTGCTGCCGGGAGACGCGGTGGCGGAGCGGTCCTCCTCCATCGCGTTGCAGCACAGCGCGTACCGGGTCCGGTCCGGGCCGGTGGCCGCGCCCACCACCGCCTTGTCCGTCGGCAGCGCCTGCTGGGCGATCTCCAGCGCCGGGCTCACGCGCGCAGCGCCGCCGCGGCCACCGCGGGGACCTTCAGCCAGGACGGGTCCGCCTCCAGCTCCACCAGCTTCTTCCCCAGCGACGCCAGCGAGCGGTGCCCGGGGAACCACGGCGCCACCGGCATCGTCTTCACCGGCGCGCGGAGGACGGCCTTCTCGATGTCCTCCAGCATGAAGGTGTTGTGCACCCAGCCGCGGCCGCTCTGGATGTCCTGGAGCGTGCTGCCCGGGTACGCGCCCCACGGCGTCTGCCCCAGCCCGAACACCGCGCCCGGCCAGGTGTTCACGCACACGCTGCCGTAGCGGAGCGCGCCGATGGCCTTCTCCACCGCGGCCGCCGCCTGCGGGTCCTTCATCGTCGCCGGGTGGACGATCAGCGTGGCGCACAGCGTGCCCCACACCTGGTCGTTGACGAACGGCACCGCCTTCTCCAGGAACGCCGCCGGGTCGGACCCCTCCAGCGCCGTCTCGGAGAGCACCGCGCAGAACGGCTCGGTGGTGAAGACGCGGTCGTCCTTCTTCGCCGGGTCGACGTCCGGGAGGATCGCCCACCCCAGCTGGCCGGGCGCCGGCTTGCCGATGACGCGCAGCCCGGCGCGCCCTTCCGTGAACTGCGCCCAGCGCTGCTCCGCGCCCGGGTAGTACGCCTGCCGCGTGTCCGACCGGGCGATGCTCTTCTCCACCCGGTCCAGCAGCTCGGCCCGCTTGGCCCACCCCTTCGGCGTCACCAGCAGCTTGGCGGCGTTGCAGTTGAACGACGCGTTGTGCGTCACCATCCCGGCGATGTTGGCGGCCTGGAACCCCAGCTCGCCCTCCTCCCAGGGGCCGGGGACGACGAGCACCGGGCTGATGTTTCCCAGCTCGGAGGTGATCTCCTTCTTGAGCAGCGGGTCGCCGCGCTGCTTGCGCGCCTCGCGCTCCGGGCCGGGCGGGCCCCACACCATCAGGTCGTGCGTCCGGTCGCTCCCGGTGATGTGCACCTCGTCCACCAGCTGGTGGTGCACCAGGTAGGCGCCCTCCTCGGCGCCGCCGTACGCCACCGCGAGGAAGCCCTGGTCGATCGCCGCCTTGAACCCCTGCTCCAGGAACGGGCCCAGGTACGCGTTCACCGGGTTCATCTTCAACAGGCACACCGTGCCCTCGACGAACATCTTGTAGAGCACGTCGGTGGGCGGGATGGCGTTGATGTTCCCGCCGCCCAGCACCAGGCACAGCCGGCCGCCGTGGGGCTTGCGGTAGAACGACGCCTGGTGCTCGCGGAGGTTGTCCGCGGTGACGCCCGCCTGGAGGTAGACCTCCCCCACGTGCTTGGCCAGCAGCGCGGAGTCCATCGCGCTCGACGGGAACACCTTCACCGCCAGCCGCCCGTCCGGCAAGGTGCGGCAGCGGGACCGGTCCAGCCTGGGCGCGCCGTGCTTCTTGACCTCCTTCAGCGCGTCCACCGTCTGCCGGAGGATCCGCAGCGTCACCATCGGCCCGGAGATCCACTCCTCGCCCGCCACCGGCGCCTCGGGGTCGATGCCCTTGGCCCGGCAGGCGGCGACGGCGCTCTCCCCGGCGACGGCGGCATAGCCGCGGCGCATCTGCTCGCACAGCTCGATCCGCCGGTCGACGGAGAGCTGGGCGAAGGCGCGGGCCCCGTCCTTGAGGCGGTGGACGACCTCGTCCAGCGCGGACGGGGTGGAGGAGAGCGGGGTGGCGATGGCGTTCATGCGGGCGAGGCTTAGCACGTCCCGCCGCGCCCTCCCGACCGGCCGCCGGCTCCAGTGCTCAGCCGAAGGCGCCGGGCGCCAGCACGTCCGCGATGCGCGCCGGCTGCTTGACGCCCAGCTCCCTCAGGCGGGCCTCGGCCTCGTCGCGCTGTCGTCCACCGGACAACGCCCCCAGCCGGTACTCCGCCACCGCCGAGGCCAGCCGCATCGACCCGCGCAGCGCGTCCCTGGCCTGGGCCAGGTACTTCCCGGCCGACGCCTTGTCGCCCGCCGTCGACTCGTGGCAGGCGCGCAGCAGCAGCGCCAGCCCGGCCGCGTACGGCACCTTCTCCGACTCCATCGCCCGGATCGCCTTGCGCACCTCGCGCAGGGCGGCCGCGCGCGCGTGCGGGACCAGGGCCTCCAGCATCCACAGCCGCGCCCACAGCCACTCCGCCTCCACGCGCGCCACCTGGAGGTTGGGCAGCGCGGAGCGGCGGAAGGCCTGGAACTCCTCGGCGAGGAAGGCGCGGGCGGTGGGCTCGGCGCCGTACAGGGCCACCTCGGCGCGCATCCGCAGCGAGTACCAGTGCTGGTTGTGGAAGGCCCCGCGCGGCCCCGGCCACACCCTGGCGTCCAGGTCCTCCAGCGCCTTGTCCGGCGCGTCCGCCGCCAGGTGCCGGAAGGCGGTGGCCCGGAGGAAGCTCACCTCGGCGAAGAGGTCGCCCAGCGCCGCCGCCTCCTTCACGTACTCCAGGGTGGAGCGCTCCATCTCCTGCAGGTCGCCGGTCAGCCGCAGCGCCTGCAGCCGCAGCAGCCGCGCGGTGCCCAGCTCCTTGGCCACCGTCGCGTCCGCGCGCCGCAGCGTCTCGCGCTGCAGCTGTTCGCCCTCGGCGATCAGCCGCGCGCCGTCCGCGAAGTCGCCGGTGAGGTAGAGCGCCATCCCGCGCGTCACCGTGCAGAGCACGCGCAGGTACGGGTCGCCCAGCGCCTCGGCGATGGTGCGCGCCCGGGCGATCAGGTCCAGCGCCGCCTTCCGGGACGCCGCGCCCCCGGCGGTGGCGACGTTGAAGCCCTCCACCGCCATCCCGCGGCCGATGCGCCGCTCCTCGCCGGCGTCGAGCGCCAGGCGGAAGCCGCGGGTCTGGAAGGCGAAGGCGCGCAGGCTGTCCACCCCGGACAGGCCGGTCTGGATGGCGAAGAAGGTGTCGATGCGGTCCAGCGTCTCGCGCGGGAGGTCCGCCGCGTCGCGCTTCTGGTAGCCCAGCCCGCGGAGCTGGAGCTGGAACCGCTGCCACGTCAGCGACGCCACCGCCGCGCGCCGGCTGGAGGGCAGCGCCGCGCCCACCTCGCGGAGCACGCCGTCGATGGCCTCCAGGCCCTCCTCCACGTGCCCGCTGGCCAGCAGCAGCTCCGCCGCCTTGCGCCGGTACTCGCGCCGCTCGGCGCCACCGGCGCCACCGGCCGCCTCCAGGTACGCGCGCGCCGCGTCCGCGCCCCGCGCCGCGTAGTCCAGCGCCCGCGCCAGCTCCACCCTCAGCTGCTGCTGCTCCACCGGGTTCCGGGCCGGGAAGAGGCGGATGGCCGCCCGGTACAGCTCCGCCGCCTCGCCGAAGGCCAGCGCCTGGACCGCCATCTGGGCCGCGCGCGCCGCGTGGTGGCCGGCGCGCTCGGGGGCGCCGCCGTGCTCGAGGTGGGTGACCAGCATCCGCAGCGAGGCGAACGTCTCCACCCCGCTCGACTCCAGCGCGGCGGCCAGCTCCTGGTGGTAGCGGCTCCGGAGCTCCTCGGGCAGCCAGTGCCGCACCGACTCGCGCACCCGGTCGTGGTACGGCTCGATGCTCGCCTTCTCCGACAGTCCCATGGTGCGCACCAGGTCCGCCCGGCGCAGCTCCTGGACGGAGCTGGTCAGCTCCCAGGTGGACAGCCCGCTCGCCCGCGCCAGCAGCGCCTGCTGGATGGGGCCGCCCGCCAGCGCCACCAGCCCCAGGAGCCGCTGGGCCCCCGCGGGCATCGCCCGGGCGCGCCGCTGGAGCAGCTCGTCCAGGCCGGCCTTGGGCGCGCCCTCGACCGGCGCCGCCGCGGCGGGCGGCGCGGGCCGGTGCCCCAGCTCGATGAGGTAGAGCGGGTGGCCGCCGCTCTCGCGCACCAGCTCGCCGGCGCGGGGCGTGTCCGGCACCAGCTCGCGCGCCAGCCGCAGCGCGTCCGCCTCCGGCAGCGGCAACAGCTGGAGCTCCTGGAGCGACTCGGTCACCCACGCCAGCGGGGCCAGCACCCCGTCCGCGCTGCGGATGTCCTCCGCGTTCCCGCGCAGCGTGGCCACCAGCAGGAACGGCGGCGGCGAGGGTGGGCTGAGCAGCTCGCCCAGCAGCGCCAGGCTGTCCTGGTCCGCCCACTGCAGGTCGTCCACGAAGAGCACGATGGGCCGCAGCCGCCCCAGGTGGCGGAGCACGCTGCGCAGCGCGCCGAAGGACTCGGAGCGCAGCTCGAACGGGTCGGCCGGGAGCGGCCGCGACGGGCGCATCGCCTGCACCGCCGGCACCCGCTGGAGCACCGGGAACAGCCGGGCCACCAGCGCCGCGTCGCCCGGCAGCACGCTGCGCGCGGTCATCTCGTCCAGGTGGAGCAGCTCGCGGGAGAGCGAGTCCACCACCCCGTCGAACGCCTTGTAGGGCACCGACTCCTGCTCGTAGCAGCGGCCGGAGAGCACCATCGCCCGGCCCTCGTCGCGCAGCCCCTCCACGAAGTGGCGCACCAGCGCGCTCTTGCCCACGCCCGACTCGCCGTGCACCAGCACCCCGCGCGCCGCCCCGCCGCGCACCGCCGCGAAGGAGTGGTCCAGGGCCTCCAGCTCGGGCACCCGGCCCACGAAGCTGATCTCGGAGTACGCGGCGGGCGAGGGCGCCGGCGCCTCCTGCGGCTCGGCCGGCGCCGCGCCCAGGCGCTGCAGCAGCTGGGCGCCGGTGGGCCGCGCGTCCTGGTCCATCCGCAGCAGGTCGGCGGTGAGGCGGGAGAGGTCCTCGGGGACGCGGGTGGACAGGCGCGCCGGCGGCAGCGGCTCGCGCGTCCGCTTCAGCTCCAGCAGCTCGGAGTAGCCGCCCTCGAAGGGGAAGCGCCCGGTGAGCAGCTGGTAGAGCACCACGCCCAGCGCGTAGTAGTCCGCCGGCGGCCCCACGTTCTGGCCGGTGATCTGCTCCGGCGCCATGTAGTGCGGCGTGCCGATCAGCGACTCCTCGGAGGCGTCCACCTGGTCCACCGCCAGGCCGAAGTCCATCAGCACCACCCGTCCGGCGGTGGTCACCATCACGTTGGAGGGCTTCACGTCGCGGTGGATCTTCCCCGCGGCGTGGAGCGCCATCAGCCCGCGCACCAGCTGCGGCAGCGCGGCGCGGAGCCTCGCCTCGTCGAAGCGGGGCGGCGGCCACCCGGCGCGCACGTGGGCCAGGAGGTCCTCGCCCTGGAGCAGCTCCATGGTGAAGAACCACAGGCCCTCGTCGCAGAACAGCTCGTGGAAGGTGACCAGGTTCTCGTGGCGGAGGTCGGCGAGCGCGCGGAACTCGTTCTTGAACAGGTACAGCCCGTGCGGGGAGATCTGCCGCAGGGTCTTCAGCGCCACCTGGTGGTCGCGGTCGCGGTCGTGCACCGCGTACACCATCCCCATCCCGCCCGAGCCGACCTGCTTGAGCACCAGGAAGCGCTGGGTGCCGCGGAACTCGCGCGCCGGCGGCAGGATGCCCTCCTCGGGCGTGGTGGCCGGCGAGGCGGTGGGCGGCTGGCTCGGGTCGACCGGCGCCGGCAGCGGGATGGGGTCGACCGCCGGAACGGGCGGGCGCGTGGGGCGCTGCTCCGGCGGCAGCTCCTGCTCGGCCGGGTCGCGGGCGTCCTCCGGCGAGGGCGCGCGCAGCAACGCCTCCAACCTCTGGAGCACCTCTTCGCCGGGCGGGCGGCGGGCCGGGTCGGTCTGGAGCAGCTCCATGCAGAGCCCCTCCAGCTCCCGGCCGGTGCCCGGCGAGGAGGTGCGGATGGGCGGGGGCGCGCGGTTGGACCGCTTCTGCTCCACCACGCGCGAGGGCGTGCCGGTGAACGGGAGCCGGCCGGTGAGCGCCTCGTGCAGCATGGCCCCCACCGAGTACCAGTCGGACGCGCGCGTGGGCGCCTGGCCGGGCTCCCCCAGCTGCTCCGGCGCGGCGTAGGCGGGCATGGGCGAGCCCAGCGCGCCCGCGTCCAGCAGCACCACCCGTCCGCCGCGCGCGGACATGCGCACGTTGGAGGGCTTGAGGTTGCCGTGCACCAGGCCCGCGGCGTGGAGCGCCACCAGCCCGCGCGCCATCTGCACCAGCGCGCCCCGCAGCGCCGGCCCGCGCGCCGCGCCGAGCGAGTCGCCCCCGTCCACCAGCTCGGTGGCCACCAGGAAGAGGTTGCCGATCTCCATCAGTTCCAGCACCCGGGCCACGTTGGGGTGCGCCAGCGCGGAGAGCGCCTTGAAATCCGCGCGAAGCTTCTCGGCCGCAGTAGCCTCTCGGGTCCCCAGCTCCTTGAGCGCGACCCGCTGCCCCGTTATCCCATCGAAGGCTTCGTAGACGACCCCCGCACCGGCGCCGCTCCCCAGGACGCGCCGCGTGGAGAAGCGTGAGCCGCCACCGAGCTCGCGGAGGACGACGAAAGGAGTGAGCATGCCCGCCGAGCAGACTGTAGCAGCAGCCTCCTCCCTCTCGCGGCGGGCAAAATGGACCCTCCTCGCGGTGGTCGTCGTCCAGTTCCTGATCGGCGCCGGGCCGGTGTGGCGCCGGCCGTTCGACTGGGACGCCTCCATCCTCTGGAGCTACGCCTCCATCCCGGTCCTGGTGGCCGCCGTCCTCGCCTGGCAGCGGAAGCTGCGGTGGAAGGGGTGGCTGCTGGACACGGTGGAGATCACGGCCGTCAAGTTCGCCATCACCGCGACCTTCCTGGTGGTCTGGCTGGTGAGCTGGCAGGTGCGAGGTGGGCAGCGGCCGCCGCCGCCTCCTCCCGGTCCCGTCGCGACCGAGCCGCGGCC
>DASRBA010000424.1:0-49225 GCA_035637895.1 Myxococcaceae bacterium
TCTGGGTCGCGACCCGGTACGCGTCGCGGTACTGGCCGTTCGCGTCCTGGACGATCACGCGCTCCGCGGTGGGGGGCACGTCCGAGGCCTGGCCGTACGCCTTCATCGCCGCGTCGACCGCCTGCTGCTGCGACACCTTGGTCTCACCGCGGCCCAGCTCCGGCGGGATGGCCTGCACGTCGCCGGTGAGCGAGGAGAGGTTGCCGTCCTGGCCCAGGTGGCCGATCACCTGCTCGCCGAGCACGGGGACGCCGTTGTGGGTGCGGTCCATGCGGACGTGGGTCATGCCCAGCTCGTCGCGCTCCACCGCCTTCGGGATGAACGCGTCCGCCGCGTCGCGGCCGCCGATCCGCGGGCCCATCTGCTGGTTGATGCCGTCCGCGGTCTTCGCCACCGCGTCCTGCGCCGCGGGCTCGGTGAGGGACATCACGCGGGTCAGCTGCCGCTGCGGGATCTCCTCGCCGACGTGCATGCTGGCCAGGTACGGCGTGGAGCGGTCGGCGCCGGACAGCTGCGGGCGCGGGCCGGAGGGCCGGTCGGAGGCGGCGTAGCGGTCCTGCGGGGCGGCGGCGGGGGCCTGCGCGGGCGCGGCGGCCGGAGCGGAGGGCTGCTCGGTGGTGCTCGGCTGCACGGCGGGCTGGGGCGCGGCGCTGCGGATGGAGGGCGTCGTCGACATGGTCGCTTTGGCTTTCTCGGCTGGGAGTTGGGGGGCGAGGATTGAACGGATTATCGGGTTGCTTCCGGGTGTGTTGTCTTGTGCAGCGAGACGCGCAAGCCCATGAAGTTTCTACTTATTTCGATTATTTGGAAGCCGAGAGCAAGCCACGCCGTAAATGAATTTACCACTGCGCTCCGGGCCCGCAAAAGCGAAACGCCGCCCGGTTTCCCGGGCGGCGTCTCAGGGTGCAGCTCGTTCAGGACTGCTGGGGGCTGACTACTTCACGCCCACCGCGCCCCAGGCCTCGTTCACCTTGGCGACCTCGGCGCTGCCGGCGCCGTAGAGGTCGGTCGCGGCCTTCACGCAGGCGGCCTTCGCCTGGGCGAACGTGGTGTTCGGGGTCATGTACACGGTGTTGGCGCGGAAGAAGATCTGCAGCGCCTTCTCGGCCCCGATGCCGCCGTTGACGTTGGTGCCCGAGGTCCGGTTGGTGCCGCCCTTGACCAGCAGCGCGAACGCGTTGTTCGCGATGCCGGAGGTGCGGTGGACCTCCTTGTCGGAGGACGCGTACTTGCTGTAGTTGTCGATCGAGTACCCGTCCTTGGTCGGATCGTCCATGTAGCGGAGGGCGTCGCCGTTCGGGCCGTTGTTGCCGTCGCCCGGGGTCCAGATCTGCTCGCCGATCTTGAACGGGTCGGTGCCCGCCTTGATCGCGGCGTTCGACTGGCCCGCGTAGTACTCGAGGCCGAAGCCGCCGAGGATGTCGCTCATCGCCTCGTTCAGGCCGCCCGACTCACCGGAGTACACCAGGCCGGAGGTCCGCTCGGTGAGGCCGTGGGTGATCTCGTGGCCGGCCACGTCCAGCGAGGTGAGGACGGACGAGTTCTGGCCGTCGCCGTCACCGTAGTTCATCTGGCTCCCGTCCCAGTACGCGTTGACGTAGTTCTGGTTGATGTGGACGTTGGAGACCAGCTTCTCGCCCGAGCCGTCGATCGAGTTGCGGCCGTACATGTTCTTCAACATGTCGTACATCATCTGGCCGCCGTAGTGCGCGTCGACCGCCGCCGCGTTGCGCGACGGGTCGCCGGCCTCGCCCCACTTGTCGTTGTTGTCGTTGATCTGCTTGGAGCCGGTCGCGTCCGACTTGTTCATCGCGTCGCGGGTCTCCACGCCCTTGCCGCGGCTGGTGTCGTTCAGCGAGAAGGTGCCGTCCGCGTTGCGGGTGGTCTTCAGGTCCACGTTGCCGGCGTAGAGCGACTTGTCGTCAGCGCCGCCCGGAGGAGGAGGAGGGGGCGGGGGCGGAGGAGGCGGAGGCGTGCCCTTCTCGGTGCCCTTGGCGTGCAGCGCCCAGGAGTTCAGGGTGCCGGTGTCGCGCGCGGCCTGGTCGGAGACGGTGAGCTTCCAGTCGCCGGAGATGTTCGGCTCGCTCTTGAACGCGGAGGTGAGGTCGAACGTGCCCTTGATGTTGTCCGCCGAGCCACCCTGGCGGTTGGACACCGTGTACTCCTTGCCCGACGGCGAGGTGACCTTCACCACCAGGTCGCCCTTGTAGGTGTGCTTGATGTCCAGGTCGAGCTTCAGGCTGTCCAGGTTCATGTCCTTGTCGATGTGGACGGTGGACGTGACGGTCTGGAAGTCGTTGATCTTGGACTTGGGGGCAGCGGAGGCGTCCGAGCTGACCGGGTCGCCGGCCACGCCCTGGCCCTTCCGGCGGGCCGCCGCGGCGGAGATGTCGTCGCCGCCGATGGCGTTCCAGTTCTTGATCACCTTGCCGGTGCTGGCGTCCACCAGGTACTGCATCTTCTCCGGGCGGGCGTTGGCGTCGGTCATCCGCTGGGTGCCGACCAGGTACGCGTCGTGGTACTGGCCGTCGTCGCCCTTGGCGATCACGCGCTGCGCCTGCGGGGGAACGTCGGTCGGCTTGCCGTAGGCCTGGGTCGCCGCCGCCACCGCCTGGTCCGCGGAGAGCTTCGGCTGGGTCTTGCCCAGCTGCGACGGGATGGCCGCCGCCTCGCCGGTGATGTCGCGCACCTGGCCGTCCGCGCCGAAGTGGACGATCTGCTGCTCGCCGAACACCGGGACGCCGTTCTGGGTCCGGTCCATGCGGACGTGGGTCATGCCCAGCTGGTCGCGGTCCACCGAGCGCGCGATGTAGCCGGCGCCGGTCGGCAGGAGGCTCTGCTGCTGCGCGGCGAGGGCGGCGCCGGCGTCCTTCACGAACGACTGGCCCTGCTTGCTCTTGAGGCTGACCGGGCCCGGCTGCTGGGCGGTGAGGTCCATGCTGGGCAGCGGGACGTTCGGGCCGGCCACGGCCGCGCCGAGCTTCTCACCGGAGGGCCGCTTCGCCTGGCCCTCGAACGCGGTCTGCGGCTGCTGCTGCGCCACCGCGGGAGCCTGCGCGACCTGGTTGGACTGCTGAGGAGAAACCGTGCCCTCGGCCGCGGGCTGCTGCGCGACGGGCTGGTTGACGGGATTGCTCGGTCCAGAGACGGATGCCATTTGTGCGTGCCTGCCGTTTCGTGTTTGGGGGGTGATGGGTTGCGGGGGAAGTGCCAGGGTTATCGGGGTGCCCACCCGCGTGTTGCCGCGTAAGAGAGTTTTCGCGTTCGCGGCTTGATTCGGGTGGGATTTCTGGGGGTTAAGGGTAAAGACCTCTGCTTTTTCATCCGGACACGGATGTACCGGAGCATGTCAAACCGCTTTCGGCTGCCCCCGGTTTTCGCCTCAATTCTTTTGTTAGGATCCAAGGGGAATGAGGGGGCGAGGGCTGTTGTGGGTCGGCTGGGTGTTCGCGATCACCGGGGTGCGGGCTCAAGACCTGCCTCCTGGGCCCGTGGACGTCACCGACCTCGACCTGGAAGAGCTGCTGGAGACGGACGTCCGCGAGCTCACGGTCACCGCCGTGAGCAAGAAGCCCGAGCGCCTGGGGGACGCTCCGGCCACCGTGACCGTGATCAGTCATGAGGACTTCCAGCGCCACGATTGGAGGAACGTGGCGGAGGCGCTGCGCTCCGTCCCCGGAGTCTACGTCTCCGAGGGCCGGGACTACTACTACACGGGGGTGCGCGGCCTGTCGTTCCCGGCGGACGTGGATTCCCGGGTCCTGGTGCTGTTGGACGGGCACACCATGAACGACCCCTGGTCTGGACGGAGCCAGACCTCGGAGCTGTTCACCGTCCCGCGCGACGACATCGAGCGGGTGGAGGTCATCCGCGGCCCGGCCTCCAGCGTGTACGGGTCCAACGCCTTCTTCGCGGTGGTCAACATCGTCACCCGCGCGCCCACCGAGAAGGAGCCGGCGCACCTGTCCGCGCAGCTCACCGCCGAGAGCTCGAACGCCTTCCGGGCCGAGGTGGTGGGCCGCCGGCGCTTCGGAGACGTGGACGTCAGCGCCTACGCCGTCGGGGTGGGGAGCCCGGGGACGGACGTGTCCTTCCCCGACATGAGCCGGCCCCGCCTCAACCTGGGCGCGCCCGCGCCCAACGGCGGCCTGACCGTGGGGACGGATTACGAGTACGGCCACAACACCGGCTTCCTCGTCCGCTACGGCCAGCTCTCGCTGCAGGCCCAGTGGACGGAGCGGCTGAAGGGGCTGCCGTCGGCGCCGGGCGACGCCATCTTCGGCGACCCGTACAACAGCGCGAAGGACAACCACGGCTTCGTGGAGCTCCGCTGGGCCCAGCCCATCCCCAACGGCACGCTGGAGCTGCGCGCCGCCTACGACCGCTTCCGCCACCGCCAGTACTTCCACCGCGACCCCAGCGACTGGTTCCCGGACACCTGGGCCAGCGGCGATCCGCACGTGGTGAGCGAGGGGAACTCCAACACCCTCACCGCGGCGGCCCAGCTCTCCTGGCAGGCGCTCCCGTCTACCTTCGTCGTCGCCGGGCTGGAGGGGTCCACCGGCGTGGTGACCCAGCCGACCTACGAGGTGGACCGGGACGGCAAGCCGATCCTGTCCACCCTCAGCGGCGGCATCCCCAACCCGGACGGGTCGCTGCAGCCCATCCTCCAGTCGGACGGCGCCGTCTACGCGCAGGTCGAGTGGCGCCCGCTGCCCACGTTCGGCGCGGTGGCCGGCGCGCGCTTCGACTACAACAGCCTCTTCTCCGCGAAGACCGGCGGGCTGGGGCTGTTCTCCGGCCTGGCGCCGCGCGCCGCGGTGGTGTGGACCCCCCGGGACCTGATCACCCTCAAGGCCACCTACGGCGAGGCGTTCCGCAACCCCACCCTCTTCGAGGCCTACTACGACGACCGCGCCTCCATCTGCGGGAACGGGGCCGCGTACCCGGAGCGGGCGCGCACCTTCGAGCTGGGCGCCACCCTCCACCTCCCCAGCGGGCTCAACGCCACCGGCTCGCTCTACGCCACGGGCCTGGAGGGGCTGCTGGTCCGCACCCAGGTGCCCTTCTGCTACGACAACTCCGGCCCGCGGACGCGCTTCCTCAACGTGGGGAGCGGGCGGGTGATCGGCGGCGAGGCGTCGCTGGACTACCGCTCCCGGACCGCCGGCCCCACCGCCTTCTTCTCCGTCTCCATCAACCAGGCGGTGGAGATCATCCCCGGCGGGTTCAGCGGCACCCCGGCCAACTCTCCCTTGGCGGTGGCCTCCGCCGGGCTGGCGGTGCCGTTCTTCCAGCAGCGGCTGTGGGCGTCCGCGCGGGCGCACTTCGTCTCCGACCGCCTCACCTGGAAGCTGGTGGACGCGCTGCCGGAGCCGGCGCACGTGCTGTTCGAGGCGTCGCTGACCGCGGCCCACCTCCCGGGCGGGTTGCGCGCGGGCGTGTCGCTGCTGAATCTTCTGGATGACCGGTACCGGGACCCGGTCACGTCCAGCGAGACCATCCCCTTGGCCATCCCCCAGAACGGCCTGGAGCTGCGCGGCAATGTCGGACTCGAGTGGTGAGCCTCGCGGTGCCGCCCTTCCGGCGGCGCTGGCATTGGTGCTGGCCCTGGCCGGGTGCGGGCCGTTCGACGGCGCCCTCCACCCCCTGCTGGAGACCGGGCATCCGCCCGAGTGCGGCGACGGGGTGGACAACGACGGAGACGGCCGCGTCGACTTCCCGGAGGACCCGGGCTGCGTGACGGCGGAGGACCCGTCCGAGCTGGACCCGCTGCACCTGCCCCAGTGCGCGGACGGGATCGACAACGACGGGGACGGGCGCATCGACTTCGATCAGAACGGCAACGGCATGGTGGACCCCGAGGACGACCCGGGCTGCCTGAGCGCCTCCGGCGACAGCGAGCTCAACGTCGTCCTGCCGCAGTGCGCGGACGGGATCGACAACGACGGCGACGGGCTCGTCGACCTCGCCGACCCCCAGTGCTCCAGCCGGAACGACAACGACGAGGCCAACTGAAGGAGCCCCCATGACGTCCGCCCGCCTCTTCACCGCCGCGGTCTGCGGCGCGCTGCTGGCGTTCGCGCTCTCGTGCGGGGGCGGCGCCCGCGTGGACACCGACAACGACGGGGTCCCCGACGACATGGACAATTGCCCCCGCACGCCCAACCCGCCGCCGGTGCCGGGAGGCATCCAGGCGGACCGGGACGGAGACGGGGTGGGGGACGCCTGCGACAACTGCGTGGACCTGCCCAACCCGGACCAGGCGGACCAGGACGGGCTGGCCAACACGCCGAACCCGCTCGACGACGGCCCGAGCGCCCCGATGGTGACGGCAGGCGACGCCTGCGACCCCGACTTCGACGGGGTGACCACCGCCGGCGACAACTGCCCCACGGTCTTCAACCCGGACCAGGCGGACGCCAACTCCGACCCGCCCTCGGCGCGCTACCCGGGCGACGCCTGCGACGCGGACCACGACGACGTGGTGGACGACCGCGACGACTGCCCGGTCGTCGCCAACAGCGACCAGACCGACGTCGACCAGGACGGGCTGGGCGACGCGTGCGACCCGGATGACGACGGCGACGGCGTGCCGGACGGGGCGGACAACTGCCCGGTGGTCCCCAACCCGGACCAGGCGGACGCGGACGGCGACGGCATCGGCGACCTCTGCGACATCTTCCCGGACCGCGACGGGGACGGCGTGGAGGACGCGCGCGACGACTGCCCGTCCGTCGCCAACCCCACCCAGACGGACACCGACCGCGACGGGCTGGGCGACGCGTGCGACGCGGACCTGGACGGCGACGGCGTGCCCAACGGCGCGGACAACTGCCCGGATGTCCTCAACCCCTCGCAGGCGAACATCGACGGCGACGCGCAGGGCGACGCGTGCGACCCGGACCGGGACGGGGACGGCGCGCCCAACGGCGCGGACAACTGCCCCGGCACCCCCAACCCGTCGCAGGCGGACGCGGACCTGGACGGCCTGGGCGACGCCTGCGACGGCAACGCCGACTCGGACGGCGACGGGGTGGATGACGCGGTGGACGACTGCCCGGGCACGCCCGACGCCGACCAGCGCGACACCGACCACGACGGGCTGGGCGACGCGTGCGACGACGACGACGACGGCGACGGCGTGCCCGACGCGGCGGACGACTGCCCGCTGGCGGCCAACGCCTCCCAGGCGGACGTGGACGGGGACGGCATCGGGGACGCCTGCGACGACTGCCGGCTGGTCGCCAACCCGTCGCAGGCGGACGCGGACGGGGACGGCGCCGGGGACGCCTGCGACAACTGCCCCGCGGCGGCCAACGCCTCGCAGGCGGACGGGGATCAGGACGGGGCGGGCGACGCGTGCGACGCGGCGTTCGACTACGGCGGGTTCGTCGCGGTGGAGCTGTTCAAGCAGGACCTGTTCTACGACACCATCGGGGACGTGGCCCTCTCGGGGATGATCGGCGGCGCGCCGGGCTGGCCGCGCAGCTTCGAGTGGTACCGGGGGACGTACTTCGGCTTCACCACCGCGGAGCCGCCCGCGGCGCCCGGGACCTGGGAGCTGAGCGAGCTGCAGCCGCCCTGGCGGTACTCGGACTTCACCAGCGTCGACGCGGGCCGCGGCATCCAGCTGGCCGTCCCGGGCGGCCCGCTGCCCATCAGCGTGCCCTTCGACACCCGGTCCTACCCGGGCTACCGCGGCTATTACACGCGCCCGTACCTGTCGCAGCAGTTCGTGCCCTCGTCGGCGTACACGCTCTCCGCCGCCGGCGGGACGGACCTGGGGCCGCTCACCGTGCGGGGCGCGGTGAACACGCCCGCGGACTTCACCGTCACGCCGGACCTGCTGGCCGGGGAGATGAACATCTTCCAGAGCGACCCGGTGGACTTCCGCTGGACGCCCGACGCCTCCGGGCAGACCCGGATGCTGTTCAAGATCACCTCCGGCGACCGGGTCCTGCAGTACGTGGCGGACGACCGGCAGGGCCGCCTCACCATCCCCGCCGCCGAGCTGTCCCGCCTCCCCTCCGGCCCGGCGCTGCTCGTCTTCGAGCGCCACCGCGAGACGCCCTTCTCCGCCGCCGGCCGCACCTGGCTGGGCGTCGGCACGGTGCTGGCGCAGGGGTTCGCCAACCTCATCCCGCCCTGCGACCAGATGGAGTCCGAGCCGAACGACAGCGTCGCCAACCCCCTCACCGGTTCGCTGGCGAAGGAGTACGACGCCTGTGGCACCTACGGCGCCCGGGGCGACCTGGACGACTTCCGCTTCACCGGCGCCGCCGGGCAGGTGGTCTCCGCGCGGACGTACGCGGCGCAGGCCGGGTCGCCCATGGACACCGTGCTCCGGCTGATCTCGCCGAGCGGGACGGTGGTGGCGATCAACGACGACGCCACCCCGGGCACCAAGGACTCGGCGCTCCTGTACGCGCTGACCGGGGACGGGCCCTGGACCCTCCAGGTCACCAACGCCCTGGGCAACCGGTCGGGCGGGTCCACGTACCAGTACCACCTGCTGGTGAAGGTCTCCCCGGTGCCGGGCGTGGCGCGGACGTTCGCCGGGCCGGAGGAGAGCGCGTCGCCGCAGCCGGAGTGCTCCGACATCCCCGACTCCAGCGGCGTGTTCGTGGAGGGGACGCCGGCGGTGTGCACGCTGGTCGTCTCCGGCCTGCCGGACAAAGCGTCGAACGTGAACCTGGCGGTGGACATCGCGCACACCTACCCGTCGGACCTGCGGCTGGAGCTGGAGGGCCCGGACGGGACGAAGGTGACCTTGGCCAACCACACCGGGCGGGTCCGCGGCGTCTTCGACTTCGACACCCGGGTGGACGACCGCGACCGGACGATGGACGCGTTCAACGGCAAGGACCCCAACGGGAAATGGACGTTCCGGGCAGTGGACTGGTACTCGTTCGACACCGGGACCGTCCGCAACCTCACCCTGTTCGTGGCGCCCTGAGCTCTTCTGCATGCGGGGTCGATTCGAGTCGCTGGGCTGGATGGAGGTCCCGGGCTTCCCCGCCCGGGAGATCACCGCGTACCGGCCCGCGGGACACCGGGAGGACGTGGCCTCGCCGGCGCTGATCGTCTTCGACGGGCAGAACGCCTTCGAGGACGCGCCGGGGAACACCGGCGGCTGGCACCTGCACCGGGCCGTCGACGGGCTGGAGGAGCCGGCGCACGCGGCGCCGCTGGTGGTGTCCGTCCCGCACGGAGGCGCCACGCGGATGGACGAGCTGACGCCCTGGCGCATCGAGGGCCGGGGCGGGCGGGGGGACGCGTTCTTGGACTGGGTGGCGGGCGCGCTGGTGCCGCGGGTGCGGTCGCGCTACCTCCTGCCGGAGGGCGCGCTGGGCGCGGCGCTGGGCGGGACGTCGTGGGGCGCGCTGATGGCGATCCACGGGCACTTCCGCTTCCCGTGGCTGTACGGGGGGGCCCTGGCGCTGTCGCCGTCGTGCTGGGTGGGGGACTTCGCCATCTTCGAGGACCTGAGGCGCCGCGAGGTGCCGCGCTTCTCGCGCCTCTACCTGGACTGCGGCGGGCGCGAGGCGGAGGGGCGGATGCTGCCGCCGGCGCGCGCGCTGGCGGAGGAGCTGCGCGGGCGCGGCTACGGGCCGGAGCAGTTGATGTGGGTCGAGGATCCGGACGCGGACCACACGGAGCTGGAGTGGCGCAAGCGGCTGCCGGCGGCGCTGCGGTTCATGTACCGGCGTTGAGTTCCCCGGGGATCACCAGCCCGAGAAGATCTGCTTGTCGTTGACCAGCTTCTGCGTCAGCGCCCGGAACTGGGAGAGCGCGGTGAGCGCGGCCTGGCCGACCTCCGCCTTCAGGTCGTCCCGGGTGAAGCAGATCAGCGTGGTGGTCAGCGACGTGCCCAGGTAGGAGGCGCCGGCGCCGAAGACGGTGCGCACGCCGTGGCGCTGGACGAAGTCCTGCGCGGAGATCACCTTGCGGCCCTTGACGTCCACCGCGTGGGCGGCGTCCGGGACGTGGAAGCAGCCGGACTTGAAGAGGCCGGGCTCCACGTAGCGCTGGCGGTCCGCCACGTCGAACCCCTTGAGGTCCGCGCCCAGCTCCTCGAGGACGCGGGCCATCATCGGGATGGCGGACACGAACGCCGAGGAGACGAGCGGAATGGCCGCGTGCCCGCGGGACTGGCGGCGGTCCCGCCACTCCACCTCCAGCCCGTAGGTCCCCAGCAGGGTCAGCACCGGCGTGGTGGGGGCGCACGCGGCCAGCTTCTCCGCCTCGGCGCGGACGCCGGCCGGCAGGTCGCTGGCGGGGAGCGTGACGAAGAGGCGGACGAGGACGGCCGACTCGGTGAAGCCGTCGAAGATGGCGTGCGCGCTGGCCTGCGAGGCGGACTCCAGGGACGGCGCGTGGGCGCAGCCCGCCTCCACCGCCGCCCGCATCCCCTTCATCCAGGCCGCGAAGTGCTCCACCTCGGGGAGCTGGCTCATCCGCCCTCCTGAATGCCCAGGATACGCCCGCTCCCGCGGCGCCGTCTGCCCCCACGGGTCGGCGCTCCACCCGCGAGCGGCGTCAGGGCTTCTTGAGCTTCCGCCACGCGGCGGTGAGGGCCTTGGCGGCGGTGTCGATCTCCTTGTCCGTGGTGCCGCGGCCCAGCGACAGGCGCACCGCGCTGAGCGCCTCCTGCGGGGAGCGGCCCATGGCGAGGAGGACGCCGCTGGGCTCGTGGGTGCCGGCGTGGCAGGCGGACCCGGTGCTGGCGGCGATCTCCGGCGCCGCGTCGAGCAGCTCGTTGCCGATCACGCCCGGGAAGGAGACGTTGAGCGTGTTGGGAAGCCGCTCGTCGCGCGGGCCGTTGAGGGTCGCGCCGGCGTCGGCCTCCAGCGCCCTCTGCAGGCGGTCGCGGCGCGCGCGCTGGCGCTCCGGACCGCTGCTCTTCAGCCAGCCCATCGCCAGCTCGCAAGCCGCCCCCAGGCCCACCGCGTAGGGGACGTTGGCGGTGCCGCCCCGCCGGCCGCCCTCGTACGGGGCGCCGTGGAGGAGGGGATGGAGCTCCACCTCGGCGCGGACGTAGAGCACGCCCACGCCCTTGGGCGCGTAGAGCTTGTGGCCCGCCAGGGAGAGGGCGTCGCAGGGGAGGGCGCTGACGGAGACCGGCACCTTCCCCACCGACTGCGAGGCGTCCACGTGGAAGGGCACGCCGCGCGACCGGAGCACCTCGCCGATCTGCTGGAGGGGCTGGAGCGCGCCGGTCTCGTTCTGGGCGTGGATCAGCGTCACCAGCGCGGTGTTCTCCCGGACCGCGGCCAGCACGCGCCACGGGTCCACGCGGCCGTCCTGCTCGACCGGCACGACGGTGACGACGCCGTCGTGCTCGCGCTCCAGGTACCGCACCGCTTCGGCCGCGGCGGGGTGCTCCACCGCGCTCATCACGAAGTGGTGCTTGGCCTGCATCCTCCGGGCGAAGGCGATGCCCTTGATGGCGAGGTTGATGGATTCGGTGGCGCAGGAGGTGAAGACGATCTCCTCGGGGGACGCCTCCAGGAGCGCCGCCACCTGCATCCGCGCGCGCGCCAGCGCCTCCGCCGCCGCCGTGCCGTACTTGTGGCTGCTGGACGGGTTGCCGAAGCGGTCCCGGAAGAACGGCAGCATCGCGTCCAGCACCGCCGGGTCCACCGGGGTGGTGGCGTTGAAGTCGAGGTAGATCGGTGACGCGCTCATCGCCTGGGTGGCGATCTTCTCAAGGAGCCCGCGTCCATACCACCCAGGTCCCGTCGGACCCTGTCTCCCGCCAACCCTTGGCGCCCTTCACCGCCTCCAGCACCGGGTGGGACGCGTCGCCCATCACCGCGCGCACCCCGTACTTGTCCAGCAGCGCCCGCCGCCGCTCGGCGGGGATGGGCTCCACCTCCAGCGCGAACGCGTCCTGCGCCAGCGCCGGCGTGTAGCAGTCGTTGCGCGCGTCGTAGAGGACCTGCGCCTCCTCGGGCGCGTACCACAGCACCAGCCCGGTGGACGCGAACGGCGCCCACACCCGCGCGTCCAGCGGGAGCTCCTTCGCCAGCCGTGCCGCCGGGGACCCGCCCAAGAGCGGGGAGATGGGATCCGCCGGCCGCGCCACCGCGAACGCCACCGCCGCCACGCACAGCCCCGGCAGCACCACCGCCACCGCCGTCCGGAGCGCGGGGCGGGTGGGGAGCGGGTTCCCCCGCCAGGTGACGTGCGCCGCCCACGGCGCCACCAGCACCGCGGTCACGAACCCCGCCAATTCCAGGTGCCGCACCCGCAGCACCCCCTCCGCCAGCAGCGCCAGCGAGAGCGCGCCCCGCACCCGGAACCCGCGCGTCAGCAGCGCCCCCACGGCCATCACCCCGCACCCCAGCAGCCCCACCGACCCGGACCGCGCGGCGAGGAACGCATCCGCGCGCCAGAGCGGATGGAACTCCGAGACGTGCTCGCGGATGACCTCCTGCACCGGCGAGAACCCCGACAGGTACTCCCACACCAGCGCGTGCAGCTTCAGCCCGTACGGGTTGATCAGCGTCACCGCCGCCGCCAGGAAGCACGCCAGGAGCCGCCGCGCCCGGTCCTCCGGCTCCATCGCCGCCCCGGCGAGGATCAGCGCCACGCCCAGCGGGAAGCTCCCGTGCACGTTCGCCCAGACCCACTCCAGCACCACCACCACCCACAGGCTCCGCCGCCCGAAGTCGAAGCTGAAGCACAGCGCCGCCATGCCGATGGCCAGCCCCAGCGCCACGTTCATCGGCCGGGCGGTGAGCAGCCGGGGCCCGAAGCACAGGAGCGCGAACAGCGCCACCGCCGCGCCCGGCCACTCGAACCGCCACGCCTCCGAGGTGCCAATCACCAGCATCGCGGTGGCCGCCGCCGCGGCCGTCACCGCCACCCCGGCGAAGAACGCGGGCCCCAGCTTCGCCAGCCCCAGCGCGTACGGCATCCCGAACAGCCACTCGTGCATCACCCACGGCTGCGAGCCGTCCACCCACGAGCGCCCGTTCTCCCAGGGCACGCGCCCGCTCTCCAGCATCCACCGCCCCACCGCCGCCACCCAGAACGCGTCCGGGTCCGTGGCGGGGAGCGTCGCCGCGGTGTAGGCGAAGGCCAGGAACGCCACCGCCAGGAGCAGCATCCACAGCCGGGGCGAGGTGAGGAGCCGCAAGTCCGCCGGCCTCAGCTCTGCGCCTTCAGCGCCGCGAGGGTCACGACCTTGTAGAGGTTCTTCTCGTAGATCTCGTTCTCCGGCTCCAGCTCACACGCCTTGTGGAGCAGCTCCTCCGCCTGCCGGAAGTCGCGCCGCTGGTGGATGAGGATCAGCGCCAGCTTGTTGTAGAGCGGCCCCGGTTGCGGGAGCTGGGAGATCCCCTTCTTGAGCAGGTAGATCGCCCCGTCCAGGTCCCCGCGGCGCTCCATGTTCACCGCCTGGGCGAGCACGTTGTCGGCCTCGGTCCGCCGCGGCGCGGGCGTGGCCGGCCCCGTGTACGGCTCCTTCGGCGCGCTGTCGTGGACCTTCTGCGCCTCCGTCCGGGAGAGCACGCGGATGCCGGCGCCCTCCGCCTGCGCGGGCGGGAACGGCGTGGCCACCGGCGCCGAGGCGGGCGGCGCTCCCCGCGCGGGCGTCCTAGGCGGCGGCGGGCGCGGCGACGCGGGGGGTGACCCGGTGGGCGTGTGGCGCTCGCGGATGCCGCCGGGCGGCACGTGCACGGGCAAAGGCGGCGGCGGCGTGGTGGCGAGCGCGGGGCGGGCGGCCGGGAACGGCGTGGGGACCGGTGTGGCGGGCGGGGCGGGCGCGGCCGCGGGTGGTGCCGGCGGGGCGGCGGGCGCCGCGGGCGGCGGTTGCGCCGGGCGCGGCGAGTCCAACTGGATGATCCCGCGCGCCTTGAAGCTGTGGAGCAGCGCGTGCACCTCGGCGCGCGGGAGCTTGGCGCGGGCGCTCAGCTCGTCGATGGTGTGCTCGCCGTCGATGTACGAGGCGACGTACGCCTCGAACTGGTGCATCGGCTTGAGCGCCAGGTCCAGCCCCGCCACCAGGCGCGGCACCAGCCGCTTGTCGAAGGGCGCCGCCACCACCCGCGTCGCGTCGTTGGAGATGTCGCGCGGGGGCGGGTCCGGGATCTTCAGGAATGGCCGCGACTCGGTGACGGAGAGCAGCGCCCGCACCACCGAGATCTCCATCCGCGGGTCGCTCCCGCCCGCCTCCGGGTTGAGGAGCAGCAGGCACTTGCCGCACTGGAAGTCGTCCAGCGACGCGGGCGCGCCGCACGCCGGGCACTTCAGCTCCTTGGAGAGCGTGATGATGTCCTGCGCGTCCTCGGGATCCGCCTTCGCGCCGGCGGGTTTGGCGGCCGGCGCCTTCTCCAGCGACGGGAGCTCGCCCCGCGCCACCGCCTCCAGCGCGCTGTGGTCGCTGTAGTAGTGGCGGCGGATGAGGGCGGCCACCACGGCGGGCCGCGCCAGCAGCGGGTTCACCTGCCGGGCCTCGGCGCGGACGCGGATCTTCTCCCGGTCGTCGGCGGACAGCGGCCCCCTGGTGATCAGCCACAGCACGTCGTCCACGTCGAAGCGGAAGGGGATGACGCCGCAGGTCTCCGCCAGCCGCACCGGGACGTGCTCCAGAAGCTCCGCGTCGATCCGGATCTGCTGCACCTTCTCCGTGGTCAGGTACTGGAGGCGGTACTGGCGGGCCAGGACGCGCAGCACCTCGCGCTCGGGCACCAGCCGCAGCGCGATCAGGCTGTCCTCCACGGCGCACGAGTGCTTCTTCTGGTGCGCCTGGGCCTCCTGGAAACCGGCCTGGGTGAGCAGCCCTTCGGCGATCAGCTTCTCTTGCAGGACTTCCTGCACGGGCGGGCCCTATACCGCACCTAGGCCGTCCGGGGGAGGGTGCCGTTGGAGATCTTCTCCTCCAGCTCGCGGATCCGGTCGGTCGCCTGTGCGAGGTTGTGCTCGATCTGCGCCCGGTTGGCTTCCTCCCGCTGGAGGTCCGCCTGCCGCTCCTCCAGGGAGTGCAGCAGCTGCTCCGCCTCGGAGCGGGCCAGCTCCAGCTCCGCGCTGACCGAGCCCATCTCGTTCTTCGCCGAGGTGGCGGACTGCTCGGCGTAGCCGCGGAGCTGCTTCTCCCGGTCCAGGTCCGCCAGCGCGCTGGAGAGCTTGTCCTTCACCTCCCGCAGCTCGTCCTGCAGCCGCTGGGTCTCCGCGTCGATGGTCCTGCGCAGCTCGTGGACCTGCTCCGCGCGCCGCTGGACGTCCTCGGCCGCCTTGGCGTGCCGCTGCTCGATGTCCGCCGCCCGCGCCTCCGCCTCCTCCGCCCGCTTGACGATGGCCTCTACCCCCTGGGCCATGGCGGCGCGCTCGCGCTCCACGAATTCGTTGATCTTCCCCACGTCGGCGGCGCGCTGCTCGATCTCCGCCGCCTTGGCCGCCACCCCTTCCTCCAGCGCCTGCCGCGCGGCCTTCTCCGCCAGCAGCGCCTGCTCCATCTGCTCCCGCGCCTGGACCGCCTCCTGGGAGAGCTGGTTGACCCGCTCCGCGTGGGCGGCGATGGCGGCGGCGGTCCGCGCCTCCGTCTCCTTGGCGGCGTCCAGCTGCTCGCGCAGCTCGGAGGCCACCGTCATCGCCCCGGCGGCCTGGGTCTCCAACTCCTGCACCCGGGCCTTCCCCTGGAGCCCCTCTGCCTTCGCCTGCTGCAGCTCCAGCCGCATCGCCTCCACCTGCTCCTGGAGCGCTCGCGCCTCGCGCTGCTGGAGCCGGAGGGACTCCTGGACCGACTGCAGCTCCGAGCCCTGCTTCTCCACCTCGCCGCGCGCCTCGATCTGCGCCTGGAGCGCGGCGGCGTGCTGGGCGTTGGTGGCCTCCACCGCGTCCTTGGCCCGCGCCAGCGCCTCGTCGCGCGCGTGCACCTCGGCGGCGCGCTCCTTGGCCTCGGCGCGGGCGCGGTTGAGCGCCTCCACCGCGGCCTGCAGCTCGGTGTCCTTGGACTCGATGTCGCTGCGGGCCCGGAGCAGCTCGGCGGAGAGGATGCCCAGCTCGCGCTCCTTCTCCTTCAGCTCCGCCTTGGTCTTCTCCCGGGTCTGCGACGCCGCCACCAGGTCCGCGTCGCGCGCCAGGAAGTCCGCCTTCGCCCGGTCGCGGTCCTCGGCGACCCGGCCCAGCTCCGCCTCCCTGGTGACCAGCTCCTCGGCCCGCGCGGCCGCCTCGGCGCGGGCGGACTCCAGCTCGGCGCGCGCCGCCTCCACCTCGGCCCGGCGCGCCTCGAGGTCGGCCTCCAGTTGCTCGGCGCGGGCGTTGGCCTGCCGCAGCTCCGCCTCCAGGGCCGCCCGCGCCGCCGCCAGCTCGCCCTGGCCCTGGCGGAGCGCGGTGTCGCGCGCGTCCAGCTCCGCCGCGAGCTGCGCGGAGCGGATGGTCACCTTCTCCAGCTCCGATCGGAGCTGGGTGGCGCGCTCGGCGGCCTCGTCGCGCTCGCGCTCCAGGCCGGAAGCGCGGCCCTGGAGTGCGCTCCGTTCAGCCTCGAGCTCCGAGATGCGGCCCTGGAGCGAGGTGCGCTCCGCCTCCAGCTTGGCGACGCGCGCCTGGAGGGAGTTCCGCGTGGACTCCAGCACCCCGGCGCGGCCCTCGGTCGCGTCGCGCTCGGCCTCCAGCCCGGAGACGCGCGCCTGCAGCGCGCCCCGCTCGACCTCGAGCGCCTCCTGCTGGCGCTGCAGCCCGGCGCGCTCGGCCTCCCACTCCTTCAGGTGGCCCCGCGCCTGGTCCAACCCCGCCTGGATCGCGGCGTCGCGCGCGTCCATCGCCTGGCCCTTGGCGACCAGCTCCGAGGTGAGCTGCTCCATCCGCTGGGCGGCCCGGTTGAGCTCCGCCTCCAGCTGCCCGGACCGGGCGCCGCCCTCGTCGCGGGCGGCCTCCAGCTCCTTCAGCCGCCCGCGCGCCTCATCCAGCTCCGCCTGGACCGCGGCCTCGCGGGCGTCCATCGCCGCGCCCCGGGCCACCAGCTCCGAGGTGAGCTGCTCCACGCGCTGGGTGGCCCGGTCGAGCTCCGCCTCCAGCTGCTCGCGCTGGGCGGCGAGGTCGGCGCGCGCGGTCTCCAGCTGGCTGCGCACCACCCCCAGGTTGGACTGGACCGCCTCGTCGCGCGCGGCGACCTCCGCCTCCCGGGCGGCCGAAGCCTCCTGCTGCCGGATCAGCTCCTGCCGGGCGCTCTCCAGCAGCTCGCGCATCGAGGCCAGCTCGGCCGGGTCCGCCTGGGCCGGCGGCGCCGGCGCCCCCTCCTTCAGCTTGGTGCGCAGGTGGTCGCGCTCGGCCAGCGCCTGCGCCAGCTGCAGCTCCGACTTGCGCGCCTCCTCCAGCGCCCCCGAGGTGCGGACCTCCAGGTCGCGGATCCGCTGGTTGGCCAGGTCCTGGTCGAAGTCGTCGAACAGCGACAGGCTGGCCTCGGCCGGGGCGCCTGGCTTCCCCCCGGCCAGCAGGTCCTTCATCACCTGCGACGGCAGCGGGGTGAGCGCGGCGGTGTCCAGCCCGGAGGGGCGGCTGCCGCAGATGTAGAGGTGGTAGGCGGGCGCGGCGTTGTCCGCCAGCGACTCATCCAGCGCGGTGGCGGGCTCCTCCACGCCGGTGGGGACGATGGAGTAGCCGACGAAGGCGGTCTGCGCCGCCACCTCCACCAGCTGGAAGCTCTTGCGCAGCGCCGCCAGCAGGTCGTCCTCGCGCGGCGGCTTCTCCCCGTCGCCCTGGGGCGGGTCGGAGAGCGCCACCCCGGCCGGGCGGCGGAGCACCAGCACCAGCCGCCCGGAGGAGGCCAGCTGGTGCTTGAGCGACACCAGCGCCTTGGGCTCCGACAGCACGTTGAGCGAGCTGTGGACGATCACCAGGTCGTAGTCGCCGGTGCGCAGCGTCCGGTAGTCGGCGGCGCGGAAGGAGAGGTTGTCCAGTTGCAGGTCCGGGTCGCCGGTGGCGCGCCCCACCGCCGCCTCGTCCGGGTCGATGGCGGTGACGTGCAGCGCCCCGCGCTCCAGCAGGAAGCGCGCGCTGGAGCCGCCGGTGAGCGCCACCGCGTCCACTTCCAGGACCCTGGCGCCCGACAGGAGCGGCTCCAGGAACACGTAGCGCGGGAGGACCTCGCTGTCCGCTCCGCGTGTGGACGGCCTGGCCATGGGCCGGACTCTTATATCGAAACGCGGCTCATGACTCGACGATGAAGCTGCCCAGCAACGGGACGTGGTCGGACAGCCCGTGGAACGGCCCCTCCACGTCTCCGAACGGCCGGGTGTCCTGGAGATCCAGCCATTTCACCCTGGGCCCGGAGAAGATGTGGTCCAGGTGCATCCGCAGGTGCATGAAGCCCGCGGTGGGGAAGCCCCGCAGGGTCGCCGCCTGGCCCAGCGCCGCCTGCGCCGCCGTCATCCCGTTGTGCGCCGTGAGGTGCTGGTAGACCGGCGACTCGGGGGGGGAGTTGAAGTCGCCGCAGACGACGTACGGGTCGTCCCCGGCGTGCTTCTTGACGAACGCGCAGAGCGTCTTCGCCTCCTCCAGCTGGTTGGAGCCGAAGCCCATCTTGTCCTTCCGGCGCCAGAAGCCGCCCTCGAAGGGGGTGGGGAGGGAGAGGTGGGTGTTGAAGACGTGGAACGGATGCCCCGCCTGGTCCTTCACCCGCAGGTGCGCGCAGATCCGCGTCTGCTTCCGGTCCTTCACCCGCGCGATGTGGTGGTGGGTGATGTGGTGGGGCGCCTCGACGTTGTGGTGGTCGATCTGCACCCGCTTGGTGTCCACCAGGATGGCGAGGCCGGTGGTGTAGAAGGAGCGGCTCCCCACCCTGTAGTCGTGGGCGCGGAAGTAGAGGGCCTCATGCGCGCAGGAGCGCCCCAGCGCCTGGTGGGCGTCATGGAGCTCCGCCATGAAGCTCTCCAGCTGGGTGTGGTTGGGGTCCCGGCGCGGGCGGTGCGCCCAGGTGGAGCGGATGGAGGTGGTCTCCACCTCCTGGAGGCAGATGATCCCGGGCTGCGGGTCCAGCCCCGCCAGCGCCCGGGCGATCCCGCGCTGCGAGGCCGCCGTCCCTCCGAGCCCGCGGAGCGCGTGCCCGAAGTAGCGGACGTTGTAGCTGACGATTCGAAGTGGCCTCTGAGAGAGCGGCAAAGCTTGTTTCGATTGTCGAGTGGTCCGGCGACATGCTAATCCGCGCGCGCCCTCCGGAGGGGAGTCACGTGATCTCGCGCACCACCGCAGCCCTCGCGGTCCTCGCCGTCCTCCTCGCTTGTGGCCCGTCCAGCAGCGGCGTGGCCGGCGACAAGTACTACGGGCCGATCGACGGCTCCGCCCTGGACGCCAAGCTGCGCCCCGCGGCCGCCGCCACCGGCCGCTGCCCCACCGGCCAGGCGCCCTGCTACCCGCCGCAGCAGGTGTCCATCCACGGCAGCACGGTGCCCCTCTACAACATGGGGGTCGTCACCACCGGGCTCACCTTCACCGCCGGCACGCTCTCCGGCGCCACGTTCGTCGCCAGCTCCATCTACGCGTACGACTTCCCGGACGTGTGCCAGCCGGACCTGGCGTACGACCCCATCAACGACCCGTACCCGAACGACCACCAGTTCCCGGTCTTCAGCGCGCTCCCGTTGACCCCCACCGGCACCGCGGTGGTGCTGCCCATCGTCCGGACCACCGGGGTGTTCGGCCTCACCACCAACCCCTGCAACGCCCTCAAGAAGGCCACCAGCATCGAGTCGGGCATGCTGGGCGCCGCGCCGGACGACCTGAAGACCAACGCCACCGTCCGGCTGTGGCCGGTGATCGACCCCGCGGGGTGGGTGATCCCGCTCAGCGACACCTCCACCTTCCAGCCGCAGTACGGCTGGTTCAAGGGGCTGATCCTCTCCTACCTGGACGGCGGGAAGGTCCCGCTCAACGCCGCCGGCAACATCCTCACCATGGAGGGCGTGATCGTGGACCCGGCCACCGGCGCCGGGTCGGCGACCACCGCGAACAAGGTGATCATCCTGCCCTTCGGCCCGGACGAGTCCGGGTATTCGCCCATCATCCGGCTGCGCCGCTTCAAGGCCGTCGCCCCGAACGCGCCGAGCGCCTACACCTCCCTCTGCACCACCGCCACGCCCGCGGGCGGCCTACCGCCCTGCACCGGCGCGCCCACCGAGGTGAACATGAGCAGCGCCGCGGTGCTCGCCTCGACCGAGACGCTGATCGCCGTCACCCCCGGTTTCTAGAATCCCGCCTTCCCAACGAGGAGCCGCTCCATGCGCCCTTCCACGAACGCCGTCCGGTGGCTGCTGCTGGCCGCCGTCACCTGGGCCTCCGCCGCCTTCGCGGTGGGTGAGACCACCGGCCGCATCCGCGGCTACGTCTACGACGGGAACGGCAATCCCGTGGGCGACCTGGCGCTGGAGCTGAAGAGCTCCAAGCTGCTCCGGCCCGCCAGCCAGAAGACGCACAAGGACGGCAGCTTCGAGTTCGACTCGCTGCCGCCCGGCGAGGACTACGACCTGAACGCGGCGGGGTCCGGCTACGCGTCGCTCCGGCAGAAGAACATCCGGGTGCGCCTGGGCCAGACCACGCCGGTGGACCTGCTGATGGCGGAGGCGTCCGAGGAGGTGGTGGTCACCGCCAAGGCGATCGAGAAGCCCCACCCGGTGATCAACCCGGACACCGCGCAGACCGGCGCGGTGATCACCGCGGAGAAGGCGGCGGCCACGCCCATCTTCAACCAGGTGGAGGGCATGACCCAGCTGGCGCCCGGCGTGGGCCCCGGCACCCGCCCCTCCACCCGCGGCGGCCTCTCCCGCTACACCAAGTTCTACATCGACGGGATGGACACCTCGGACATCTCGGACGGCAGCATCACCGCGCCCATGAACTTCTACGCGGTGGAGAACTTCGAGGTGATCTCCGGCGGTCACGACGCCCAGTACAACGCGATGGGGGCGGTGGAGAACATCGTCACCAAGACGGGCGGGAACGAGCTGAGCTACGACACCCAGTTCGTCGCCTCGCCGGACTTTTTGAACGCGGTGGTCCGCTCCGGCACCAACGCGCCGGCGCCCTTCGGCGGCTTCACCGAGCCCTCGGACGCCAAGCCCGTGCTCACCTCGTTCTTCGCCCCGCACCTCAACGTGGGCGGGCCAATCATCAAGGACAAGGTGTGGTTCTTCTCTTCGGCGCAGATGAACCTCTCCAGCCGCCCCAACGCCCTCACCTTCCGCGACGGCACCACCGAGGTCCGGCCCACCGACACCACCACCCTGCTGGCCCGCTTCAAGCTGACCTACCAGGCCACGGACAACGACAAGGTCTCGTTCGCGCTGAACCTGGACCACAACACCATCGAGAACAACATCGGCTCCAACGCGGTCACCCGTGACGCGGAGTCCCGCATCGACCGCGGCGGCTACTTCTTCATCGTCAGCTACGACCACGCCTTCACGCCCGACCTCACGTTCAACCTGCAGACCGGCACCACCAGCAAGAACGTGAACAGCGAGCCCTCCAGCGGGACGGAGGCGGCCAGCCACCGCGACGCCAACGCGGCGCTCATCTACTTCCAGGCCGGATCGCTGCGCACCCCCGCCGGCAACATCATCGCCGGCAACTTCCTGCGCGAGTTCAAGCAGCGCTACACCTTCGACCCCTCGCTGCGCTGGCGGGTGGGCGGCCACGAGCTGAAGGCGGGCGTGCAGCTCTCGTACATGCGGAGCGTCAACACCACCGGCGTCATCGGCGACCTGCGCTACGCGGACCGCGGCGGCATCTGCAACGAGAGCGACCCCAGCACCTTCGGCTTCTGCAACCAGAAGCAGACGTTCTGGGACACCGACAGCACCCAGGAGAACCTCACCACCACCGCCTGGAACCTGAACACCGGCGCCTTCGTCTCCGACCGCTGGAACGTCAACCGCAACCTGACGCTGATCCCCGGGTTCCGGATGGACGTGGGCCGGCTCAACGGCCAGAACGGCCCCCTGGCCACGCTGGTGGGGTACGGGCCGCGCGCCTCCGCCACCTACGACGTCTTCGGCGACCGGAGGACCCTGGTCACCGCCTTCTACGGCCGCTCCAACGACATGGGCGACGTGTTCATCTCCCAGCGCGGCAACCCGGACCTGTACACGGTGACCGAGAACTGGAACACCACCACCAAGGTGTTCCCGGACTGCTCGCCCACCAACGTGCTGCCGGGCTGCACGGTGACCGGCGGCCCCGCCGGCAAGCTCTTCCGGTCCGGCCCCATCCCGCCGCACACGGACGAGGTGACCCTGGGCCTGCACCAGGAGGTCTTCGAGGACACGGCGGTGGGCGTGGACCTCTCCTACCGCCGGTACTCCAACCTCTGGGTGGAGCGCGAGGTGAACCGGATCTGGGACGTCACCGGCACCCGCGTGGTCGGCCACGTGGACCCCACGGTGGACTCGGTGCTGGAGGTGGACAACCCGGCCGACGCCTACCGCGAGTACCGCGGCGTGGACCTGTGGGTGGAGGGCCGGCCGGGGAACTGGGACGTGCTGGCCAGCTACACGCTCTCGTTCACCAACGGCACGGTGGACGACTACTTCGACGGGTACCTGAACAACCCGCGCCAGTCGCTGTTCTTCTCCGGGCCCTCGCCGCTGTCGGACAACCGGCACCAGTTCAAGGGCGCCATCGCCTACAAGTTCAACTTCGGCCTCGACGTGGGCCTGCGCTGGCAGTACCGCACCGGCAACCCGATCTGGGAGAGCTTCCTCAACCCGTTCGACAACACGCAGACGCTGCGAAGGTCGCCGCGGGGCAGCGGGTTCAACTTCCAGGGCTCCACCGCGGACTTCAACAACCCGGACCAGCTGGCGGAGCTGCGCAACCCGGACTTCTTCCAGGTGGACGGGCAGGCCCGCTACGACCTGGGGTCGCTCCTGCGGATGCGGGAGAAGCTGGAGCTGACGATGCTGGTGATCAACGTGTTCAACAGCACCGCGCCGCTCACCTACAACGAGCAGTGGCTGGCCACCGGCACCAACACCTTCGGCTCGGTGCGCACGCGCATCTTCCCGACGCAGGTGGAGCTGCTGCTCCGGTTCCACAGCAACTAGCGGCCGGGCGCGCTCAGCGGGCCTCGCGCTCCAGCTCCTCCAGCGACGCCTGGACGGCGGCGACCATCGCCCGCTGGAGCCTGGCCTGCACGCGGTCGCCGTCGGCGGCGAGGGAGAGCGGGGAGGAGACGTCCCAGCCCTCCACGTGGATCTCCTGCAGCCGCCCTTCGCGCACCCACGGCCCGGCGGCGACGGCGGGGCCGAACACCACCTGCCGGGTGACCGCGGCCAGCTCCAGCGCGGTGTGGATGGTCTGGGCTTCGTGCCCCAGCCGGCGCTCGGCGAAGGGGAGGGGGCAGAAGTCCTCGCCGCGGACCACCTCGCCGCCCTGGACGTAGAGCGGCGCCACGAAGGCGAGCTCGCGGGCGCGCGCCTGGGAGACGGCGGTCCCGCCCAGCTCCTTCACCAGCGCGGGGGAGCCGAAGAGCGCGCTGCGGATGCGGCCCACCGCCGCCAGCACCCAGCCGGAGGGCATGAAGGACTGCTCGGTGAGGAGCGCCAGGTCGAACAGCCCCTCGCCGGCCAGCGCGCGCAGGAGCGTGGGCGCCAGCTCGAAGCCGCGCAGCCGCACCCCCGGGACGCGCGCCGCCAGCTGCGGCAGGAACAGGTGGTAGAGGTACGAGGGCGCGCCGAAGGTGTGGACCGGCGCCGCCGCGCCGTCCCGCTCGCGCGCCGCGCGCAGCGACTCCAGCAGGCCCTCCAGGTGGGGCGCCAGGGCGCGCCCGCGCTCGGTCACCGCCGCGCCGCGCCCGGTGCGCGCCACCAGCCGCGCGCCCAGCTGCCCCTCCAGCCGGGCGATGGCCTTGGTCACCTGCGAGGGGGTGACCTTCAGCTCCCGCGCCGCCGCGGCCATGGTGCGGGCCCGCGCGACGGTGAGGAAGGTGATGACGTCCGAGAGCCGGACGCCCTTGAGTCCCCGGTCCCCGGGGACGCTGATGCGGCGGCCCGCGGCCGCTTCCTCCGGGCTCGGGCCGCCGCCGCTCATGGCGCTCCGGACGATAGCGGAAACCCGAGCGCGTCCTTCAGCTCGCCGTCGCTCAGCGCCCGCCACTCGCCCTCCCGGATGTCCACCCGGAGCCCGCCCACGCCCAGGCGGTGGAGCTTGGTCACCGGCAGCCCCACCGCGGCCAGCATCCGCCTCACCATGCGGTTGCGGCCCTCGGTGACCACCAGCTCCACCTGCGAGGTCCCGACGGTGAAGGCCTCCACCGCGCGGGCCGGGCCGTCGTTGAGCGCCACGCCGTCGCGGAGCTGCTGGACCTGCTCCCCGGTGGCGGCGCCCTGGACGGCGGCGCGGTAGCGCTTGGGGAGGTGGCGGTCCGGCGAGGTGAGGTGCTCCACCAGCCGCCCGTCGTTGGTGAAGACGAGGAGCCCGGTGGTGTCGCGGTCCAGCCGGCCGCAGGCGTGCCATTCGAGACGCCGCAGGTCCGGCGGCAGCTGGGGGAGGAGGACGTCGAACACGGTGCGGGCGCCGCCGGGCTCGGAGCGGGAGGTCACCGCGTCCGGCGGCTTGTGGAGCATCAGCGCCAGCACCTTCGCCTCCAGGGACACCGGCCCCCCGTCGAGCGTCACCAGCGCGCCTTGTGGGAGCAATGCGAGCGGCTGACGGATCACCCTCCCGTCCACGCGCACGCGCCCGTCACGGATCGCCCGCTCCGCCTCCACCGTGGTGAGCACGCCGGCCCTCGCCAGGGCGCGAGCGAGCCAGTCGCCGGGAATAGGCACGTGTCCGATCGATTTCTTGAGGGAGCAGGGTCGCTGATCGAGGTTCCTGGAGGACCTACATCAAAGTCGATATTCGTGACGCCAGGACTTGACCCACATATCGTATTCGTGTACTGCATGTAGGTTTACGAAGCGCATTGCGCTTGAGAATTCAGCCTGAAGGGGCCCGGGAGTCGCTTCGCGATCCCGGATGAGGGGTCCGGAGGGACGGCAAGCTCTCCGGACCCCGTTTTTTTTGGGGCACGGCGTTCGTCACCCATGGTCGCGGAACGCGCGGGCCACCCTCGACAGCGCCGCCATCCACAGCCGCGCTTCCCGGCGCGACATCGCCGAGCGGATCAGCGGCGTCATCAGGTCGCGCACCGCGTGCCTTCCGGGATGGACGAGGAAGCCGCCGCGCTCGAGCACGTCCGCCAGCGCGCCGCGCAGCCGTTCGAGCTCCGCGTCGCTGGCGGGCTGGGCGCGCGGGGCGCGAGGCGGGGGCACGGCCGCCAGCGCGGCCAGCCGCACCTCGTACGCGTAGAGCAGCACCGCCTGGGCGAGGTTGATCGACGGCTGGGCGTCCGAGGTGGGGACGCTGGAGAGCGCGTGGCAGCGCTGCACCTCCGCGTTGGTGAGGCCGCTGCGCTCGTCGCCGAAGACCACCGCCACCGTCCCCGAGGCCGCGCGGCGCAGCGCTTCCTCCGCGGCGTCGCGCGGGGACAGCCGCCTCCGCCCCGGCACCGCGCGCGACGAGGTCCCCACCACCCACGCGCAGTCCGCCACCGCGTCCGCCAGCGAGTGGCGCCGCACCGCCGCGTCCAGCAGGTCCTCCGCGTGCACCGCCCGCTTCCGCGCCTCGGCCAGGGAGTCGCGCCGCGCCGCCGCGTCCAGGTTCCCCGGGTGCACGGCCCGCTTCCGCGCCTCGCTCCAGTCCAGCGCCGGCGACGGCGCCACCCACGCCCAGTCCGACAGGCCGAAGTTCTTCAGCGCCCTCGCGGCGGCGCCCAGGTTCCCGCCGTTGCGCGGGCGCATCAGGACGAAGCGGACGCGCGCGACCGGATCGCCCCCGGCCCGCGGGCCCAGGGGACGCCGGCCGCTCCCTCCGGGCTCAGCCCGCGCCAAGCCCCATCGCCTCCAGGTCCTTGCGGAAGCCCTCCACGGAGGTGAACTGCCGCGCCTGGATCCCCATCTCCCGCGCGGGCTCCAGGAACGGCGCGTGGTCGTCGAAGTACGCGGTCTGCCCGGGGGCGGTGCCGGCGCGCCGGAGCGCCTCCCGGTAGAAGCGCGGGTCCGGCTTGGCCATCCCCACCTCGCAGGAGAAGAGCACGTGGTCGAACTTCGCCAGCAGGGGGACCCGCGGGCGCACGTGCTCGACGTGAATGGGGTTGGAGTTGGAGAGCAGCAGGAGCCCCACCTTCCCCACCAGCGACGCCACCACCGGCATCACCGCGTCGTTCACCGCGAAGTGGCAGCACCACAGGTCGTTGAAGTCCGCCGCCGCCAGCTCCAGGCCCAGCGCGCGGCAGGCGGTGCGCCAGATCTCCTCGCGCGTCATCTCCCCGCGGTTGGCGGCGTCCCAGGAGGCGCCGGAGAGCCGCCGCTCCACCTCCGGGCCCTCCAGCCCGGCGCGCTCGCCCAGCGCGCGGAACAGCCGCGCGTTGTCGTGGAAGACGAGGACGTTCCCGAGGTCGAGGATCACCGCCTGCATCGCCCGCCTCAGTCCTCTCGCGCCTTCTTCGCCGCCGGCCGCGCCAGCATCACCTTGGCGTAGGCGGCGCAGTGGGGCCGCTCGTCGCACATGCCGATCATCCGCGCCCAGCCCAGCACCGACCCCAGCACCACGTCCGCGGCGGTGAAGCGGTCCAGCGCGAATTCGCGGCCCTGGAGGTGCTGCTCCGCCAGCGCCGACTCCTTGACGAAGCGCGCCTTCATCCGGTTGGCGAGCGGCTCGCTGCGCTCCTCGGGGGCCAGCCGGCCCTGCTCCGAGACGAGGCCGACCAGCGGCTCCAGCGTCGCCATCGCGTAGAGGATCCACTGGTACCAGCGCCCCCGCTCCGGCGTGCCGGCCGCGGGCGCCAGGCCCTTCTCGGGGTACTTGTCCGCCAGGTACATGATGATCGCCGCCGACTCGACGATGACGGTGCCGCCGTCGTCCAGGGCGGGGACGTGCCCCAGCGGGTTGACGTGGAGGTACGACTCGGTGTGCGTTTCGCGCTTGGAGGCGTCCATCCGCACCAGCTCGTAGGGGACGCCCAGCTCCTCCAGGAGCCAGCGAGGCCGCATGGCGCGGGTCTTGGGCACGTAATACAGCTTCAGCACGCGCAACCTCCTGGAAGCAAAGAAGGCGCGGGAGCTTAACGCTTCTTCACGGGTGTCCCCACAGACGCATAACAGGGGCTCTTTAGTTTCCTCCCCGAAGACGCAACGCGCGTCTGACGGAGGATGCACATGTTCGGGTTCATTTTTGGTGCGGCGTGCCTCATCGGGCTGGTCAAGCTGGCCCGCCGGGGCGGGTGTGGTGGCGGTTACGGGTCTTACGGCGGGCACGGCCACTGGGGCCGGGGTCGCGGGGGCTACGGCCAGAGCTGGATGCTCCGCGGCCTCAGCTACCGGATCGGCGCCACGCCGGGGCAGGAGAAGGTGATCGGCGAGGCGTTCGAGAACATCCGCAACGCGTTCTCGAAGATCCACGACGAGAAGGACAAGGCGCGGCGCGACGTGGCCACCGCCTTCAAGCAGGAGACGTTCGACCACGGGCCGATGAAGGACGCCTTCACCCGCGCGGACGGCATCCTGGAGGAGATCCAGCGGTCCATCCTGGTGGAGCTGTCCAAGGTCCACGAGGCGCTCAACCCCGAGCAGCGCAAGCAGGTCGCTGACCTGCTGGAGAACGGCTTCTCGGGCGGCTGGGGCCGGCACGGCGGCTGGCGGCACCAGGGCTGGGGCCGGGGCGGCTGGTCGGCGGCGGGCGGCGGGTGCGGCGGCGGGCGCTACGGCAGCGACGACAACAGCGGCGTGACCTCGAACATCGCCTAGCGGCGACCCACACGGAACACACGAAGGAGCACTCACATGCGTAGGCCAATTCTGATGGGGCTGCTGGCGATCGGCACGGTGGTGGGGTTCAGCTCGGGGTTCAGGAGCATGGCGGCATACCGCCACGGCGACTGCGGGCGGTGGGGCGGCGGGCGGTGGAGCGAGTCCCGCTGGGACAACCCCCAGAGCCCCGAGCAACGGGTGGAAGCGGTGGAGGCGGTGGCGGTGAAGGCGAACGCCACCGCGGAGCAGGCGAAGGCGACCGCCGACGCCGCCGCGGCCAAGGTGAACGAGGCCGCCAAGGCCCCGGCACCGGTGCAGGCCCCGGTGGCGGTGGCGGTCCCGGCCGGTGACCCCAACGCCTTCGTCCAGGCCCAGACCATCGGCCAGCTCCAGGCGCAGGTGCAGGTCCAGGCGCAGCAACTGGCGCAGTCGCAGCTCGCGGCCCAGCTCCAGGCGCAGCAGCTGGCCCAGGCGCAGGCGCAGATCGCCCAGCTCACGCAGCAGGTGGCGCAGCTGAAGGTGGAGAAGGGCGAGAAGTAGCGGTCCCGCAGAGAAACGCAGCACCCCGCCCGGGATGAGCTTCGCGGCCCATCCCGGGCGGAACCCTGACAGGAGGGGAGGACACCATGGGAGCCGCCGTCATTGCCGCCGCCCCGCCCCTGGCGGATAAACGACCCTTGATGACGTTCCGGGTCCTGCTCATCGACGACGACGCGAAGCTCTTCGAGCTCCTCCAGAGCTACCTGGGCCCCAACGGCGTCCACCTCACCAACGCGCCGGACGGGGCGAAGGGCCTGCAGCTGTTGGACGCGCAGGTGTTCGACGCGGTGCTGCTGGACGTGATGATGCCGGGCATCGACGGGCTGGAGGTCTGCCGGCGGATCCGCGCCAAGAGCAACGTCCCCGTCATCATGCTCACCGCCCGCGGCGACGAGACGGACCGGGTGGTGGGCCTGGAGATCGGCGCGGACGACTACCTCCCCAAGCCGTTCTCCCCCCGCGAGCTTTTGGCGCGGATGCGCGCGGTGCTCCGCCGCGCCAGCCCGGAGGCGGTCTCCGAGAAGCTGACCCTGGCCAACATCCAGATCGACATCGGCAAGCGCGAGGTGCGGCTGGACAACACCCTGGTGGACCTCACCGGCCTGGAGTTCGACATCCTGGTGGCGCTGGTGCGGCGCGCCGGGCGCGTCATCTCTCGCGACGCGCTGCTGTCCGAGGCCGGCCGCGGCGACGTGGTGGTCTCCGAGCGCACGGTGGACGTGCACATCTCGCACCTCCGCTCGAAGCTGGGCGACGAGGCCCAGAAGCTGATCAAGACGGTCCGCGGCGTGGGGTACGTGCTCTCCAAGGACGAGGTCTGACCCGAGCGCGCCCATGTCCCGCCGCATGCGCCAGCACCAGATGCACCGGCACCCGGAGTGGGGGCCCCCGGGCTTCTCGCACGAGGAGCAGTGGGCGTACTGGCGCCGGCGGTACTGGTTCTACAAGCGCTCCTTCGGGCCGCTGCGGCGGCGGATGTTCCTGTGGTTCGGGCTCACCATCCTGCTCACCATGATGGTCGTGGCCGTTTCCTTCGCCGTCGTCATGGGGCGCGGAGGGAACTGGAACGACCGGGTGATCAAGCCGTTCTCCACCTTCGCCTCCGGCCGGTTCGCGGCGGTGTGGGACAAGCCGGACGAGCTGGGCGAGCTGGCGCAGTCCGCATCGCGGGACCTGCAGCTCACCGTGGAGCTCCACGGGGCCCAGGGCGGGCTCTTGGCCTCCTACGGCGGCACCTGCCCGACCAACCGCCACACCGTGCCCATCGCGGTGGTCAAGGACGGGGCCAAGGTCGGCGAGGTCTGGGTGTGCGGGATGGAGCGCTACTGGCCCGGGTTCACCTGGCGCCATTTCCTGGGGATCTTCTTCGCCGTGATGCTGGTGTGGGGCGCCTCCGGGCGGGTGGCGCGGCGGCTGGCGCGGCCCATGGACCAGCTGGCCGTCGCCGCCCGCGAGCTGGGTGACGGCAAGCTCTCCACCCGCGTGGACCTCCGCGGCTCCGTCCCGGAGGAGGCCAAGGTGCTGGCGGAGTCCTTCAACGAGATGGCCGCCCGCATCGAGCGCCAGCTGGCCGAGCAGCGCGAGCTCTTGGCCGCGGTCTCCCACGAGCTGCGCACCCCGCTGGGCCACATGCGCCTGCTGGTGGAGCTGGCCCGCGACAACGGCCCCAGCGAGAAGCTGCTCAAGGACATGGAGGACGAGGTGCTGGAGATCGACGCGCTGGTGGGCCAGCTGCTCGCGTCCTCCCGGCTGGAGTTCGCCCAGGTGAACCGGTCGCCGCTGGAGGCGACGGAGCTGGCGAAGAAGGCGCTGGCCCGCGCCGGGGCGGACCCCTCGCTGCTGAAGGTCGAGGAGCCGGACCTGCGCTTCGAGGGCGACCCCACGCTGCTGCAGCGCGCGCTCGCCAACCTCCTGGACAACGCGCGCAAGCACGGCCAGGGCATCCGGCAGCTGTCGGTGCGCGGGCGGAACGGGGCGGTGGTGTTCGAGGTGGACGACCAGGGGAAGGGCTTCGCCGCCGGCGAGGAGGAGCACGCCTTCGACGCCTTCAAGCGCGGCTCCAACGGGGTCCCCCGGGCCACCGGCCACGACGCCGGGTCGCTCCACCTGGGCCTGTCCCTGGTCCGGCGCATCGCCGAGGCCCACGGCGGCAAGGCCTACGCCCAGAACCTCCCGGAGGGTGGGGCCCGGGTGGGGTTCGAGGTGCGCCGGGGAGGGGCTTGAATATCCGCCTGGCGGGTGCGTCCAAGTCGTAGGTTCCAGGCCGGACGGAGAAAGCCATGGTTCGCACCTTCCAACACCTTCTGCTCACCGCTGCGCTGGCGTCGGCGCTCGCGCCGGGGGCCGCGTGGGCCCGCTTCGGCAAGTCGGACGATCGCGATAAGCAGGAGCAGAAGCAGCAGCAGAACAACGACAACGGCGGCGGCTCCAGCAGCGAGGTCCGCTCCTCGGGCGACTCGCACTACCACGACGCGTCGCCGGTGGGCGCCCCGTACGTGGACCGGACGCGGGACGACTGCCGGTCGGACGGGTGCTGCTGGCGGCACAGCGGCTGGCCTTCGTACTGGTACGAGCCGTCCCCGGCCTACGCGGGCTACGCCGGGTACTCCCCGCGGGTGGAGGGCGCGCCGGACTACGGGCTGCGCCTCCGCACCGAGCTGACCGGCGACGTGATGCCGTTCTCCACCCTGGACGGCGGCTCCGCCGGGGCGCAGCTGCGCATCGAGGGCCCGAAGTGGGGCTTCGCGCTGGAGGGCCGGCACATCGCGGTGAACGCGGACGACGGCAGCGGCGGGGTGGACCACCTCTCCTTCTTCAACGGCTTCGTCACCTACGCGCTGCTGGGCAACGAGCGCGGGCGGCTCCGCCTGGAGGCGGGCGGCCAGAGCGCCTTCGCCCCGGACCTGATCGTCCTCAGCCCGGCGGCGGGCGTCTCCTTGGCCATCGGCTTCGGGGAGAGCTTCGGCGTGGAGGCGGTCGCCCGCGCCAGCCTCCTCCCGCACGTCCAGGCGGAGCTGGCCGGCGGCTTTACCTACGCGCTGGGGCCCCTGGGCCTGCGCCTGGGCTGGCGCGGCGTGTACCTCAACGACAACGGGCTGGTGGACGGCGTGATCCACCAGGACGCGTTCAGCGGCCCGTACTTCGGCGTCGGGATGGCGTTCTAGCCCGCAGGGGACCGCTACGCGGCCGGGGCCACGCTGCCGCCGGCCGTGGGGCGCTGGCCGGGGATGGCGGCGGGGAGGACGACGGTGAAGGTGGTGCCCTGCCCGAGCACGCTCTTCACCGAGATCTCCCCCTGGTGCTGCTGGATGATGGTCTTGCTCACGGAGAGCCCCAGCCCGGTGCCCTGGCCCTTGGGCTTGGTGGTGAAGAAGGGGCGGAACAGCTTGCGCAGCGTCTCCTCCGACATCCCGTGGCCGGTGTCCTTCACCTCGATCAGCACCCGGCCCTCGGGGGCCAGCGAGGTGGAGACGGTGAGGACCTTCGTCTCCGACTTGTCCATGGCGTGCGACCCGTTCATCGCCAGGTTGATCAGCACCTGCCGCAGCTGGTTGGCGCTCCCCATCACCGGGGGTAGCCCGTCCGCGTAGCTGGTGACCAGCTTCACCCCGCCGATCTGCACCTGGTGGGCCACCAGCCGGACCGCGCCGCGCACCGTCTCGTTCACGTCCACCCCGGTGAGCGCGGCCTGCTCCGGGCGGGCGAAGGTGAGCAGGTTCTGGAGGATCTCGTTGGCCCGCTGCGCGTCCGCGTTGATCAGCGCGAAGTACTCCCGCGCCTCCTCCAGCGTCTCCACGTGCGCGCCCAGCTCGGAGAAGCCGCAGATCCCCACCATGGGGTTCTTCACCTCGTGGGCCAGGCCGGCGCTCATCTCCCCCAGCGCGGAGAGCTTCTCGGACTGGATGAGCTGCTGGTTGGCCTGCATCAGCGCGCGCTCGCGGGTGGCCAGCTCGCGGCTCATCTGGTTGAAGGCGGCGGCCAGCGTGCCGATCTCGTTCCTGGACGAGACCTCCACCTCCACCCCGAAGTCGCCGCGGGAGATGGACTCCATCTTGTCCTGCAGCCGCTGGAGCGGCTCCGCCAGCCTCCGGGCGAAGAAGACGGAGAGCACCAGCGCCAGCGCCAGCACGCCCAGCGCGAACGCCACGCTCCGCCGGACCAGCTCGCGCGCCCCGCGGGTGGACTCCTCCCTGGGGATCTCCACGATGACGAACATCCGGCCCAGCCGCACCGAGGACCAGGCGCCCAGCCGGTCGCCCTGGGGCCCGCTGAACTCGTGGGAGCCGCCGCCGCCGGGCGACTCCAGCGCCGGCTGCACCGCCGCGTCGCGCGAGCGGTCCGCCCGCGCCAGCACCAACCCCTCGTCCGGGTGGACGAGGACGACGCCGTTCGCGTCCACCAGGTACGCCTCGGCGCGCCGCAGCGCGTGGCCGAAGGCGGAGAGCAGCCGGCCCGGGCGGATGTCCGACACCACCACCGTCATCCCGTCCGGGCTGATCGCGGTCAACCGCAGCAGGGGCAGCCTGGGCGGCACGGACGCGTTCTGCAGCAGGATGCCGCCGGCCTGCCTGGCCTGCTCCACGTCCAGCGGGTAGCGGCGGCGGGCCTCGTCCAGGGACTCCTCGGGGATGCCCAGCTGCCGCAGCCGGTCGCGCGACTCGTCGTGGAAGACGCGGGCGAAGCCCTCGCCGCTCCGGGCCCAGATCTCCACGCCCAGCAGTTGGGGATCCGCCTCCATCAGCGGGCCGGCGGGGCGGGTCACCTCCACCGACTGCTCGGCGCCGAAGTAGAGCAGCTTGTCCACCGTGGCCTTGATGTTGACCTGCACCTCGTCCGCCAGCGTGGCGGCGAGCTGGACGTTGGACGCCTTGAGCGTGTCCAGTGTGTCGGCCGAGAGCAGGCGCGTGGCGAGCGTCAGGTAAATGGCCATCGCGCCCAAGAGCAGGCCGCTCACCAGGAGGATGATCTGGTACCGGATGGAGAGGCGCATCGCCAGAGCCCGCCCATTCTAGCCGGGGGAGCGCGGGATACGCTCAGGCAAAGCCTGGAATGTGCTCAGGACGTCTTGTTCCGGGCCTGGAGCTGGGAGACCAGGTCGTTGAGCGTCCGCTGCATCTCCTGGCGGGCCAGGTGGACCTTGTTGGCCTCGAAGGCGGTGCGCACCGCCTCCTCCAGGGCGTTCAGGTTCTTGAACGGCTTGGCCAGGTACGCCTCCAGCCGCTCGCCGCTGACCGCCGCCGCGTCCGGGGCGGCGGTGATCAGCACCACTGGAATGTCGGCGATGACCTGGCGCGCCTTGCGGATCAGCTCCAGCCCGTTGATGCGGGGGAGGTTCTTGTCGGTGATCAGCAGGTCGAACCGCTTGCCCTTGTCCAGCATCTCCAGCGCCTCCTCGGCGGAGGAGGCCGGCGTCACGTCGTAGCCGGCCCGCTGGAGCACCCGGGCGATCAGCAGCCGCGCGGAGGGCTCGTCGTCCACCGCCAGGATGCGCTTGCGCGCGGGCGCTCCCGCCGGGGCCGGGGGCGGGGTGCCTGGAGGTGGGGGGGAGGTGCTCACGGGCCGGCGATTCTATGGCAGATTCGCCGCGTGCGCTGCTCGACGACCGGCAGGGGGCCGTGAACGTCCTGTTTCTCTCGCCCAACTTCCCTCCGCAGTTCCACCTGTTCTGCAGGGCGCTCCGGGAGGAGGGGATGGTGGCGCTGGGCATCGGCGACTCGCCGCCGCACGACGTCAGCCGCCCGCTCGCCGAGGCGGTGACCGAGTACCTCTACCTCCGCGACCTCAACCAGTACGACGACGTGCTCCGGGCGGTGGGATACCTGACCTGGCGGTACGGGAAGATCGACCGGATCGACTCCCTCAACGAGCACTGGCTGCCCCTGGAGGCCCGGCTGCGCGAGGACTTCAACGTGGAGGGCCCCCGCCCGGCCGAGCTGCGCCGCCACCGGAGCAAGACCGCGATGCGGGAGATCTTCACCGCCGCCGGGGTCCCCTGCACCGAGGGTGAGCCGGTCACCTCGCCCGACCAGCTCCGCGCCTTCGCCCGGCGGGTCGGCTATCCGCTGGTCCTCAAGCCGGACGTGGGCGTGGGCGCCTGGTCGACCTTCAAGCTGGCGGGCCCGGAGGCGCTGGAGGCCGCGCTGCGCGGGATGTCGCTGGACGGCTTCGTGGTGGAGAAGTTCGCCCACGGGGTGCTCACCTCCTACGACGGCCTGTGCGACCGCGAGGGGCGGGTCATCGTGGAGACCTCGCACCTGTACAGCACCGGGGTGATGGACGTGGTCAACGAAGGTCTGGACGTCTGGTACTACAACCGGCGCCAGATCCCCCAGGGGCTGCGCGCGCTGGGGAAGAAGGTGGCGGAGGCCTTCGGCATCCGGGAGCGCTTCTTCCACATCGAGTTCTTCGAGGAGCCGGGCGGGACGTTCCGGGCGCTGGAGATCAACATCCGCCCGCCCGGCGGCTACACCACGGACATGATGAACTTCTCGGCGGACGCGGACGTGTACCGCCTCTGGGCGCGCGCGCTGGGCGGGCGCGACGTGAGCGGCACTCCGTTCGATCGCAAGTACCACTGCGCCCACGCCTCGCGCCGCTACCGGGTCCAGTACCGGGTGCCGCACGGAGAGCTGCTGTCCAGGCTGGGGCCGCAGCTGGTGCTGGAGCGGCCCATCCCGCCCGCGCTGGCCGCGGCCATGGGCGACCACGAGTACCTCATCCGCGACGCGGACGAGGGCCGGCTGCGCGCATCCATCGACCTCATCCAGGCGCGCCCTCCGGGCTCAGCAGAGTAGCCAGCGGAAGGCGAACGGCAGCCGGCGCGCCCAGTCCCGCTCCGAGTGCTGGCCGCCCGGTTCGAGCACCAGGCACACCTCGTGGTCGTCGTAGCCCAGGTGCTTGAGGTGGGTGAAGAAGTGGCGGGCGTGGGCGCCGTAGTCGAGGTGGATGCCGTCGATGAGCAGTTGCTCGTGCGCGCCGGCGTCCAGGTAGATGCGCGTCCAGCGGCGGCCGTGGCCGGACCAGCGCCGGTAGATCTCCGAGTCGGACCACATCACGGTGGGCGAGAGCGCGCCGATCCGCCCGAAGACGTCGCCGTGCCGCATCCCCAGGTAGAGCGAGATCAGCCCGCCCAGGCTGCTGCCCATGGTGGCCGTCCAGCGCGCCTCCGCGCGGGTGCGGTAGCGCGCGTCCACCCACGGCTTGAGGTGCTCGAGGAGGAAGCGGGCGTAGTGGTCTGCGCGGGCGCGGACGCGGGCCGCCGGGTAGTCCCAGGGGGTGTATTCGCCGAAGCGGTCCTTGGCGTGGTCCACCCCGACGATGATCCACGGCTCCAGCTGGTGGTGCCGCCACAGCATCTCCATCGCCACGTTGGCGCACCAGGTGTCCGGGCGCGCCGACTCCGGGTGGGCGAACACGTTCTGCCCGTCGTGCATGTAGAGCACCGGGAAGCGGGCGGACGGGTCGCGGTGGTACGCCTCCGGGGTGAAGACGCGCAGCGTGCGCTGCTCGCCGCGCGGGTCGGGGAAGCCGCGGATGATCTCGATGGGCCCCATCACTTCCTCAGCAGGACGTAGACCGCGCCGGCGCCGCCGTCGTGCGGCTGCGCGGTGGCGAACGCCAGCACGGACCTGGCGATGCGGCCCCGCTGGAGCCACGCCCGCACCGCCTCCTTGAGCACCGGGATCTGGTCCTTGGAGTTGAGCCCGCGCCCGTGCACCACCAGCACGCAGCGCTTGCCGGCGCGCCGGGATTCGGAGACGAACTTCTCCACCGCCTCCTTCGCCTCCACCCGGTTCATCCCGTGCAGGTCCACGTGCCCCTGCAGCGAGAAGTCCCCGCGCCGCAGCGCCCGCATCAGCGCCTCGTTCACGCCGGGCGCGCGGCCCTCCACGAACTCGTCGGAGTCCGCGATGTCGAACGGCCCCTCGCCGGAGACCAGCTCCGACAGCTGCGCCATCGCCTCCGCGTTCTCGTCCACGATCCGCGGGATCACGCCCTCCGGCGGCTTCACCTCGCCCCGGTCCTTCAGCGGCGCCGCCCCGGCCATCGCCTCGAGGAACAGCCGCGCCTCGTCCTCCTCGGCGGCGGGGGCGGCCTTCTTCTTCGCCGGGGGCGGCGGCGCGGGCTTCGCGGGGGCGGCGGGGGTCTTCGGCTGGAGCTTCGCCTTGAGGTCCTTGAAGGGAGTGTTGAATCCCTGGGCGTCCTTCTTCCCCATGTGGACGGAGACGCTAGGCTGTCCGCGGTGTCGCGCCAACCCACCGAGCTGGATGCCGCCCTGGACCGACTCTACGCGGCGCCCTACGAGCAGTTCACCCAGACGCGCGACGAGCTGGCGAAGGAGGCCAAGGCGTCCGGCGACGCGGAGCTGGCGGCGCAGATCAAGAAGGAGCGGCGGCCGCCGGTGACGGTGTGGGCGCTCAACCAGCTGGCGCGGCGCAAGCCCCAGGCGGTGCGGGAGGTGCTGGAGTCCGGCCTCCGGCTGCGAGAGGCCCAGGAGCGCGCCGTCCGCGGCGAGGGCGGCGGCCCCCTGCGCGACGCCACCGCCGAGCAGCGCCACGTGCTGCGCGAGGTGCTGGAGGCGGCGGTGGAGATCGTCAAGGAGGCGGGCTCCGCCGGCTCCTCCGACCAGCACGACCGGATGGAGGGGACGCTGCTCGCCTGCGCCAACGGCCCGCCCGCGCTGGGAGACCAGCTCCAGGAGGGGAAGCTGGAGAAGGACCTGCCCCGGCCGGGGTTCGGCGACCTCTCCGCCGTGGAAGCGGCGCCGGCCGCCGCGCCGCGCCAGGCCACCGTCACCCGCATCGACGAGAGCGCGGAAGAGCGGCGCGCGCAGCGGGAGGCGGAGCGGCTGCGCACGGACGCCGAGCACCGCGCGCGCGAGGCGGCCAAGGCCGTGGCGGACGCGAAGAAGCGGCGCGAGCGCGCCGAGGAGTCCGCCCGGCGCGCGGCGGCGGCGCTGGAGGAGGCCACCATCGCGGCGCAGCGCTCGCGGGAGGCCCTGGCCGCCTCGGACGGCGACCTGGCGAAGGCCGAGGACGAGGCGCGCGCCGCCGACCAGGCGCTGGCCCTGCTGCGCTAGCCCGGGCGAGCGGTCACCGGGGCGGCGGGTGGCGGCCGGCGCTCACCGCCGCGCCTTTCCCGGGGGACGCTCACGCGTCCCTTCCCGTTCACCAGAACGGCGAGACCGCCGGCCGCGCCTTGTCGAAGAAGCCGGGCAGGCCGGCCACCCCGATGGAGAAGTTGGTGACCCAGGTGCTGTCCTCGGTGGAGGGCGCGACCGGGCAGCCGTTGGGGTCGTCGGCGGTGAGCCGGGGGTTGCAGATGGAGCCGCCGGACGGCATCCCGTTGGTGGTGGCGGTGTCCGAAGGCCGCGCGCCGATGCCCACCGGCTTGGCGAAGTGGAGCCGGAACTGCAGGGGCCCGAGCGAGAAGTTCACCCCCAGCACGTAGTCCAGCACGCGCTTCTTCAGCAGCAGGTTGGGGTCGTTGCTGGTGCTGCCGAAGTCCACCCCGGCGATGGCCTCGATGTCGCTGAACAGGATCAGCCGGATGAAGTTGTTGAGCGGCACCTTCAGCTCGGCGGTGGAGAAGAAGTAGTCGCGCCCGAACAGCCACTGCCGCAGCGACCCGGAGCTGAAGGGCACCCCGCGCACGGTGTCGAAGCTGGAGAGCTGGAAGTTGGTGGAGTAGCGCCCGCCCGCGGAGAGGCCCGCGCCCCCGCGGATCATCAGGTGGATCCGCCCCTCGATGGGGATGTAGTGGGCGGCGTCCACGCGCAGCGAGGCGTAGGTCTGCCCGTTGAGCGGCTGCACCCCGCCGGTGGCCTCCGCCAGCACGGTGGTGCCGTCCAGCGGCCCGGAGAGCGGGTGGTAGCGGAGCGTGTCGTAGCCGAAGCGCAGGGTGGCCTCGGACTGCGGGCGCGGGCCCCTGTTGAGGTCGTTCCACTGCGACAGCAGGTCGCGGTCGGCGCCGCTGTACTCGGGGGTGGCGAGGAAGAACCGGTCCAGCGGCGAGAGGAAGTAGCTCACCCCGCCCACCGCGAAGTCGCCCTGGACGTAGACGAACTGGTTGAACGGGTAGCGCACCGTGGCCAGCCCCCCGAAGAAGCGCTCGCCGGAGAGGATCTGCAGCGCCAGGTTCTCGGTGGGGAAGGACTGGTCGTACCGCAGCCGCACCGACTGGAAGAGCCCGGCGCCCCAGGTCACCCGGCGCTCCTGGTTCAGGTACATCAGGAAGCCGTCGGTGAGGTCGAACGACCCGTAGACCGACGCGTACAGCACCAGCGCGTGGTTGCGCAGCCGGTCCGACGCGTTGGCGAACACCTGCCCGTAGATGCCCTGCACGCCGCCGGAGATGAACGCGTACGGGTTGCCGGGCTCCCAGTTCTGGATGTTGAACATGCTGTACGGCTGGGCGTTGGTCAGCTCGGTGCGGCCGAACGGGTGGGGCGCGTCCTGCGGCCCCTGCGCCATCGTCTCCGCGGAGATCAGCTGGTCCGACTTGATCAGCACCGGGGCCCGCTCCCCCGAGTGGTGGAACAGCGCCCACACCCCGCCCTCCGGCCCCGGCCCGGCGTCGAACAGGCCGGTGGCCACGTCGGTGCGGCGGATGATCTGCCCGTCCTTCACCTCGTGCAGGTCCGCGCTGCCGTGCGCGTAGGCGGTGAAGAGCACCCGGCCGTCGGGCAGCGCGGTGGGGTCCAGCTCGTCCCGGTCCTCGCTGGTCAGCCGCTCCATCGTCCCCGGCGAGGAGAGCTTGACCTTGAACAGGTTGTACTTGCCGGTGCCGGTGGCGTCGGAGTTGAAGATCAGCGAGTCGTCCGGCGCCCACGCCACCTGGCGCTCGCCGTAGACGTCATTGGTCACCTTCGTCAGCTCGAAGTCGCCGCCTCCGCCCTTGGGGGTGAGCACGTAGACGTCGCGCACGCCGCTCTCGTCCAGGCCCACGAACGCCACCCGGCGGCCGTCCGGCGCCAGCGCCGGCCCGTAGGCGGCGATGATCCCGCGGTCGCGCAGCGGGTACTTCAGCTCCGCCCCCACCGACAGCTGCACCACGAACCGCTCCAGCTCCAGCTTCACCTTGTTGGAGGTGGCGGTGGGGTTGAAGGCCATGGCCCCGGCGCCCATGGAGCCCGCCTCGCGCTCGATCACCTTGTGGTCGATCTTCCGCCAGTAGATGACGTCGCCGCCGTTGGCCTCGGCGACATAGACCAGCGACTCGCGGCCCACCGCGAAGGAGCGGCCGAAGACGAGGTGGAGCGACTCCGCGCCCGGCACCCCGTCCGTCGCCACCGTCACCGGCCGGTTCGCCGCCCGCCGGTCCACCAGCTGCAGCCGCGCCCGGAACGTCTCCTGCTCCAGCGTCCGGAACAGGAGCAGGTCGCCGTCCGGGGAGGTGGCCAGGGAGTCGGCGTGCTCGGAGAACTCGGCCAAGGGCTTCACCTGCGGGGTGTCCTGGCTGGCGCTCAGGTACGCCTTGAACGCGCGCTTCTTCAGCCACTGCTCGAACTTGCGGGAGACGGACTTGGTGTCGTCGCCGGTGAGCCGCTCCAGCAGCGCGCCGAAGTCGGTGGCCTGCCGCCGCAGCATCCCGCTCCCCACCAGCGCGGTGGAGGCGTTGAGCACGCGCTGGATGAAGCCGTGGCCGTAGGTCTCCTCCAGGAAGGCGCAGCGGACCTGGCCGACCTTGTACGTCCACAGCACGCTCTGCGGGCGGTCCTCGAAGAAGTCGAGCATCGCGTAGCCGTGCTCGATGGAGGGGTTGACCACGATGTCGCGGATCAGCATCTCCGCCTCGTCGTCGATCCCGTGCTTGGCGTAGAACTCCGCCAGCCCCTCGATGAACCACAGCGGCATCCCCTCCAGCGGCTCGCCGTTGATCCGGCTCCGCTCCGCGGTGGAGCGCACCTTCTGGATGGTGAACTGGTGCGACATCTCGTGGAGGGAGACCTCCTCGAACATCCGGTGGTCGCCGAAGTAGGGGAGCGTCAGCTTGAGGTCCACCGGCGAGGTGACGCCCAGCACGCCCTCCTGCAAGGGGAAGAGGTTGGTCTCCAGGAACTCTTGGTAGGAGTTGTAGAGGATGTACGGGAAGGTCTTGGTGGGGACGTAGTCGAACTCGTCCACCAGGTGCCGGTAGGAGGCGATGATCTGGTTGGTGGCCCGCTCCGCCACCGCCTTCTCGCGCTGGTAGTAGTAGAGGCGGACGCCGCCGGTGCGCGGCGGGAGCGGGGTGCCGCCGTCGCCGGAGGTGCCGCCGTCCGCGCCCACCATCCACGGGGAGACGTGCGCGGACGGGGGGGCGATGCCGCCGTCGGGGGCACCCTGGGGAGGGATGGGCGGGGGCCCGCCGCTGCTGGTGTCGGGGGGGCCGCCCGGCGGCGGGCCGCTGCCGACGATGGAGGTGCCGATGGTGGTGGAGGAGCCCTGAGGCGGGAGCGTGGCCGGGTGCGCGCCGCCGGGGAGGTCCGGGATGGAGAGCTTATGCTCCGCCTCCGGACCGACGAGGATGTCGACGTGCTGCCAGTCGAAGTCGAAGTAGCGGACCTGGCTCTTGTCGGCGGTTCGGGGGAAGACCACTTCCTGCGACCGGGCGGTGGGCGCGAAAAGCGATGCCGCGGCCAGCAGGAGGGGTAGGAGGCGTTGGCTGGAGCTCACAGGTCCTCGAGGAGAGCACGCACCCGGCCGGCTGTGACAGGCTTTTTATGGCCCGGTCGAGTCTGGAACAGTGGCCGGGGGGCGCGGGAGGGTTTGCAGCGAAATGCCTGAGCTGCCGGATGTGGTGGTCTACATCGAACACCTGGAGCGGCGCACGAGGGGACAGGCGCTGGAGGGCGTCCGCCTGGGGAGCCCGTTCGTGCTGAGGTCCGCGGACCCGCCGCTGTCGGCCGCGTTCGGGAAGCGGGTGATGGGGCTGCGGAGGGTGGGGAAGCGCATCGTGTTCGAGCTGGAGGGGGAGCTGTTCCTGGTCATCCACCTGATGGTCTCCGGCCGGCTGCACTGGAAGGAGCGCGGGGCGAAGGTGCCGGGGAAGGTGGGGCTGGCGGCGTTCGACTTTCCCGGGGGGACGCTGACGTTCACGGAGGCGAGCACCAGGAAGCGGGCGTCGATCCACCTGGTGAGGGGGGAGGCGGCGCTGAGGGAGCTCGACCGGGGCGGGCTGGAGGTGCTGGGGGCCAGCCAGGAGGAGTTCGCGCACGCGCTGCGGAGGGAGAACCACACGCTGAAGCGGTCGCTGACGGATCCGAGGTTGTTCAGCGGGATCGGGAACGCGTACTCGGACGAGCTGCTGCACCGGGCGGGGATGTCGCCGGTGAAGCTCACCGCGCAGCTGACGGATGAGGAGGTGGAGCGGCTGTTCAGGGCGACGGTGGACACGCTGATCGAGTGGAGGGACCGGTTGCGGGAAGAGGCGGGGGAAGAGTTCCCGGAAGGGGTCACCGCGTTCCGGGAGGAGATGGCGGTCCACGGACGCTATGGGAAACCGTGCCCGCGGTGCGGGGCGAAGGTGCAGCGGATCGTCTACGCGGAGAACGAGACCAACTACTGCCCGCGGTGCCAGACCGGCGGGAAGCTGCTGGCGGACCGGTCGCTGTCGAGGCTGCTGAAGGAGGATTGGCCGAAGACGGTGGATGAGTTGGAGAATTTGAAGGCGGAGCACCGCGCGCGCTGACTGTTCGCGCAAGCGCGTGGGTGTGGCGCGGGAAGCGCGCCCGTTGAGCCCCCTCGTACCTCGCGCTACACCACGCCGCGCGTGCCTCGCCCGCTGATCACCCCCGGAGGGCCCATTGCGACGTTCTTCGCGACCCTCGCCGTGGGCCTGCTCCGCGCGATGCCTCGCTCGCTCCTCCTCGCGTTCGCCCGCGCCACCGGCCGCCTCGCGATGGCGCTGGGCATCCGCCGCCGGGTGACCCTGGACAACCTGGCCCACGCGTTCCCGGAGAAGTCGGAGCCGGAGCGCCGCCGGATCGCCGCCGGCGCCTACGCCAACATGGCCATGGCCGCCGTGGAGGGCCTCGTCTCCATCCGCGGCCCGGACCTCGCGCGCGAGGTGACGGTGGAGAACTACGACGTCCTCCAGCAGGCCCTCGCGCAGGGGCGCGGCGCCCTCCTCGCCATGGCCCACCTGGGTAGCTGGGAGGTGCTGGGCGAGCTGATGGCCCGGCGCGGCCTCCCGCTCCACGCCGTGGTGCGCCCGCTGCAGGGCGCGCTCAACGCCGTCCTCATGAAGGCCCGCACCGACGCCGGCCTCAAGCTCATCCCCGCGCGCGGCGCCATCCGCGGGGCGCTGCGCGCGCTCCAGCAGGGCGGCCTGGTCGTCATGCTGGTGGACCAGGTCCTGCCCGCTCCCTCCGCCGTCTTCGTCCCCTTCTTCGGCCGCCTCGCCGCCACCTCCCCCGCCTTCTCCGCCGCCGCCATGCGCTCCGGCGCGCCCGCCTTCGCCGCCTCCGCCCTCCGCGACGGCGACGCCATCCGCTGCCGCATCGAGGGCCCCTTCCCCGTCCCCGACACCGGCGACCATCACCGCGACCTCACCGCTCACACCGCCACCGTCACCGCCGCCATCGAGGGCTTCATCCGCCGCGCCCCCGAGCAGTGGCTCTGGCTGCACCGCCGGTGGAAGGTGCAACCGCCGGAGCCTGGTCGCCGACAATGATCTTCTGGAGGTCTCGATGTCGTCGATTTCTCAGGCCAAAGCTGGCGTGCCGCTGATGGGAGGGACCGGGTCGCAGGACCCGCTCTCGCAACCGCTGGGCGGGAACCAGGCGCGGCCCCCCAGCTCCCTCTTCGAGGCGCTGGCGCGTCCAGGCTCCACTCCCGGCTCGGCGGACGAGAAAGCGCTGAGCAAGGAGCAGCAGGAGGCGCTGGACCGCCGGAAGGACATCTCCGAGGCGCTGGGGAAGAACGACCTCGGCAAGCTGCGCGACCTCGCCAAGGACCCCAAGGCGATGGCCGCCGCTACGCCGGAGCAGAAGGCGGCGGTGCTGAAGGCGCTGTGCAAGGACGGGATCGACTCCGCCAAGGGCAACCGCGACGACCGCGAGGCGATCGTCAAGCTGCTCGCCTCCGCCGGGAGCGACGCCGAGTACCAGTCGCTGATGCAGACCACGGGCCCGGACCTGGTCCGGCAGGCGATGACCACGGGCGTGCACGGCCCGGAGGAGAAGCACATCGGCCTCATCGGCACGATCATCGACGACACCGATCAGAAGCTGGCCGCCACCTTCGACACCCTCGCCGGCGCGCACGGGTGCTCCGCGTACGCCTTCTCGCCGGAGAGCGCGGCGATGGCGGAGAAGGCGCTGGCCCGCGGCTACACCTCCGACCAGATCGTCGCCGCGCGGATGAAGTCCGTCGGCGCGCAGGGAGACAGCCCGAAGATCAAGGGCGCCGCGGACGATCCGCTGGCGATGCTGGTCACGACCCCGTCCGAGAAGTCCGCGATGCTCCGCCAGCTGATGGACGGCTGGACCAAGGACAGCGACGACCGCGGCATGGTCTCCATCCTCGAGTCCTGCGAGGACAAGGCCGAGTTCGACAAGGTGATCGACGGCGCCGGCGGCAAGGCGGTGGTCGACGAGCTGGACGACGACGAGGCGAAGAAGAAGGCCAACCAGCTCTGCGGCGCCTACGAGCGGATGGACTGCGCCACCGATCAGAAGACCGCCCAGGCGGCCTACGGGGACCTCACCGATCCCAAGCGGGTCCATTACTTCCTGAACGGCGCGGACGGAGGCGTGGTGAAGCCGCAGACGCAACCGCGCTCCGGCGACCTGGCGGACGACTACATCCGTCAGTCCCAGGCGGACACCGCGGCCAGGGCGGCCACGCTGGATCGGCGCACGGTGGTGGACACCGTCCTCACCAACTCCGAGCGCCAGTACAACGGCAAGCCGATGTTCGACCCGCGCGCGGTGCGCGGCGACGTCAACGCGGTGATGGCCGACCCGTCGCTCAGCGACGACGAGAAGGAGAAGAAGATCGACGAGCTGCGCAAGCAGTCCGGGCTGAGCGAGTACACGATGCGCAACGTCGCCACCCAGCCGCTGGCGCGCATCTACGAGAACCAGACGATGCAGACCGCGCGCTTCGCCGCCGTGGGCGACATGCTCTTGCAACAGAAGGCGATGCAGATGGTGGCCAGCTTCGGCGCCAACAGCCCGCAGGCCCAGGCGGCGCTGAAGGCGGTGGCCGACTTCCACACCGAGATGGAGCCGTACACCAAGTCCCTCGAGGGCGCGGCCAAGAAGCTGGAGGACCTCTACCCGCCGCCGAAGAGCTTCTGGGAGGGCGTGGTGGGCTTCCTGGGCGACCTGGCCAAGACGGTGGCGCCGGCGCTGCTCAACCTCATCCCCGGCGTGGGGACGGCGCTCTACGCCGGCTACGAGGCGGTGAGGACCATCGTGGACGCCGCGCAGGGCAACTTCCTGGGCGCGCTCACCGACGTGGCGGGCGTGCTCCCCGGCGTCGGCGGGACCATCGGGGAGATCGCCAGCGCGGCGATCAAGGGCGGCGTCGGCATCGAACAGGCCATCGAGCACGGCGACGTCCTCGGGGGCCTCACCGCCGCCGCCACGGCCGCAGGCGGCATCGCAGGAGCCACCGGCAGCCCGGCGGTGCAGGACATCGCGGACATGGCCAAGGAAGCGACGCAGGTCGCCCGCGGCATCAAGGACGGGAACTTCGCCGCCATCCTCGGCGGGGTGGGGGACATCGCCGGCCTGGACCCGCAGACCAGGCAACTCCTCCAGGGCAGCGCCGGCGCCGTCCAGGCGATCGCCCGAGGCGACGCGGCCGGCGGGCTGGCGGGCCTGTCCAACGTGCTGGGCGGCCTCAACGACCCCACCGCGCAGGACCTCTCCCGGGTGGCGTTCCAGGGCGCGCGCTTCACCCAGTCGCTGCAGAGCGGCGACTTCGGCGGGATGCTGGCGAACGTGGAGGGCCTGGCGCGGCAGGTGGGCGCGGGCGGCGCGGTGGACGCGCTCACCCAGGCGCTGGCGCCGCTGGGCAAGCTGGGCATCACCGAGCAGAACGCCGGCGCGGCGATCGACCTGGTGAAGGCCATGGGGAGGGGCGACCTCGGGGCGGCGTTCGGCGACGCGCAAGGCCTGGTCCAGCGGTTGGGCGGCGGCGACGCGGTGGAGAAGCTCAAGAACGAGGCCCTGGCGCCATTCCAGAAGCTGGGCGTGAACGGCCAGGACGCGCAGGCGGTGCTCCAGTTCGCCCGCTCGGTGGCCAACGGCGACGTGGGCGGGGCGCTGCAGACCATCGGCGCGGAGGCGGGGCGGCTGGGCGCCAACCCCGAGGTGCAGAAGGCCGCCGGCTTCGTGCAGGACGGCGCCGCGCTCGCGTCCGCGCTCCAGCAGGGCCGCTTCTCGGACGCCATGCAGCGGGCGGGCTTGCCCGCGCGCGACGTGAGCGCCGTCCGCCAGGCGGAGACCATGTTCAAGGCGCTCCAGAACGGCGACTTCGCCGCGCTCGCCCGCACCGGGCCGGCGAAGCAGCTGCTGCAGAGCGCGCAGTCGCTGGCCCAGAAGCTGGGCGGCGGCCAGGCGCTGGACGCCGTCAACCGCTTCACCGGCGCCCTCCAGCAGCTGAAGAACGCCACCGTCCCCGGCTTCGATCAGGGGATGGTGGCGAAGGCCAACCAGCTCCTCGCGATGGCGGAGAAGCTCAGAGGCTGACCCGCAACCCCATCCCGGCGTCCCACAGCGCCGCGGGGAGGTCCAGCCCGTTCGGGAGGAGCAGCGGCACCGGGTCCACGCGCATCTGCAGGCGGAACGCGCCGTTGGGGTTGCCGTAGTGGACCGCGGCGTAGGCCTCCACCGTGAGGTACGTCATCACCTGCAGGGAGAAGTTCAGCCGCGTCACGAACGAGCGGTCCGACAGGTTGGCCAGGTTGAAGAGGAAGAAGGCCGCCTTGTCCCAGGTGCCGGGGCCCAGCACCGTCGCGTACAGCGCGGCGTAGTGCTGGCCCATGTAGAACGGCGAGAGCAGCCCGGTGATCAGCAGCGGCGGGTACATCGCCGGGTCCGTCTCCCCGTTCGAGTTGTAGAAGTACTCCGCCCCCACGGTGGCGGTCTTGTTCTCCGCGTAGGCGAACGTCCACGACAGGCCCGCGGTCGCCGCCGGCGTCCAGCCGTCCGGGTAGTACGGCTCGTAGCCGGTGGGCGTGTCGGTGGGGAGGGGGACCCCGGGCAGGCCGATCACCACCTGGTTCGGGCACTCCGTCCCGCACTTGCGCAGGCGCGGCGCGTCGTCGTCGCCGTGCTTGAACGCCACCTCGCCGTAGACGTCCAGCGGCCCCAGCGGCGTGGAGAGGTCCAGCGCGAAGCGCGGCTGGTGGCCCTTCTGGAGCACGGCGCCCATGCCCAGCTCCGCCGTCTTGAACAGCACGAGCTCCGCCCGCGCCGCGCCGCCGATCTGCCGGAACAGCGACGCCGGCTGGTCCACGTCCAGCAATCCGTAGCCGTAGAAGTTGGCGGCCAGCGGCTCCCACGGCACGTGCACCTTCACCATCGACGTGCCCAGCCGCGTGTCGATGAACGCCAGCGGGTCGCGCCGCGCGGGGGTGAGGAAGTCGGTGGGGTTCCAGATCCGCCCGGTGCCCCACTTCACGTGCTGGCGGCCGGCGGTGATGAAGACGTGGTGCTCGAGGTCGAAGTTCAGCCACGCCTGGTCGAGCAGCACGTTGGGGTTGCTGGACTCCGCCAGCACCAGCCCGCTGGTGAGGTCCCGGTTGACCTGCAGCGCCAGGGTCCGCGTCGTCCCCGACGCCGCGCTGGCGTCGAACGTCAGCCGCGCCGCCAGCATCCCGCGGATCCGCTCGTTGGGCCGGCCGTCGAAGTAGCCGTCCACCAGCGTGGGCGCGGAGAACCGCGAGTCGCGCACGTCCTTGCCGTAGCCGCCGGAGAAGCCGGCCTGGAGGTAGAAGCGCCCGCCGATCTTCAGCGGGTCCTCCACCGCCTCGCCGCGGGCGAAGGCGTCCTTGATGGTCCCCTGGGTGAGCGCGTCCTTGTCCCGGTTGTCCTCCGGCGGCTTGGGCGCCTCGCTCTCCGTGGGCGGCGGAGGGGGCTTCGTCCCCGCGTCCGCGCCCTCCGCCGGCGAGCCGAACATCTCCGACTCGTCCGGCCGCTGCGCCAGGGCCAGCGCCGGCAGCGCGAGCGCCGCCACCCAGATCCAGCGCCTCATCGGCTCTTCGACTCCAGCCACGCCTTGGTGAAGAGGTTGGCCTCCACCGGGCGGGGGTCCACCTCCTTGATCAGGATCAGCGTGGAGTTCGCCTTCTCCACCTCGTCGTAGATCCGGATCTCCTGCGGGAACCAGATGTCCGCCTTCTTCGACTCCGAGAAGAGCTTGTTCCACTTCGGATAGTAGACGGTGCGCATCAACCGGCCGGAGAGCGCCAGCTCCTGCCGCTTGAGGATGTTGTTGTTCTCCACGTCCACCCACAGCTTCACCACCGGGAACGCCACGTCCACGTTCGGCTTCACGTTCAGGGTGAGCTTGCGGACCTTGAACGCGCCCAGCTTGTCCTCGCCGTCGTAGGTGGGGTCGTACTCCTCCGCCATCCGCGACTCGTCGAAGTCGGCGCGGCGCGAGTCGGTGCCGGCGATGCGCTCGCGCTCGGTGCGCCGCTCCCACTTGCCGGTGTTGGGGTCGTAGGACCAGAGGTTGTTGTCGATGCGGAGGTAGCCCTTGCCCGCCTCCGCCTTCGGCTTGGTGAAGAGGATGATCAGCTTGCGGTCCGCGCCGCGCCGGTAGATCAGCGCCTCGCTCACCACGTCCGTCTTGTCGCGCTCCTTCTGCTCCAGGTACGCGAGCATCTTGAAGTCGCCCGGGTTCCGCTGCCGGTCGTCCAGCGTCTCCAGCAGCTTCACCATCGCCGCCTTGTCCATGGCCGGCGCGCCCTGGGCGGGGGCCTGCGACAGCAGGGCCGCCGCGGTCATCGCGAGGAAGATCATGTGTGGGTCACCCGACGTGGTGCATGGCCGTCACCGGCTGCAGCCGGGCGGCGCGGAAGGAGGGGAACAGCGAGACGAACAGCGTGGTGAGGACGATGATTACCGCCCCCTGGAGGATGGCCACCGGGTCGGGCGTGAAGATCAGCGTCTCCCGCATCAGCACGAACTGCATGAACAGCGGCACGTGGAGGTGCGCGGCGTTCAGCCCGGCCTGGAGCGTCAGCGCCAGCGCCGTGCCCAGCACCACCCCGCTCACCGAGAGCACGGCGGCCTCGGTGACGAACATCGCCATCACCCGCCCCCGCTGCATGCCGATGGCGCGGAGGGTGCCGATCTCGCGGGTGCGCTCGCGGATGGCGATCCAGAGGACGTTCATCAGGCCAATGCTCACCGTCACCAGGAGCAGCGCGATCAGCACCACCGACAGGATGTTGATGGCGGCCAGCATCCACTGCAGGAAGGAGAGTTCCTCCTCCCAGTTGGTGACGTCCAGCTTCTGCCCGGTCCAGTCCTGGCGGTTCACCTTGTCGAACTTGAACCAGAAGGCCTGCGGGTCCGGGTCCAGCAGCGTGTAGCCGCCCTTCTCCAGGGCCTTGCGCACCCGGGCCTGGACGTCCTTCACCTTGCCCAGGTCCTTGATGTACAGCTGCACCACCCCGGCCGAGGTGTCCTTGAGCTGGTACAGCGAGCGCAGCGTCTTGTTGGGGACGTAGACGTTGAAGGCGGAGAGCAGCCCCAGGTTCTGCGCCACCGCCGCCACCCGCACGTCGGCGGTGTTGCTGGTCCCGCGCAGCGTGGGCGCGGAGAGGGTGAGCACGTCGTTGGCCTTCACCCCCAGCTTGTCCGCCTGGTCCTTGAAGATGAGGATGGTGTTGGGCTTCTTCAGCTCGTCCAGCGAGCCGTCCAGCACCTTCACCACCTCGCGGAAGTG
>DASRBA010000425.1:0-20774 GCA_035637895.1 Myxococcaceae bacterium
CGCGCGCCTTTCGTCCCTTGGGCGGCTCCGGCGGGAGCGCGGTGATCGGCCGGGACTGGACGATGGACACCACCCCATCCGAGTACGTCCACTCGACGTCCTGCGGCGCGCCGAAGTGCGCGGCGATGCGGGCGCCCATCGCCGCCAGTTGCTTCACCGCGCGCTCCTCCAGCATCCCCGCGCCCGCGGCCGCTCCGGGGATGTGCTCCACCCCGCCGCCCGCCTTCGCGCGCACCGCCACCTCGCGCCGGCCCCGCGCGCGTTCGATCACCTTGAGCCCCAGCGCCCGCGGGCGGAGCACGAAGTGGTCCGGCGTCACCAACCCGGAGACCACCGCCTCCCCGAGCCCCGGGCTCCCGTCCACCACCACCTCCGACCTCGCCCCCGTCACCGGGTTGGCGGTGAACATCACGCCCGCCCACTCGGCCGGCGCCATCCGCTGCACCACCACCGCCAGCTTCACCGTCGCCGGGTCCACCTTCTGCCGCTCGCGGTACGCCACCGCGCGCTCGCTGAACAGCGACGCCCAGCAGCGGCGCATGGCCTCCAGCAGCTTCGCCTCGCCCACGACGTTGAGGAAGGTGTCCTGCTGCCCGGCGAACGCGGCGTCGGGCAGGTCCTCGGCGGTGGCGCTGGAGCGGACCGCCACCGCGGGGGAGCCCAGCGCCCGCCAGGCCGCCCGCACTGCCTCCGCGAGGTCATCCGGGATCGGCGCGCGGAGCAGCGATTCGCGATCCGCCCCCGCCGCCGCGACCCGGTCGTACGCCGCGGTGGTGACCACGAAGCCGGGAGGCACCGGGAACCCGGCCCGGATCAGCTCTCCCAGGTTGGCGCCCTTGCCACCGGCGAGCGGCAGGTCCCCCTTGCCCAACTCGCGGAGGTCGACGACGAGTCGCACGGCAGCCAGCATAGCGTCCGCGCGGCACCTCGCTTCCCCCCGCGTCGGGCGCGCCGGCCCTCGCCTCCCCGCAGATCTCCGCTGTCCAGCAGCCGACTCGTTCACACCTTGGTGGCGATCAGCCCCGCCATGCGGCGGGCCAGATGGAGGGATACGACAATGGGAATTCTGGCATTCATCATCATCGGTCTGCTCGCGGGCCTGATTGCCCGCGCCATCATGCCGGGCAACCAGTCCATGGGCCTGGTGGCCACCACGCTGCTGGGGATGGTGGGGTCGCTGGTGGGCGGCCTGATTGGCTCCCTGTTCAACCGCAGCGGCCGGCTCTTCGACCTCCACCCGACGGGCGTCATCCTGTCGGTGGTCGGCGCCATCCTGGTGCTCTTCCTGATGGGCTTCTCCGGACGGCGCCGGGTCAGCGTCTAACTGCCGCCTTGCCGACATCCCGAGGGAGCCAACTTTCGGATCGATGACGGGGAGACTGGCGGCCGGTGCGCACCTTTCTTGCCACCGGCCGCCGTTCGACCTTTCATCCCTGGACCATGTCCAGGTGCCTCAAGTGCGGCGATCCCCTGCCGTCGCTGGGCGACTGCCCGGCCTGCAAGGGCGGCCAGGTTCGCCCGCGGCGAGTCCCCACGCTGCTCAGCCAGGAGCTACAGCTCGATCGCCGCGGCACGCTCGGCATCGACTCCCGCCCGCCTCCACAGTTCCCGCCCCGCCCGCCTCCGTTGAAGCGGCCCAGCGCGCAGCAGACGCCTCCGAACCAGGCGCGCCCGTCCTCCTCCCTTCCCAGCCCGAGCGCCCCGGCGGAGGCGCTCCCGCCAGGCGTGCAGCCCGTCCAGGCGATGCCGGCGTCGCTGTGGCGCCGCGCCGGGGCCACGGTGGTGGACCTCGCCCTCGCCGTGGGTGTCGGGTTGGGCTACCTGGCGATCGCCGCGGCGGTGGTGGGGCTGAAGTCTCCACCGTCGCATCTCACCGGGCTGGACGCCCTGATGATCCGCGCCCACGCGCTGGAGCGGGTGCTGCTCCCCGGGCTGATCCTGGTGCTGGTGCTGGCGGCCTCGTACGGCGCGGTCTTCGGGTGGCTGTGGGACGGGACCACGCTGGGGCGGCGGCTGTTCGGCATCCGGCTGGTGGACAAGACCGGCCAGGCGCCCTCCCCGCTGAGGGCCATCCTCCGGGCGGTCCTCTCCCTGATCTCCTTCGGGGCCTTCCTCGGGGGCTTCTGGCTGGCGCTCTTTGACCGCAAGGGCCAGACCCTCCACGACAAACTCACCTCGACGTTCGTGGTGCGGCCCGGCTAGATGGGCACTTGATGCCCGCGCGGTTGGCCCAGCACCTGGTCGGCAAAGGTCTGCTCCCGATGGAGCGCGCCAATGAAGCGCTCCGCATCCAGGCCGTGACCGGGGGCTCGCTGGACACCGTGCTGCTGGAGCTGGGCGCGGTGCCCGAACCGGCCCTGCTGGAGGCGATGGGCGAGGTCTCCGCGTACCGCCCGGTCAACCTCGCCGACTTCGAGCCCAACCAGGAGGTGGCGGCGCTCATCCCGCCGAAGATCGCCGAGCGCCTCTGCGTGGCGCCCCTCTCCACCGACGGCCCGGCCCTGCACGTCGCCTGCGGCTACCCGGTGAAGAAGGCCGAGTTGGACGAGGTGGCGTTCCTGCTGGGCAAGCAGCTCGAGCTGTGGGTGGGCATCGAGGCGCGCATCCGCGACTGGATCGCCGTCGTCTACCGCCAGCCGCTGGGGGCGCGGTGGTCGTCGCTGCTCGCGCAGATCGACCCCACCCGGCCGGCGCCTCCGCCACCGCCGGTGCAGGCCCCCGCTCCCGCCAAGGCGCCCGCGAAGGCGGCAGCGCCCGAGCCCCCGAAGCCGCCGCCGCTCCCGGCCAAGGCCCCGACGCCGGCGCCCGCCGCCCAGGTGCCGCCGGAGCTGGGCCCGGAACCGCCCACGCCCGTGGAGGAGGTGGTGCCCCAGCAGTTGGACGACGAGCCGGTCACGCCGACGCGCCCGCCGCCCCGGCCCCTGGCGATCACGCCGGTGCACCCGATGCCCGCGGTCCGGCCGAACCAGGCGCGTCCGCCGCTCGTCGAGGAGACGACGCTGGAGGACGCGCTCACCGCGGAGATGGTGAACCGGCTGGCGCAGTCGGTGGCGGACGAGCCCATCCCGCTGGAGGTGCGGAAGGCGCCGCGCCCCGGGTCGCCGCCCGCGCCGGAGCCGGAGCCGGAGACCGTGCGCGGGTCGGTGCCCGCGGAGGTGGTCTCCTTCGGCCGGCGCCCCATCTCCATGCCCGTGGTGCCGCGCCCGCTGACCGAGGTCGTCTCGGAGCCGCCCGCGGCCGCGGCCCGGCAGCCGGAGCCGATCCCCGAGGGCGACTTCGTGGTGGAGGAGATCCCCGGCGAGGTCCCGACCGAGCCGGGCACGCGGCCGGTCCCGGAGATCCCGCCCGACCCGCCGGCGGCGACGCCGGACTCGCCCTTCGCGGTGCCGGGGCCTCACGGGGGCTACGGCTCCCACGGCTACGCGCCGCCCGACTACCCCTCCGAGCTGCACCAGGCGATCCTCCCCGTGCGGCAGGAGCAGGAGCCTCCGCCGCGGCTGATGCTGCCCGCGCTCCCGCCGCTGCAGCCGGAAGCTCCGCCCCAGCCGCCCGCCCCGCCGCCTCCGGACCAGACGGTCCCGGACTGGTCGCTGCAGGAGGCGCGCGCGCAGCTGAAGGAAGCGACGGTGGACCGCGACCGGATCGTCGAGGTGGCGCTGCGCTACGGGCGGCGCACGTTCGACCTGGTGGCGGCGTTCGCCGTCATCCGCGGGGCGGCGGTGGGCTGGGACGTGCGCGGGGAGGACCTGGAGCCCTCGCAGATCGGCCAGGTGTCCATCCCGCTCGACTCGACGTCGGTGTTCCGCACGGTGGCGCTCTCGCGGGGGAGCTACGTCGGGCCGCTGCCGCCGGACTCGCTCTCCAAGCACTTCCTGGAGCTGTTCGGGCGCGCGCCGCGGACGGTGTTCCTCTTCCCGGTGGAGGTGCGCTCCCGCCTGGTGGCCATCCTCTACGGGGACAGCGGGACCAAGCAGCTCTCGCAGCGCAAGCTCTCCGATTACATCCTCTTCTGCCAGGACTTGCCCGGCGCCTTCCAGGAGCTGCTCGTCCGGCGCAAGCAGCGCGCCGGGGCCATCCTCCTCGACGAGGTGGTGGAGCCGTCGCTGTCGGGCCTGGCGCGGCCGGCCAGCGCGGCGGTGCCCAAGGGGCTGGGGTGGAGCCCGTTCGCCTCCGCGACCACGGAGAAGCCGGGGCGCGCGGCGTCGGTCCCGGCGCACATCGTCACCGAGAGGGAGCACCCGCCGCCCGACTTCGCCCCGGTCCTGCGCCGCCTCACCGGGCCCGACGCCACCGAGCGCGCCCGCGCGGTGGCGGAGCTGGCGCGCACGCCGGAGGCCTCGTCGCGCGTCCTGGCGCAGCACTTCCCCGGCCCCACCGCCTGGTCGCGGTTGCCGCTGGTGGACCTGCCCGAGGCGGACGAGCTGGGCCCCATCCCGGGCGCGCTGGCCCGGCTGGGCCGCCCGGCGGCGCAGGCGCTGGCGCCGCTGCTGGACGCGGCGGACACGGACACGCGCTACTTCGCCATGCTCACCGCGGGCAACCTGCCGTACCCGGAGCTGGTGGACGGCGTGCTGCGCGGGCTGTTCGACCTGGACCCGGACATCTCCTCGGCGGCGCGGGCGGCGTCCACCGCGCTCAAGCGGGTGGCGCGCTTCGAGATGGCGATGAAGGACCTGCGGCAGGAGCTGGCGTCGATCGACGCCCTCCGGCGCTCGCTGGCGGCGCGGGCGCTGGGCGTGCTCCACGACCGCGAGGCCATCGACGGGCTGATCAACCTCACCGGGTCCGACGACCAGATGTGCGCCAGCGCGGCGGCGGAGGCCCTGCGCGACATCACCAAGGCGACCTTCGGCACCAGCCCGCGGCAGTGGACGCGGTGGTGGGCGGAGAACCGCAGCCGCCGCCGCCTGGAGTGGATGGTGGCCGCGCTCCGCCACCCGGAGCTGGAGATCCGCATCGGCGCCATCGAGGAGCTCACCCGCGCCTTCAACGACCACCTCGGCTACTCGCCGGACGGGCCGGAGGCGGAGCGGGAGATGGCGGTGCGACGCTGGGAGACGCTCATCCACCAGCGCGGGCGCTGGGAGCGGTTCGACCTCTAGCGGGCGCGGGCGCTAGCCTCCGGCGGATGCGCGCCCGTGCGGTGATCGCCACCTCCCTGCTGAGCTGGGCGTGCACCGAGGTGCAGGCGATCCCACCCATCGAGCCGACCGCCGCGTACCTCCTGGAGGACGGCGGGTACGCCTGCTCACCTGCCTGTCCGGACGGCTACACGTGCATCGAGACCTGGCGCCCGTACTGCTGGAAGCGCTGCGAAGCTGACGCCGACTGCCCTCCCGGAAGGGTGTGCGTCTGCCGCCAAGGGGCCTGCAGCCTCAGGAGCGTCCACCCCTTCATCGGGCAGGGCAGCCTCTGGAACGTGTGCGTGACGGACCTGAAGCGCTTGCCGACGCGCGCCGATTAAGCTCTCCCGCCGATGACCGCCCACGCGTGGCTGTCGCTGATCGCCAGCGCCGGACAGATCGCCCTCTTCTTCCTCGCCGTCGGGCGCGGCGCCCGTTCGCCCCTGGCGATGCCGCTGGCGCTGCTGGCCACCACCTTCTTCTCCTCGTCGGTGTGCTCGCTGGGGTGGGAGCTCAGCCAGCAGAACGAGTGGCGCGTGCTGATGGCGACCCCGGTCCCGGTGGCCACCGCCATCGCGCTCCACTTCATCCTGTCCTTCACCGGCCGCCGGCGGTCGCTCGCCTGGCTGATGTTCACCGGCTACGCGGTGTTCGGGACCGCGTCCGCCATCTGGCTGGCGGGCTTCGTCTCGCCGCGGGTGAGCGACTTCGTCCTTTCCCCCTCCTACACGCTGATGGTGGCGTCCGCGCTGATCACCCCCGCGCTGCTGCTGATGGTGGTCCTGCTGGGCCTCCACCTCCGCCGCGGCTCCCGCGACGAGGCGATGCGCACCTGGATGATCATCGCCGCGGTGTTCTGGGTGGCGCTGCTGGGCTCCACCGAGCTGATCGCCGACGCCGGCTACGACGTCCCGCGGCTGGGCCCGCTGGGAACGCTGGGCGCCAACTTCATCCTCGCCTGGGCCACCCTGCGGCTGCGCCTCTTCGGGCGCGACCTGCACCGCTCCTCCTTCGCCTACGCCAGCGTCGCCACGGCCTTCGCGGTGCTCGGGTACATGGCGGTGTTCCGCTTCGTCTCCAGCAACGCCGGCGGCCGCGCCGCCATCGTCATCGGCATCACCCTGGCGCTGATCGCCACCACCCGCCGGGTGTGGATCGCCGTGGCCGGCAACCGCGCGCGCGTGGAGCGCCTGGCCACCCTGGGGCGCTTCTCGTCGCAGATGGCGCACGACATCAAGAACCCGCTGGCCGCGCTCAAGGGCGCCACCCAGTTCCTCCAGGAGGAGAAGCGGCGCGGCAACGAGCTGGGCGGCCACTCCGCCTTCGTGGACCTGATCGCCGAGCAGATCGACCGCATCCAGCGCGTGGTGGACCACTACCAGCGCCTGGGCCGGGTGGAGCCCTTCCCGGAGCCGCTCAACCTCAACGACCTGGCGCGCAACGTGCTCGCGCTGCAGGACTTCGCCGCGCAGGGCGTGGTGAAGGTGCAGTCGGAGCTGAACGAGGCGCTGCCCACCTGCAAGCTGGACCGCGACCTGGTGGCGGGCGCGCTGGAGAACCTGGTGCGCAACGCGTTCGAGGCGATGCCCAAGGGCGGCACCGTCACCGTGCGCACCGGCCGCGCCGGCGAGGGCACCGAGGACCCGCGGGTGTTCCTGGAGGTGCAGGACACCGGCGAGGGGATGGACGCCCGCACCCGCGAGCGCGCCTTCGACGACTTCTTCACCACCAAGCCGCGCGGCACGGGCCACGGCCTGGCGTTCGTGCGCCGGGTGATGGACGCGCACGGGGGAGACTTCGCGCTGACAAGCAAGGAGGGGTGGGGTACCGTCATTCGCCTCTTCTTCCCCGCCTCCTCCTGACATGAGCCCGACGACACGCGGTTCCGTTCTGGTCGTTGACGACGACGTCGCGGTGGCCAGGGTGATGGGGGCGCTGCTGGAGCAGGCCGGCCACCGGGTGGAGGTGTCCTCCTCCGGCGAGCGCGCGCTGGAGATCCTCGCCGAGCGCCCCTTCGACGTGGTGGTGACGGACCAGGCGATGCCGGGGATGGACGGGCTGGAGCTGCTGACGCGCGTCCACGACCGCTGGCCGGAGATCCCGGTGGTGATGGTCACCGCGCACGGCACCGTGCAGCTGGCGGTGGAGGCCATGAAGCGCGGCTGCGCGGACTTCATGGTCAAGCCGGTGGACCGCGAGCAGCTCCTCTTCGTCGTCCAGAAGGAGCTGCACAAGAGCGCGCGCGATCTGCCCCCCGCGCCCACCGACAAGGCGGCGGGCTTCGTGGGCGGCTCCACGGCGATGAAGGAGGTGCACGCGCTGGTGAAGCGGGCCGCGCCCGGCACCGCCACCGTGTTGGTCCGCGGCGAGAGCGGCACAGGCAAGGAGCTGATCGCCCGCGAGATCCACGAGCAGAGCCCGCGCGGCAAGGGCCCCTTCGTCAAGCTCCACTGCGCCGCGCTCCCGGAGACGCTGCTGGAGTCGGAGCTGTTCGGATACGAGAAGGGCGCCTTCACCGGCGCCGCCGCGCGCAAGCCGGGGCGGGTGGAGCTGGCCCAGGGCGGCACGCTGTTCCTCGACGAAATAGGCGACGTGTCGCCCGCGGTGCAGGTGAAGCTGCTCCGGCTGTTGCAGGAGAAGGAGTTCGAGCGGCTGGGCAGCACCCAGACGCTGAAGGTCGACGTGCGCTTCGTGGCGGCCACCCACCGGCCGCTGGAGCAGATGGTGAAGGCCGGCCAGTTCCGGGAGGACCTCTTCTACCGGCTGGCGGTGGTGCCCATCCTGCTGCCGCCGTTGCGGGCCCGCCCCGAGGACGTGGAGCCGCTGGCGAAGCACTTCTGCACCGTCCACGGCGAGGCCAACGGGCGCAAGGGCATCGTCCTGGAGCCGGCGGCCATCGACATCCTCCGCGCCCAGAGCTGGCCGGGGAACGTGCGGCAGCTGCAGAACTTCGTGGAGCGGCTGGTGGTGCTCTCGGAGGGGCTCACCATCGGCGCGGGGGACGTGGAGCGGGAGCTGGCGCGCCAGGTGGCGCCCGCGACGGGCCAGTCCTTCGGCGAGGGGGGGACGGCGGTCGCCACGTCGGCGGCGGCGTCGGGTCCTGGATCCACCGAGGTGGGCACGCCCACGCTGGAGGGACAGCGGAAGCAGGCGGAGAAGCAGGCGCTGATGGCGGCGCTCGCGCAGGCGAAGGACAACCGCACGCTCGCGGCCAAGCTGCTGGGCATCAGCCGGCGCACCCTCTACAACAAGCTGGAGGAGTTCGGGCTCCTCTGAGCCGGGGCCCGTCCGGAAGGCCCGGCCCGCGCCAGAGGTTCCATCTTCCGCCGTGAAGCATCTCCTCCTCCTTCCATTCCTCGCCATGGCCCTCTCAGGCTGTGGCGGCGTCCGCTACCTGAGCCAGGCGGCCGGCGGGCAGCTCTCGCTCTTCCAGCGCGCGCGCCCGCTGCGGCGCGTGCTCCGCGATGACCAGACGCCGAAGCGGCTGCGGGGACTCCTGAGGGAGGTAACGGTCATCAAGCGCTTCGGCGAGGCGCACGGCCTCAAGCCCACGCCGAATTACGCCAGCTACGTGCAGCTCGACCAGCCGGCGGTGGTCTGGGTGGTGAGCGCGTGCGACCCGCTGGAGTTCAAGTCCCGGGTGTGGAGCTTCCCGGTGGTGGGGGACTTCCCCTACCTCGGCTGGTTCAGCCTCCAGGACGCGCGCGGCTTCGGCTCGGAGTTGCAAGCCGAGGGGCTGGACGTGGACGTGCGCGGCGCCTCCGCCTACTCGACGCTGGGCTGGTTCTCGGACCCGCTGCTCTCCAGCATGGTGTCGGACGGCGACGAGGCGCTGGGCGAGCTGGCCAACACCGTGCTCCACGAGTCGGTGCACGCCACCCTCCACATCCCCAGCCAGGCGTACTTCAACGAGAGCCTGGCCAGCTTCGTGGCGGACCACCTCACCCCCGAGTTCCTCGAGCGGCGGCGCGGCCCGAAGTCGCCGGAGCGCGACGCGTACGTGCAGGGCGAGGCGCTGGGGCGCGAACGCGTGCGCGCGTTGCACGAGGCCTACGACCAGCTGGACCAGCTCTACCGCTCCTCCAAGACGCGCGAGGAGAAGCTGGCGGAGAAGCAGCGGCTGATACAGGAGCTGAAGGACCGCCTGAAGCTCCGGCGCGACCCCAACAACGCCATGCTGGTGCAGTACCGCACTTACGACACCGGCGCGCCGGAGTTCGAGGCGCTGGCCCAGGCGTGCGGCGGGAGCTGGGTTCGGTTCCTGGAGACGCTCTCGGTGCTCACCACCGACAGCTTCCCGGGCCCGCACGCCAGGGACCTGGGGCCCGCGCTGCGCCCGCTCATCGAGCGCGGCTGTCCGGCGCCTCCTCCGGGGACGGGGACGGTGCTGGCCGCGGCGGCGGCACCGGCGTCGAACTGATCCGCCGGCCGGCGATGGCCACGTACTCCGGGTTCAGCTCCACGCCCACGAAGCGGCGTCCGAGCGCCACCGCCACCGCGCCCGTCGTCCCCGAGCCGCAGAACGGGTCCAGCACCAGGTCGCCGTCGTCCGTGGAGAGCGCCACGCACGGCTCCACCAGCGCGGGCGGGAAGGTGGCGAAGTGCGCCTCGCGAAACGGCTGGGTGGGCACCTCCCACACGGTGCGGAGGTTGCGCCCGTTGGGGCCGCGCACGGCGTCGCCGCGGTAGCGGTACTGCTCGCGCTTGCTGAAGAGGAACAGGTACTCGTGCGAGCGGGTGGGCCGGTCCTTCACCGACTCCGGCTGGCAGTTGGGCTTGCTCCACACGCAGTCCGCGCGGAGGAACCAGCCGGACTTCTGCAGCGCGAAGGCCAGCCGCCAGGGGACTCCGATGAGGTCCTTGGGCTTGAGCCCGCGGGGCGTGGGCGGGCGCACGCTCATCGCGCGCACCGGGTTCTTCCGGTCGGGCGCGCGCCAGGTGCGGCCGCCGGAGGTGTAGGCGTCGCCGATGTTGAGCCAGAGCGTGCCGTCCTCGGCGGTCACCCGGTACACCTCGGAGAAGGCGCGCACCAGCGAGGCCAGGTAGCGGTCCAGCGATCCCTCCAGGCCGATCTGCCCCCGGATGCCGTAGTCGCGCAGCGACCAGTACGGCGGCGAGGTGACGGTGGTGCGGAACGTTCCGTCCGGGAACTGGCGCAGCGCGCGGCGGGCGTCGGCGGTGAGGAGGAGCGCGTGGCCGTCCCCTTCGAGGAAGCGCGGCGGGGTGGAGAGGCGCGCCGTCGGCTGGAGCGGGAGTGACGATTGGCCGGGTCGCCTCACGGTTTGGCGTCTTACCTCAGGAAGCGGTCTACTCCCGAGCCTGATGCGGTCCCCCCTCGCCCTCGCCCTCGCCGCCGCCCTCCCGTTCACCGCAGGCGCCGCCGTCAGCCGCACCTTCCGCCAGAACGCGGGCGTGCCCGCCTACAACGGGACGACGGACTGCTCCATCTCCCAGGAGCTGGGCCGGTACTGGGACCAGAACGAGAACTACGACCGCACCTACGAGCTGGCCATCAGCGGCAACCCGGTGGACATCGGCGCGCTGCTCCGCTTCGACATCAGCGCCATCCCCTCCACCGCCACGGTCACCGCGGTCACGCTCACCTTCCACGTCCTCGCCAACGGGTCCGGCTTCTCCGTCTACGAGCTGAAGAAGGACTTCGTGGAGACGGAGGCGACCTGGAACCTGGCGCGGGCGGGCGTGTCGTGGGAGACGCCCGGGGCCACCGGGCCGACGGACCGCGGGGCGGCGGCGCTGGGGACCTACGCGGCGCCCGGCGGCGCCACGCCCTACTCGTACACGATGGCGCTGAACGCGGCGGGCGTGGCGGTGGTCCAGGGCTGGGTGAGCACGCCCTCGAACAACCACGGGCTGGTGATCGCCGACTACCTGATCTCCGGGAAGGCGCGGGTCGCCAGCTCGGAGGACGCCGCGGCGGCGAACCACCCCATCCTGATCGTCACGTACACGTTGAGCACCGTCCCGGCGACGATGACGTTCCAGGACGGCGTGTCCCCGACCGCGGCGTACGCCGGCACGCGCGACGTCAGCATCGGCAACGGCGCCATCGTCAACATCAACGGCAACGGCCTCCGGGCCGACGGCTACGAGGAGGACAGCGCCGCGCTGATCCGCTTCGACGTCTCCGCCATCCCGCCCTGGTCCACCGTCAACACCGTCTCGCTGGACGGCTACGTCACCGACACCACCAGCCAGACCTACCCCATCTACGAGCTGCTCCGGCCCTGGAGCGACACCAGCGCCACCCTGCTCGGCGCGGACGCCACCACGCCCTGGTCGCTGCGCGGCGCGCTCAGCACCGGGACGCCCGCGCCCGCCGACCACGGAGCGACCGTGCTGGGGCTGTGGATCGGCCGCACCGCCAACGCCTTCAACTCGGTGACGCTCAACCGGCTGGGCGCCAAGGCGGTGCAGGACTGGGTGCGCGCGAACCGGCCCAACTACGGCTTCATCATCCAGGACTACGCGGACGCCACCTCGGACGGGGTGGAGTGGGACGAGGCGGGCTCGCAGGAGCAGTGCGACACCGCGGTGCCGCCCAACTGCCTCAACGCCAGCCCCGGGCTGACCGTCACCTACAACGAAGGCCGCTTCGGCTTCATCAGCGCGCCGCAGAAGATCCGCGTCGGCGCGCCCTCCGCGCCCCTGACCATCCAGCGGCAGCGGGCGGACGACGGCGTGCCCATCGCGGCGGGCACCGCGCCGTCACTGGGGGTGACGCTCCGCTCCAGCTCGACCGGGGGCGCGTTCTCGCTGTCGCCGGCCGGCCCGTGGAGCCCCACGCTGTCGGTGACCATCCCGGCCGCGGCGAGCGACTCGCAGCCCTTCTATTACCGCGACGCCTTCGCCGGCTCCCCCACCCTCACCGCCAGCCTGCCCGCGGCATGGGTGGCGGGGACGCAGTCCATCAGCGTGGGCTCGCTGATGCTCGCCGACGACGTGGAGTCCGGGCAGGTGCTGGCGGCCAGCGGCGGCCAGTGGTCGCAGTCGAGCAGCGCGCCCTCGTGCTCCATCGGCGCCACGCCCGTGGCCGCGCACCGCGGCTCGTTCGGCCTGAGGGTGACGGACGGCGACGGGCAGCCGGGCCCCGGCGCGCAATCCGACGCGGAGTACCTCTCCGCGCCGGTGGGGACGGACCTCTACTTCCGCACCTGGTTCCGCTACTCCGGGTCGAACCAGATCGGGGACGCGCAGCTGGCCGCGGTCGGCGCCGGGCCGCTCGCCTCGATGTCGCTCTCGCTCCCGGCGGCGGCGCTGAACGCGGCGGGGATCGGGGCCGACGGCGGGATCAGCGGCGAGACGGGCACCGCCCCGGTGAGCGAGGGGAGCTGGCACCTGCTGGAGCTGTACGCCAACAACGTCGGCTTCACCTCGGGCATGCGGCGGACGTACGTGGACGGCCAGCTCAACACCTCCGTCTCTGGGCTGGACTGGAGCGGGCTGGGCGCGGACGTCATCGCCGCCGGCGAGCCCTCCGCCTCGGACCGGCGGCTCACCGGCACCCTGGACTTCGACGACCTGCGCGCCTCCACCTCCTCGCCGGTGAGCCACTTCCTGGTGCAGGCCCCCGCCACCGCGGCGCTGAACGCGTGCACGCCGGTGACCATCTCCCTGCGGGATTCGGGGGCGAACGCGCTGGCGGAGGTGCACTACGACTTCTCCGCGGCGCTCCAGCTCAAGGGCCTGCCGGGGACCCTCTACTCGGACTCCGGCTGCAGCGCCCCCATCACGTCGGTGCCCTTCCCGGCGGGCACGCGCACGGTGACGGTGTACGTGGCGCCGGCGGCCGTGGGCGGCGGCGTCCTCACCGCCTCGTACGCGGACTTCCTCGACGGGAGCGACTCCTTCAGCGTGGTCACCGGGCAGCCGCTGGCGGTCGCGCCCACCCCCGTCAACCTCGCCCCGCACGGCGCGCAGGGGTTCACCGCCTCCGGCGGATCCGGCGGCGGCTACCGGTGGAGCCTCCTGGTCAACCGCTCCGGCGCCACCCTCACCCCGGGCGGCCTGTACACCGCCGGGGCCACTCCGGAGGTGGGCGACGTGGTGCAGGTCACCGACTCGCTGGGCGCCACCGCCACCGGGACCGCGCTGGTGGGGCGCGACTACGTGCTCGCCCCACCTCGGGCGGTGGTGTTCCCCGGCGGTTCGGTGAACTTCTTCACCTCCAGCCCCAACGGCACCTCGCACTACGGCGTCTCGGACAACCGCTCCGGCGCGGTGATTGACCCGCTGTCCGGGCAGTACAACGCGGGCGGGACGGGCGGCGTGGTGGACACGGTGACCGCGGTGGACAGCCGGGGCGAGACGGCGTCGGCGCAAGTGCAGGTGCTCCAGCCTTCGGACGTCCGGCTCAACGTCAGCGGGTCCGGAGGCATCACCGCCGGCGCCTCGGCCAACTACACGTTCCAGGCGCTGGACCTGTCCGGCGTGGCGGTGGGCCTGCCGCAGCTGGCGCAGGTGCGGGTGATCCCCGTGCCCGGCGGGGCGCCGGTGCGCGCGAACCTGACCTCCACCTTCGGCGCCCCCGACGCGGGCACGCCGTCCGGGACCAACCTGACGCTGCTCACCAACACCAACGGCGCCGCCACCGCCACCCTGACCGACCTGGCGGCGGAGAAGGTGTTCGTGTGCGGCGCGCTGGCGGCGAACGGCGCCGAGGCGTGCGTGCTGGTGACGGTGAGCCCCGGCGCGGCGCACCACGCGCGCGTCGACGCGGTGCCGGCGTCGGTGACCTCGTGCGCGCCGGCGCGGCTGGACGTCTCGGTGGTGGACGTCAACGAGAACAACGTGGGCCTGGCGCTGAACGCGCAGGTCTGCGCGGCCGCGGCGAGCAGCGCGGCGCCGGTGTCCAGCACGCTGGCCAACCCGGTCATCGCCGGCACCTGCGTGAGCGGGGCGCTGTCGGCGGTGGGGACGGCGAGCGTCTTCGCGGTGGACGGGATGGACGAGACGGTGACGTTCACGCCGTCCTCGCCGTCGGCGGGCAACGCGCCGGTGACCGCGCAGGTGACCTGGTCCGGGCGCGCGCCGTCGCCGTCGCAGACGCTGCTGGAGCTGGTGGGGGCCACGGACCCGGCGCCCATCACCACCGCGCCGGGCAGCTCCGTGCAGGTGCACGTCTCGCCGCGCGACGCGTGCGGCGCGCCGATCTCCTTCCCGGTGGCGTCCGAGGTGGTGCTCCAGCTGCCGCCCCCGCTGCAGGCGTCCGGGCCGCTGCGGGACGCCACCGGCTTCTCGTTCGACGTCACCTCGCCCGAGTGCCCGCCGCTCCCGTCGCAGCCGCTGCCCATCCACGCCTCGCTCTCCGGCGCGCCGGTCACCACCGCGGGCGGGGCGCCGGCGGAGGTCCACGTGCAGGTCACCTGCCGGGCGCCGCGCTTCACGTCGCAGGGGGCCACCGCGGCGCGATGCAACGAGCCGTACCACTACTCGGCGGCGGGGGCGCCGGCGGTGGACGGGGACGGGCCGTTCGCCTTCCGCGCCACCGGCCTGCCGGCGGGGGCGTCGCTGTCGCCGGCGGGGGAGATCCTCTGGGTGCCGAAGGCGGACCAGGTGGGGTCGTACGCGGTGGACCTGACGGTGGCGGGCGCGGCGGGGACGGACACGCAGACGGTGAACATCGACGTCACGTGCCAGAGCACGGTCCCGACCGCGCCGTGCGGGTGCCAGGCGGCGGGCGCGGGGCCGCTGGCGGTGGCGGTGCTGGCGCTGCTCAGGCGCCGGCGGCGGCGATCACGGCTTTCACCCGTTCGGCGTTGACCGGGGAAATCTCTCCGCGGTCGGTGAGGATGGCGCGGATGAGCGCGGCCGGGGTGACGTCGAAGGCGGGGTTGAGGGCGGTGGTGCGGGGTGGGCAGGTGCGCTCGTCGCCCCAGTCGGTGACCTCGGCGGGGGCGCGCTCCTCGATGGGGATGGCGCGGCCGTCGGGGCAGGCGAGGTCGAAGGTGGAGGCGGGGGCGGCGACGAGGAAGGGGAGGCGGTGGTGGGCGGCGTTCACCGCCACCGAGTAGGTGCCGATCTTGTTGGCGGCGTCGCCGTTGGCGGCGATGCGGTCGGCGCCGGTGATGGCGAGCTGGATCTTCCCCCGGGCCATGAGCGAGGCGGCGGCGCCGTCGCAGATGAGGGTGTGGGGGACGCCGGCCTTCTCCAGCTCCCAGGCGGTGAGGCGGGCGCCCTGCAGGCGCGGGCGGGTCTCGTCCACGTAGACGTGCAAGGGGAGGCCGCGCTCGTGGGCGAGGAAGAGGGGGGCCAGCGCGGTGCCCAGGCCGCCGGTGGCGAGCGCGCCGGCGTTGCAGTGGGTGAGGACGCCGAAGGGCGCGCCGCCCAGCGCCTGGAGGTGGCGGAGGCCGAGCTCGCCGATGCGCTCGTTGCCGGCGACGTCGTCGGCGTGGATGCGGCGGGCGAGCTTGAGCAGGGCGGCGGCGGCGGGGTCCTTCGAGAGCTGCACCTTGCAGGCGTCGAGGGCCCAGAAGAGGTTGACCGCGGTGGGGCGGGTGGCGGCGAGGAGCTCGCGGGCGCGCTCCAGCTGGGCGCGGCGGGTGGCCTCGGGGGCGCCGGCCTTCTCGGCCTCCATGGCGGCGAGCGCCATGGCGTAGGCGGCGGTGATGCCGATGGCGGGGGCGCCGCGGACGACCATCTCGCGGATGGCCTGGGCGGCGGCCTCGGCGCTGTGGATGTGGAGCCAGACCTCGCGGCCGGGGAGGAGCCGCTGGTCGAGCAGGCGGAGGGCGCCGCCGCCAGCGTCGATCCACTCCACCGCCTTGAGGGTGCGGGCGGGCATGCGTCTCCTCCGAGGGGGCGGGTTATAGCCGACGCGGGGGTTTGACAGCGGGCGCGGGGCTGGGCATGTGTGGGGCATGGATCAGGACCTGGTGATCAAGACCTACTCGCCGGCCAAGAGCCTGGGCGACGCGCGGCGGCGGGCGGCGCTGATGCTGCTGGTGGCCACCGGGATCGCGCTGGTCCCCTGCGCGGTGATCTTCGTCACGGTGCTCTACGGGGACTGGATGAATGGAGCGCTGCGGGCGGTGGCGGACTTGATGTTCAAGCAGCCGGTGTGGGCGGTGCTGGCGGCGACGTCGCCTCTGGCGGGGGCCCTGCTGGTCGGGTACGGGTACATGCAGCGGGCGATCCGGAAGCGCGGGGCGGAGAAGCAGGGAGCGCTGGAGAAGGCGGCGGGGGAGATGAAGCAGTAGGCCCGTTAGACGATGAGCTTTCGCTCTCTGTTGGCGATCCAGAACGACTCGTACTGAGTGCTCGTGTCGAGGATCTCCACCTCGCTTCCTGATCGGAAGCGAAGATGCAGGCCTCCGTCGTCAGTGGCACGCGCCGCCTCGATCCAGTCATGGAGCAGGGGAAGAACCGATGGAGCCCCTTGAGCCGGGCCTCGAAAGGGCACCGGGTTGCCCGCCGGAACCTTCACGACGAAGTCCGACAGGATGGTGACGCGGACGCCTCGATCGAAGTTCAGGATCAGCTCGTTCTTCCCGACGCACACCTGGAGGAGCTGCGCCCCGTAAAAGAACGAGAGATCCACGTCCTTTCCGAGGCGGTACATGTCCGAAAGCTACTCGCTCTTCGGTGGCAGGGGTACGTGGGTCTGGGCTCGGGCCTGCGCCTGGGTGACATTGCCCGGCGGCTTCCCGGTCGATGGGTCCACGGGCTGCCCGTATTCGTTCGTCTCCACCCAGTAGCCGCTCGGGTATTGCTCGGTCGGGGGCATGACTCGAACGGAGTGCCCAGGCCGGAGCTGCGCTGGTGGCTCTTGGGGAGGGTTCGTCGGGGACTCGAACTTCGGCGAAGGCTTGGGCGGCCTCTTCCCATGGGATGCCTGGAAAGTGGTCGCGGAGAGGGTGGCCACCACCGCTGCGTCCAGCGCCCCGGAGGCGATGAGCTTGCGGATGGACTCCGCCAGCTCGACGTAGGCCGCGCCGCTCAACTCCGCGCCTCCCCCGACCGCCGCCAGCGCGGGCGCCAGAGGTGGACCGCCGGTGGCCGCGACCTCCGCAAGTGCGCCGGCGGTCTCGCAAGCGGCGATGACGCCGATGGTGATGTCCCAGACCCGCTTCGCCACTTCCATCCGCTCGGCGTCCGCGTGGAGGTGCGTCGACCACAACTCCAGGTACTCGGCCCAGGCGCTGAAGGCCCCTGGCTGCGCTCTGAGCGCGGCCTGGATGCGGCCCGGATCCTCGGTCAACGCCGCCTCCAGGATCGGCGTCATCTGGTTACCGAACGTCTCCAGCGTTTGCACGAGCAGGATGCTCGGTTCGCCGACCGCGTCCGCGTACTCCACGACCGCGTGCACGGCCACCGCCAGCTCCATCACCTCCGAGGCGACCAGCAACGCCTGGTACTTCCGTCCCGCCGCAGCGAGTTGGCCCGCCCTCGCCAGCTCCCGCGCCTGGGCCATCCGGCCACAGAGGAGTGGGAGCGCGTCCAGCGCGAAGGTGATGTGGAACGACGTCGTGGCCGAACCGTGGAGTTGATCCACGTCGACATCATCCGCAGGGCGCGGTGAGCGAGCAGCCCGTCCAGTTGCGCGAAGTCGTGCGGGAGCGCCACCGCGGGCTTCGGGTCGCTGAGCACCGGACACTGCGCCCGGATCTCGGCTACGCAGGCGGATTGGGTCGCCAGAACCGCGACGAGCACCCAGCACGACTTGGTCCTCAAGTTCCTGGAGTCGCTCGCCGGTGCCGCGCGACACGCGCCGATGACAACCGAGCGGGAAGGAGGCGACATCACCCCGGGATTGTGCGCGCGCTCAGGTCCACGACGCCATCCGCGCCGACACCAGCGGCAACGGCCCTTTGCGCGTGCTAGTCACTCCCTCGTGACGCCGCTCCTCCTCGCCCTGTCGCTGGCCGCCGGGCCGGCGCCGCTCCCCTCGGTCGACGGCGCCCAGGCGACCATCCTGGTGGCGCGGCTGGACCGCATGGGGCGGATGGTCTCCTTCCTCGAGCGCGCCGGCCGCTACTCCGTCATCCTCCGCCCCGGCTCCTGGGTGAGCGAGCTGCACCCCCTCCTCTCCTTCGACCCCTCCCGCCCCGACTCCATCTCCGCCGCCGGCATCGACCCCGCCGCCGGCATCGCCATCAGCCTCTTCAACGACAACCGCGTCACCTGCGTCTCCGTCTCCGACCCCGCCAAGTACGAGCCCCAGGCGCAGGCGCGGCTCTCCCAGCTCGGCGCGGTCGGCCGGGCCAAGGACGCGGGCGCCAGCGTGGTGGTCGCCGCGGTCAAGGGCCACGCCGTCGCCGGCTACGTCCTGCGCGGCAATCTCTCCTGCGCCACCGAAGGCGCCGGCGCCGAGGACCTCCTCCGCCGCGCCGCGAAGTCTCTCGCCAAGCCGCCCAGGAAAGCGCCCTGGGACTCCGCCGTCACCGCCGAAGACACCGCCTACTTCCTGAGCCCCCAGCTCACCCTCCAGCTCACCGGCAAGCTCGACACGATGGAGATGCGCGGCCGGAGCACCCCGGCCGTCTCCATCGGCTCAGGCTCCATGCTCAAGCCGGCCGGCGCCAGCCCCTACGGCGGCGTCCAACCCTCCGGCCTGATGCTGGTGCGTGCGCGCGTCTCTCCCGATGGGGTGCGGCGCGTGCTCGGGCAGGCGGGGGCCACGGTCCTCGCCGCGTGCGAGGTGTGCAACCCGGACGTGGTGGGCAGCCTCATCGGCGCCATCCGCAACGAGCTCACCGGCGAGGTGATGCTCCGCGTGGACCGGGTGAAGACGCCGCCGGGCTCCCTCCGCTCCCTCCAGGCCCGCTACTTCGCCGTCAAGCACGCCTATCTCGCCGAGGTCGCGCACCCGGAGGTGGTCTCCACCGCGCTCGAAGGGCTGATCAAGATCGGCGCCGTCCGCACCGCCAAGGACACCTACAGCCTCAAGACCGGGACCTCCGAGACCGCCGGCACCGTCCTCGCCGGCCTCTCCGGCAAGAACCTCTACCTGGCCAACGACGACCAGGCGCTCCAGGCAGCCCTCAGCGCCGCCGCCGCCGGAGCCGCCCGCGCCGCGCCCCTGGAGCACAGCGCCGACGTCTTCGTCGACCCGCACCTCACGGCGCGCGCCTTCGGCCAGGTCTCGCTGCTGGACCTGATGAGCTCCCGCGACCTCGCGCCCCTGGTGGCGGCCGGGACGGAGCTGGTCCCGCTCCTCACCCACTCGCAGGTGCTCACCGCCTGGGTCGACGCCGACGGCGCCAGTGCCACCCAGCGCATGGGCGCGACCTGGAAGCTCGACCCCGGCACCGCCCCGGACGAACCGGCGGCTCCAGACGCGGGCCGCTAGACGTCCATCAGCGAGCCGTTCCCATGTGCGGCGATCGCCGGAGGCCTCAGACGCGGGCCGCCAGGGCCAGCCACGCCAGCGCCGCCGCCTCCTTCTGGTCCGCGCCCCACGGCGGCCCCAGCGCCTTCCCCATCCCGTCGATCGCCTTCTTCATCGACGCCTGGGTGAACAGCGCCTTCCTCGGCACCCGCTCCACCCTCAGCCCCAGCGCCTCGCAGGCCTGGGCGACCGCGTCCCGGAACAGCGCCCCCTCCGCGGAGTGGATGAGCGCGTGGGACTTCACGATCATCTCCAGGTCCACGGGGATCTTCCCGGCCGGGTGCGCCAAGCCCGCCGCGACCACCGGTGCCCCGAGCCCTTCGGCGAACCGCTTCACCTCCGCCAGGGCGTTCCTCCGCGTGGCCTTCCGCGCCCGCTCCACCACCTCCCGGGCCTCCGCCAGCGGCTTGTCCTCCACCGAGTGGAAGACGAACCGCACCACCCCATCCTCCTCCCGCAGCAGCTCCAGCCGGGCCCTCGCCAGGACTTCCGGCTTCTCCGCGGACCCGCCCACCGACACCGCCACCGCCGCCGCCCAGCCGGTGTGGACCGAGAAGCCGATCGCCGTCCGCGCCCGCGACGCCATGAGGCCGCTCATGCTACACGGGCGCGCCCATGAGCGACTCGACGGCGAAGGACCCACTCCGGGGCCGGCTGGAGGTGCTGGAGAAGCAAGCGGAGCTCGGCGGCGGAAGCGATCGCATCCACAAGCAGCACGAGGCCGGCAAGCTCACCGCGCGCGAGCGCATCGACCTCCTCCTCGACCCGGGCTCCTTCACCGAGCTGGACAAGTTCGTCACCCACCGCGCCACCGACTTCGGGATGCAGGGCAAGAAGATCCCCGGCGACGGCGTGGTGACCGGCTACGGGCTGGTCGACGGCCGGCAGGTGTTCGTCTTCGCCCAGGACTTCACCGTCTTCGGCGGGTCGCTCTCCGGCGCCTACGCCCAGAAGATCTGCAAGATCATGGACCTCGCCACGCGCGTCGGCGCGCCGGTGGTGGGCCTGAACGACTCCGGCGGCGCCCGCATCCAGGAGGGCGTGGAGAGCCTGGCCGGCTACGCGGACATCTTCCTGCGCAACACGCTCGCCTCGGGGGTGGTGCCGCAGATCTCCCTCATCCTCGGGCCGTGCGCGGGCGGCGCGGTGTACTCGCCGGCCATCACCGACTTCATCGTGATGGTGAAGGACACCTCGTACATGTTCATCACCGGCCCGGACGTCATCAAGACGGTGACGCACGAGGAGGTCTCCAAGGAGGCGCTGGGCGGCGCGCTGGCGCACAACCAGAAGTCCGGCGTGGC
>DASRBA010000426.1:0-13838 GCA_035637895.1 Myxococcaceae bacterium
CTGTCGTTCCGGAGCTTCCGCTACCGGCTGGCCAAGCACGGGCTGTCGTCGCCGGACGAGAAGGGCTGAGCGGGCCCACCCGGGGCCGACCGGTCGCCGCCTTGTCAGGCGTCCGGCCCGGGCTACTCTGCCCGCGCCCTCCATGCGACCGACGCCCTGGAAACTCGCCCCGCTGCTCTTCGGCTCCGGCCTGTGCGCGCTCATCTACCAGGTGGCCTGGTTCCGCGAGTTCCGGCTGGTGTTCGGCGCCTCCACGCTGGCCACCTCCGCGGTGCTCGCCATCTTCATCGGCGGGCTGGGCCTGGGCGGGCTGTACTGGGGCCCGCGCGCGGACCGGACGTCGCACCCCCTGTGGCTCTACGCCCGCCTGGAGATCGGCGTCGCGCTCACCTCGGCCGTCACCCCCGGGCTGCTCTGGCTGGTGCGCGCCGCCTACCTCGCGCTGGGCGGGCAGTTCGCGCTCGGCGCCGCGGCCGGCACGGTGCTCCGGCTGGTGCTGGCGGCGCTGGTGCTGGCCCCGCCGACGCTCCTGATGGGCGGCACCCTCCCCGCGGTGGTGCGCGCCGCGCAGAGTGACGAGGACGCCCAGCGCCGCGGCCTGGGCCTGCTCTACGGCGCGAACACGCTGGGCGCGGTGGCGGGCGCCTTCTCCTCCAGCTTCGCCCTCCTGGAGGTGCTGGGCACCCGCCAGACGCTGTGGACCGCGTGCCTGCTCAACCTCCTGGTCGCCATGGTGGCGCGCGTCCTCTCCCGGCGCTGGGAGGCGGGGCTCCCGCCCGCGGCCGAGAAGCCCGCCGCCGCGGCCGGGGAGCCGGCCACCGGGGCGGCGGCGCCCGAGCGCTTCGTGCTGGTGGCCGCCGCGGTGGTCGGCTTCGCCTTCTTCCTTCTGGAGATCGTCTGGTACCGCATGCTCGGCCCGCTCCTGGGCGGGACGGTCTTCACCTTCGGGCTGATCCTCTCCTTCGCGCTGCTCGGCATCGGCGCCGGCGGCGCGCTCTACGGGCGCCCCACCGGACGCCGCCCCGCGCTGTCGACGTTCGCCGTCACCTGCCTCCTGGAGGCGCTGGCGGTGGCGGTCCCGTTCGCGCTGGGGGACCGGCTGGCCGTGGCGGCCCTCTTCCTCCGCCAGTTCGGCAGCTTCGGCTTCTCCGGGTTCGTGCTGGGGTGGAGCGTCATCGCCGCGGTGGTGGTGCTCCCCGCCGCGCTGGTGGCCGGGTACCAGTTCCCGCTGCTGATCGCGCTGCTCGGCCGCGGCCGCCGCGAGGTGGGCCGGCAGATCGGCCTCACCTACGCCTGGAACACCGCCGGCTCGATGGTGGGGTCATTGGCGGGCGGCTTCGGCCTGTTGCCGCTCCTGGGCGCGCCCGCGCTGTGGCGGTTCACCGCGGCGGCGCTGGCGCTCCTGGGCGCCTGCGCGGTGGCGCTGGGGCTGCGCGCGCCCGGGCCGCGCGGGCGGTCGCTGGCGGCGCCGGTGGCGCTGCTGGTCCCCACGGTGGCGCTGCTCATGGCGCTGGGGCCCACCGCGATGTGGCGGCACAGCGGCATCGGCGCCGGCCGCGTCCAGGGCGGCGCGCTGCGCACCACCGCGGAGATCGAGGAGCTCATCCGCGGGAACCGCCGCGTGCTGGTGTGGGAAGCGGACGGGCTGGAGAGCAGCGTCGCCGCGCTCAACGGAGGCAGCCTGGCCCTGGTGGTCAACGGCAAGAGCGACGGGGAGATCCGCTCGGACGCCTCCACCATGATCATGGGGGGCCTGCTGGGCGCGCTGCTCCACCCGCGGGAGCCGAAGCGCGGCCTGATCGTCGGCCTGGGCACCGGCTCCAGCGGCGGCTGGCTGTCCGAGGTCCCCGGGATGGACGTGGACGTGGTGGAGCTGGAGCGCGCGGTGGAGGAGGTGGCGCTCCGGTGCGGGCCGCTGAGCCGGTGGACCCGCGACAAGCCCCACGCCAGGCTCACCATCGCCGACGCGCGCGAGTTCGTCCTCGCCTCGCGCGAGAAGTACGACGTGGTGATGGCCGAGCCCTCCAACCCGTACCGGGCCGGCGTGGCCAGCCTGTTCACCGTGGAGTACTACCGCGCGCTCGCGGACAAGATGGCGGACGACGCCCTGTTCGCGCAGTGGGTGCAGGCGTACGAGATCGACGCCGACACCCTCCGCACCGTCTTCGCGTCGGTGTCGGAGGTCTTCCCCTGGGTGGAGACCTGGGAGGTCGGGCCCGGCGACCTGATCCTCCTGGCCTCCAAGACGCCGCAGGTGCACGACGTGGAGCGGCTCCGCCGCCGCGTCCAGCAGGAGCCGTACAAGACCGCCCTCTTCGCCACCTGGCGCGCCGACACGGCGGAGAGCGTGCTGGCCCACTGCGTGGCCGGCCCCGCCTTCGCGCGCGCGCTGAAGCAGGTGCACGACGAGGTGAACACCGACGACCGCACCGTCATCGAGTTCGCCTTCGCCCGCCAGCTGGGCCAGCGCAACGGGCTGAGCACCGTGGACGTGATGTCGCTCGCGGTGGCGCGCGGGGAAGGCCAGGCGGAGGTGAAGGGCGCGGTGGACTGGTCCGAGGTGAGCCTGGCCCGCGCCGCGTACTTCGCCTACGAGGGCCGCACGCAGTTCCCGCCCGGGCTGGGCGCGGCGGAGGTGAAGGTGTCCCAGCCCTGGAGGCAGTACACCCAGAAGGACGCGCGCGGCGCGGCGGAGGCCCTCCACGCCGCCGGGCGCGAGCCGAAGAGCGCGGCCGAGCTGCAGGTGGTCGCGCAGATCATGGCCTCCGCGGGAGACGAGGCGGCCGTCCCCTACCTGGACAAGCTCCGCGCCCAGCCCTCCGGCGCGGTGGACGCCGACCTGCTCACGGCGGTGCTCCGCGGCGGGCAGGGCAAGCCCGCGGAGGCCGCCCACGCGCTCTCCGCCGGCTTCATCGCCATGCGCGCCAACCCGTGGGCGACGCCGCGCCTGGCCGAGGCCAGCGTCTCCATGGCGGGGAACGTCGCCCGCGACGCGCCGGACACCACCCGCGAGCTGCTCGAGGCGCTCTCCCAGCCGTTCTCGGTCAACCAGGAGAACGAGCCCCGCGTGGAGCGGGCCCTGCAGCTGGCGCTCCGCGAAGGGTCGACCCAGGCGTGCCTGCGGGCGCTGGAGCCGTACGCGGTCTGGCCGCCGTTCAGCCAGCCCGCCGTCGGCGCCCGCTTCGACTGCTACAGGCGCGCCGGAGACCCCCGCGCCGCCGGGGCGGAGCGGGATCTCGATCGCTGGCTGGAGCTGACCCCCGTGTCGTTCGACCAGGGACTGGCGCCTACCCACCGGCCGGGCCGGTGACAAAAATCGTCACCGCGGCGCCGTCTTTTGCCACCGTCGCGGTGGTGGGATATGGATCGGATCCTTCGTCAATCCCGCGACATGTCTCGGAGTCTCGTGCCGGACGGACATGGCGGATGGATTGCAGAAGACCAGCGGCTTTCTTTGCCCCTCACACCCGTCCAAGGAGTGTCCGTGATCGCCAGGCTACGCAAGCGCGGTTTCACCCTCATCGAGCTGATGATCGTCGTGGCGATCATCGGCATCCTCGCCGCCATCGCCATCCCGAACTTCATCAAGTTCCAGGCGCGGTCGAAGCAGAGCGAGGTGAAGGCCAACCTCAAGTCGTTCTTCACCGCGGAGAAGTCGATCTTCCAGGAGAAGGACTACTACACCGAGTCCATCGGTGACGTGGGCTTCTCCCCGGAGCGCGGCAACCGCTACGCGTACTACTCGTCGGCGACCCTGACCACCTGCCAGGCGCGCAACGTCGCCGGCCTCGCCAAGCCGACCGGCACGGAGGTCTGCGTCGAGGTCGACCAGTTCAAGTACCCGAAGGCGGCGAACAAGCCGGGCTTCAGCGGAACGGCCACGTACGGTGGCGTGGGAACCGACCCCGGCGTCCCGCCGCTCGCCGGCCTGGGCGCGGGCGCGACCACGTGCCCGGACTGCAACATCACCATGACCGCCGCCGGCCAGGTCGACAACGAGACCAACGGCGTCGACTCCTGGTACGTCTCCACCAAGGACTCGCAGGGCAGCCCCACGTCTCCGGGCTGCGCCGTCGCGAACGACCCGGGCCCCGCGGGCGCGCCGGTCAACACGTTCAACGACGTGAACTGCGACTAGCTCGCGGCTTCACCTGACAGTACGCATCTCCTCCGAGGGGGGCGGCGAGCTCGAACCGCCGCCCTCCTCTTTCTTTCGTCCCTCCGCCCGGCCCTTCCCCAGGGAGGTCATGCGAGCCGCCACCGCCATCGCGCGACCGCGCGAGCGACGAGGATTCACCCTCATCGAGCTGATGATCGTCGTGGCGATCATCGGCATCCTCGCCGCCATCGCGATCCCGAACTTTCTCCGGTTCCAGGCCCGCAGCAAGCAGAGCGAGGCCAAGGCCAGCCTGAAGTCGTACTTCACCGCGGAGCGGGCCTACTTCGCGGACCGTGAGGAGTACACCGGGAACATCTACTCGGTGGGCTTCCAGCCCGAGCGCGGCAACCGCTACGCGTACTATGGCGAGGGCGCGGTCGGGTGCCAGGACCGGTCGAAGGCCGGCCTGCCGCCGCCCGCCAACGAGACCTGCATCCTGGTGGACACCTTCAAGTTCGGGAAGGCCATGCTGCCGAACCCGGGGCCGCTGGGCACCGCCACCTTCGCCGGCGGCGGCGTGGACCCGGCGATTCCGCCGCTGGCCGGCCTGGGCGGAGCGCTGTGCCCGGCCTGCAACATCACCATGATCGCCGCCGGCACGGTGGACTCGGAGCTGGCCGGCATCGACACCTGGTACGTCAGCACCAAGGACTCGATCTCCCAGCCCGTGCCCGGCTGCGGCAGCTCGGAGGGAGTCCCGGCCGGCATCCCGGCCAGCATCTTCAACGACGTGACCTGCGACTGATGCGCTTCGCGCCCGGCATCGCCATCGCGGCCGGCGCGCTGGGGGTGGCGTTGCTCTCCGCGCCCCCGCCGCGCCGCGCGCCCCGCGGTCCCCACCAGCCGCCGCTGCTCCCGCGCCCGGAGCTGTTGCACGCGCTGTTCGCCGCGCAGCAGAGCGTGGTGGCGGACTACTACTGGGTGCGGACCACCGAGGCCACCGGCGAGGCGGAGACGCCCGAGGAGTACCGAGACATCTACGACTACGCGTCGCTGGTGGCGGACCTGGACCCAGACTTCGCCTACCTCTACGTGTTCGCCGGCGCGGCCATCCCGGTGAACCTGGGCCGCGACCGCTGGGTGAACACCGGGGAGTCCACCCGCATCCTCGAGCGCGGCGTGCAGCGCTTCCCGCGCCACGTGTTCATGCGCATCCTCTACGCGCACAACCTCACCTTCTTCCGCAAGGACTACCGGGCCGCCGCGGACTTCATCGCGGAGACGGCCAGGCTCCCCGGCGCGCCCAGCTACCTGGCCCCGCTGGCCGCGCGGATGTACGCGCACGCGGGCGCGTTCGACGCCGGCCGCGCGATGGCGGAGTCGCTGGCGGAGGCCACCACCGACCCGGAGCTGAAGGCGCTGATGATGCGCCGCCGCGACCAGATCGCGCTGGAGGAGGAGCTGCAGAAGGTGGACCGCGCGGTGGCGGCCTTCCAGCAGCGCGCCGGGCGGCTGCCGTTCGGGATGGAGGAGCTGGTGGTGGCGGGCGACCTGGCGCGGATGCCGGTGGACCCCCTGGGCGGGCAGATCTCCTTCGACCTCAAGGGCCGCGCCGTCTCCAGCTCGACGAGCGGGCTGCGCTTGAAGCTGTTCGACCCGCGGGGCGAAAAGAGCTACGTGGGGGATCCGGACCTGGAGGGGAAGTAGTCGTGGCGCACGCAGAGGAGCTGCCCGTGGTGGCGCGGGGGCTCTCCAAGACGTACCGGCTGGGCTTCTGGATGAACCGCAAGGTCCGCGCCCTGGAGGGCCTGGACCTGGAGCTGCATCCGGGCGAGGCGTTCGGCCTGCTCGGGCCCAACGGGGCCGGCAAGTCGACCACGCTGAAGATCCTGATGAACCTGGTGCAGCCGTCCTCGGGCGAGGCGACGCTGTTCGGCAAGCCGCCCCGGGACGAGGGCGCGCGGCGGAGCGTCGGCTTCCTCCCCGAGAACCCGGCGCCCTACGAGTACCTCACCGGCCGCGAGTTCGTCCGCCTCTGCGGCACGCTGGTGGGCCTGTCCGGGCACGAGCTGGACGGGCGGGTGAAGGAGGTGCTGGGCGTGGTGGGGATGGAGCGCGCCGCGGACCTGCTCGTCCGCCGCTACTCGAAGGGGATGATCCAGCGGGTGGCGCTGGCCCAGGCGCTCATCCACCGGCCGAGGCTGCTGGTGCTGGACGAGCCGACCTCCGGCCTGGACCCGGTGGGCCGCCGGCTGATGCGGGACATCATCCTCGCCGAACGCCAGAAGGGGACCACCGTCCTCTTCTGCACGCACATCATCCCGGACGTGGAGGCGGTCTGTGACCGGGTGGCGGTGCTGGTGGGCGGGCGCGCGGTGCGCCGCGGCACCACCCAGGAGCTGCTCTCCGCCGCCGCGCCGCACTGGGAGCTGGCGGTGGAGGGGATGAGCGCGGAGCAGGTGCGCGCGCTGGCCGCGCCCTCCGTGCAGGTGGAGCTCATCGCCGGCAAGGCGGTGGCCAAGGGGCCGGACGCGGACGTGCAGGCGCTGCTGCGCAAGGTGGTGGAGGCGAACGGGCGGGTGGCGCGGCTGCAGCCGGTGCGCTTCTCCCTGGAGGACCTGTTCATGGAGGCGCTGAAGGAGGCGCGCGGCGGCACGGTGGGGAGCGAGATCGAATGATCCGGTCGTTCGCGGCCCTTTCGTGGAACGGCTTCCGCGAGGCGCGGCGCAACCGCGTCACGCTGGTGGTGGCGGCGTTCGCGCTGGCGCTGCTGGTGACCGGGATGCTGCTCACCTCGTCCTCGGTGGCGGTGCTGGAGCGCGTGCTGGCCGACGTGGGCCTGGGCTCGATGAGCCTTTCGCTGTCGCTCCTGGCGGTCTTCCTCTCCTCGGGCCTGCTCAGCCGGGAGATCGAGCGGCGCACCATCTTCCTCGTCGTCTCCAAGCCGGTGTCCCGCGGGAGGTTCCTGCTGGCGAAGCAGGCGGGGAACATGATCACCCTCACCGCGATGCTGGCGGCGATGGCGCTGCTCTTCTGGGGCCAGCACCTGCTCTACGGATTTTCGGCCACCCAGCCGATGGTGGCGGCGGTGGGCGGCCTGTGGTTCGAGCTGTTCCTGCTGAGCAGCCTGGGCCTCTTGCTCTCCAGCTTCGCCGGGCAGATCACCTCCGGCGTGGTGGCGCTGGCGGTCTACCTGGCCGGCCACCTCTCCGCGGACCTGTACCGGCTGGCGACGAAGTCGGACAGCGCGGGGGTGCAGATCCTGGGGAAGGCCGCGTATTACCTGCTGCCCAACCTGGAGAAGGTGAGCTTCCGCGGGCAGGCCACCTACGGCGTCCACGTGGACGCGGCCGCGTTCTGGGGCGGGGCGGCGTACGCGCTGGGGTATTCGGCGGTGCTGCTGGGGCTGGGGGTGATCGTCTTCAGCCGCCGCGATTTCAAGTAGATCGTTCCGCCGTGCGCATCCTCCTCACCGGCGCGGGTGGCTTCCTCGGGGCGCGCTTCGCCACGCTCGCGGTGGCCGAGGGCCACCAGGTCCTGGGCATCGGCCGGAGCGCGCGCCCGGTGCGGCTGAACGAGCTGCGCAAGCAGTCCAAGTTCTCGTACCAGATCATGGACACCGGGGACGGGGCGGCGCTCTCGGCGCGGGCGCGCACCTTCCAGCCGGCGGTGGTGGTGCACATGGCGTCGGTGGGCGGCGGGCGCTCGGAGGACGTGGAGGAGGCGGCGCTGCTCCGCGCGCACTTCGACGGGGCGCTGTCGGTGGCGGCGGCCGCGCAGGCGGCGCAGGCGGCGGTGGTCTGGCTGGGCTGCGCCTCGGAGTACGCCCCGTCCGACGTCCCCGTCCCCGAGAACCACCTGGGCGTACCGCTCTCTGCGTTCGGGGCGGCCAAGCGGATCGCCTTCCGCGCCTTCGAGCACCTCGCCCAGGGGCGCCTCCGCGCCTGCGCGCTGCGGCCGTTCCACGTCTACGGGCCGGGCGACCGGGACGACCGCTTCACCCGCAAGGTGATGCGGGCGGCGCTGGGGCGGGGGCCGAACCAGCTGGGCGACCCGCTGCTGGTGCGCGACCGCGTCTTCGTGGACGACGTGACGCGCGCGGCGCTCCAGGCGGCGGAGTGGGTGCGGGCCCGGCCGGCGGGCGACGTGCCGGCGATCAACCTGGGCACCGGGCGGGGCAGCTCGCAGGCCGCCTTCGCCCGCGCCATCGCCCTGGTGGTGAACGCCCCGGACTTCGAGCCGGGCTTCGGGGCGGGGGCGCCGCCGGACCTGGACCCACCGTACCTGGTGGCGCGGACCGAGCGGGCGGAGCAGCTCCTGGGCTGGAGGCCCACCACCGCGGTGGAGGACGGGCTCACCCAGGTGTTCGCGGACCTCCAGGCCCGCTCGTAGACTCCGCGCGACCGATGGAGGCCTTCTTCACCGCCTGGCTGTTCGTGCTCGGCCTCTGCGTGGGGAGCTTCCTCAACGTCGTCATCGCCCGCCTCCCCGCCGGGGAGAACATCGCCCGGCCCCGGTCCCGCTGCCCGAAGTGCGGCCACACGCTGAGCTGGTACGAGAACGTCCCGCTCGTCTCCTTCCTCGCGCTGCGGGGGAAGTGCAGGGCCTGCCGGGCGCCCATCTCCTGGCGCTACCCGCTGGTGGAGCTGCTGGTGGGCGCGCTGTTCCTCGTCTCGTTCGGGCGGTTCGGGCCGACGCGGGAGCTGGCGCTGCCCCTGGCGCTGGTGACGTTCCTGGTGCCGCTCACCTTCATCGACCTGGAGCACTGGGTGCTCCCGTTCGAGCTCACCATCCCCGGCATCGCCGTAGGGGTGGGGTTGTCCGCGCTGGTGTCGCTGGACCGGGTGCGGGACGCCGCCCTCGGCGCCGCGGTGGCCTTCGCCGGGTTCTGGTTGATGGAGCTCCTGGGGGAGAAGCTGTTCAAGAAGGAGGCGCTGGGGGGAGGGGACAAGTACCTGCTGGCGCTCATCGGCGCGTTCCTCACCTACCGGCCGCTGCTGGGGGTGGTGTTCCTCGCCTCGCTGCAGGGCGCGCTGGTGGGCGTGGCGCTGCTGGTGTGGAGGGGGAGAGCCGGGCCCGCGCCCGCGGGCGCCCAGGAGCAGCTCCGCGGGGAGGTGGTGCTGGAGAAGCTCACCGGCGCGCGCGAGCTGAAGCTGGAGGAGGCGGCGCTGCCGGCGGAGCTGGCGGCGAAGGTGAAGCGGGAGACGGCGGTGGAGCACCGGGTGGTGCCGCTGGGGCAGGTGGGGCCGGTGCTGCTGGTCGCGAGCGCCGAGCAGCCCCTGGCCCCGGAGGCGCGGGAGGCGCTGAAGGCGGAGTCCGGGTGCGCGGAGGTGGAGGCGGTGCGCGCGCCGGGCGCCGAGGTGCGGAGCGCCGTCGCGCGCCTGTACGGCCCCGCCCCCGAGGGCGCCGAGGAGGAGGGGGACGACGACGACTGGGTGCCCGGGCCGACGAACCTCCCGTTCGGGCCGTGGCTGTCGATCGCGGCGCTGGAGCTGCTCTTCCTGGGCGACGCCATCGCCAGGGTGCTGCCCGACGTCATCGGCGCGCTGGTCACGGGGCGGCCGGCATGAAGCTGCGCATCGCCGCCATCGCGTTCCTCATCGCCACCCTCACCGTGGGCCTGTGCTGGCTGTCGCTGCAGCCGGTGCTGGCGCGGCTGCTGGAGGCGCTGCAGCGCACGGCCCCGCCTGGCACGGCGGAGCACGCGCTGTGGGCGCGGACGGTGCGGATGCTCCCGCTCCTGTTGGGCGCGCACCTGGTGGCGGGGGGCGCGCTGGCGTTCGCGGTGCTGTACCTGACGGTGGCGCGGCCGCTGGGCCGGGCGGTGGGGCTGGTGGACCAGCTCTCCACGCTCAAGCTGGACCTGGACGCGCCGCTGGACCGCGGCGGGCCGCTGGTGTCGCGGCTCTCCGGCGCGCTGGGGCGGCTGACGGCCGCGCTGCGCGACGAGCAGGCCACCACCCGCCGACAGGTGAACGCGCTCCAGCACACCAACCAGCGCCTCTCGCGCGCGCAGGCGGAGCTGGCCGCGGCGGAGCGGCTGGCCACGGTGGGGAAGCTGGCCGCGGGCGTGGCGCACGAGGTGGGCAACCCGCTCTCCGGCATCCTGGGCTACCTCTCGCTGGCGCAGGCGCGCGCCAAGGCCGACCCGCAGCTGGCGGACTTCCTCCAGCGCATCGACGCCGAGGTCCAGCGCATCGACCAGATCGTCCGCGGCCTTCTGGACCTGGGGCGCTCCGGCAAGGGCGCGGGGGCGACGACGGTCGACGCGGCGTCGGTGGTGGAGAACGCGGTGCGGCTCCTCGGGAAGGGCCCGGACTTCCAGAAGGTGGCGGTGGCGCTGGAGCTGCCCCAGGACGCGGCGGTGCGCGCGGAGAGCGGCGCGCTGGCCCAGGTGGTGATCAACCTCCTGCTCAACGCGGCGCAGGCCATGGGCGGCGACGGCCGCATCGTGGTGCGCGGCGAGCGTTCGGACGGGAAGCTCCGCCTGCACGTGGAGGACACCGGCCCCGGCATCGCCGCGGACGCGCTCCCCCACCTCTTCGAGCCGTTCTTCACCACCAAGGAGGCGGGGCAGGGGAGCGGCCTGGGCCTGGCCATCTCCCGTCACCTGGTGGAGTCCATGGGCGGGGCGCTGGAGGCGGGCAACCGCCCCGAAGGCGGCGCCCGCTTCACCCTCACGCTGCCCGCCGCTTAGCCCAGGGCTAGTAGGCGATCTGCTGAAACAGCATCACCTGTTCGCGGGCGACGGCGATCTCCGGGACGCGGTCGATGTCGCCCTCGATGATCAGCGCCCCCTCCATCCCGCTGCTCACCTGCAGCGCGGTGGAGCCGTGGACGTGCGGGTGGTACCAGAACGTCCCCGGCGGGTGGTCGGTGGGGATCTTGATCTCGTACCGGAAGTCCTCCCCCGGCCCGATGGCGAGCAGCACGTTGTCGCTGTTGCCGGAGGGCGACACGTGCAGCCCGTGGGTGTGCAGGTTGGTGGTGTTGAAGCCGTGCGGGATGTTGTTGGTGAGCGGCGTGGGCACCCCGCGCGTCAGCAGCCGCGCCTGCTCCGCCGCCATCACCTCCAGGTTGTTCGGCGTGGGCGGGTTGGCCGGCAGCTTGTTGACGAGGTGGATGTTCAGCGTGTCGCCGGCGCGGGCGCGGATGGTGGGCCCCACCAGCGCGCCGTCGTACGACCGCAGGTGGACCTTGTCCGCGCCGATGGTGTTGTCGCCGTACTGCGCCACCAGCTCCAGGGAGATCTCCCGGCCGCTCGGGGTCGCGGTCTGGGTGGGTGGGCCGGCGGCGAGGAGCCAGAGCGCGAGGGGAACCGCGGGAAGGGACATGGGACCTCCGGGGGAGAGGGGAGCGGTCAGGCTAGCCCGGTCCCGAGGGGCCGTGGCCGCACTCGCCGTCTCACGCCGCGCGCTCCGCGGCTAGGATGGCGGCCCTCCGCGCGTGTCCACCTTCCGATCCATCCTCGTCGCCGACGACGAACCCTCCATCCGCCACGTCCTCACGCTGGTGCTGGCGGAGAAGGGCTACGAGGTGCGCGCGGTCTCCGACGGCGAGGAGGCCCTGCGCGAGCTGGGCGCCCGCCCGTACGACGTGCTGGTCTGCGACGTGCGGATGCCGAAGCTGGACGGCCTGTCGCTCTTGAAGCAGGCGCTCCAGCAGTGGCCGGAGCTGACGTGCGTGGTGATGAGCGCCTACGGCTCCGCCGACGCCGCGCTGGAGGCCGTGGGCCTGGGCGCGTACGACTACGTCCAGAAGCCGTTCAAGCCGGAGGAGATGGTGCTGGTCCTCCGCAAGGCGGAGGAGCGGCTCCGGCTGGTGCAGGAGAACCGGCGGCTGCGGCCGGGCGAGAAGGACACCCGCGCGCTGGCGGAGCTCCTGGGCGAGAGCGAGCCGATGAAGGCCCTCCACCGGCAGATCCGCAAGCTGGCCCCGGTCTCCACCACCGTGCTCATCACCGGCGAGAGCGGCACCGGCAAGGAGCTGGTGGCCCGCGCGCTCCACGCGCTCTCCCCGCGCGCGGCCATGCCCTTCGTCCCCGTCAACTGCGGCGCCATCCCGGCCGGGCTGATCGAGTCCGAGCTGTTCGGCCACGCCCGCGGCGCCTTCACCGACGCGCGCACCGCCAAGCGCGGCCTCTTCGCCGAGGCGGACGGCGGCACCATCTTCCTCGACGAGGTGGGCGAGCTCCCGGCGCCGGCGCAGATCAAGCTGCTGCGCATCCTCCAGGAGGGCGAGGTCCGCCCGGTGGGCGAGAACCGCGCGGAGAAGGTGGACGTGCGCATCGTGGCCGCCACCCTGCGCGACCTGGGCAAGCTGGTGGAGCGCGGCGAGCTGCGCGACGACCTCTACTACCGGCTCAACGTGGTCAACGTGCGCATGCCGCCTTTGCGCGAGCGCCGCGACGACGTGCTGCTCCTGGCCCGCCACTTCCTGGGGCGGTTCAACCGCGAGCTGAACCGCGAGCCCCCGGTGCAGGGCTTCTCGCCCGAGGCCGAGGCCATGCTGACGCAGTACGCCTGGCCGGGGAACGTGCGCGAGCTGGAGAACGCGGTGGAGCGGGCGGTGCTGCTGTCGGAGCCCACCACCGTGGCCCCGGAGAGTCTCCCGGAGAAGCTGTGGGCCGGCGAGCGAGCGCCCCTCCCTGCGCCGGGCGCGGCCCCCCTGCCGCAGGCGGAGCAGGACCTGTCGCTCAAGCGGGCGATGCGCGCCCTGGAGGAGACCTTCATCCGCGCCGCGCTGCGGCGCACCAAGGGCAACCGCACCCGCGCCGCCGAGGTGCTGGAGATCAGCCACCGGGCGCTCCTCTACAAGATCAAGGAGTACGGGATCGACCCCGACGCGCCTTGAGATGCGCCCTGACTTGTGGGGGCACGTCTGCCCACCCACCATCCGTGGGGCCTTTTCACATCATTGATGTATCACTGACCGCAAATTGACTCGGCGCCGATCCGGGGGGGATGATGGCCGCGTTTTTCCCAGCAAAAGCCCCGGAAGGTCACGCATGTCCGAGCGAAACAGGCTCCGGAACAACGTCCGCACTTTGCGAGAGGACCAGCTCCTCTCGAAGGCGGAGCTGGCGCGCCGCGCGGGCGTGTCGGTGCTGACGATTGACCGCGTCGAGAAGGGCGAGAACTGCCGACTCGACACCAAGCGGAAGATCATTTTGGCTCTGGGGTTAAAGGTGGCCGACCGCGCGAAGGTGTTTCGTAGCCCCTAGGTAGGTTTTTCGGAGGTCGAGGAGGCGGGTGTTACCCTCGGCCGCAACGCAGCGAGACGTGAGCAGCAGGGACGGAGAGCGAGCATGGCGAAGGGAAAGCTGGCGCTGGGGCTGGACATCGGGTCGACCGGCGTGAAGCTCATCCAGCTCAAGGAGCAGCGGCGGCGCGGCCAGATCGGCTACGCGCTGCAGAGCTTCGGGATGAAGCCGCTGCCGCCGGAGGCGATCGTCGACGGCGCGCTGATGAACTCCACCGCCATCGTCCAGGCCATGCAGGAGCTGATCTCCGAGCTGCGGGTGAAGCAGAAGGAGGTCGCCATCGGCGTGTCCGGGCACTCGGTGATCATCAAGAAGATCTCCATGCCCCGGATGACCCAGGAGGAGCTGGAGGAGTCCATCCAGTGGGAGGCCGAGCAGTACATCCCGTTCGACGTCAAGGACGTCAACATCGACACCCAGATCCTCAACCCGGACGCCAACGACGCCACCGGGCAGATGGACGTGCTGCTGGTGGCG
>DASRBA010000427.1:0-23678 GCA_035637895.1 Myxococcaceae bacterium
CACGGTGGTCCACCGGAGCGACGGAGGCCCTGACTCCTCTTGGTGACGCCACGGAAATCCACTCGCGGCGCGACAGCGCTGTCAGCTCGACGACGACCCGCACCGCGGTACGCGGGCGCGAGCACCGGGTGGCAGCGCGCATGCATGTGACGCCCTGACCACCATGGCCGAGAGGGCGGAACGTGAACGTGAAGAGGACTTCAGGATCGATGTGGCTCGCGGTGTCGATGAGCCTGATCGCGGGCTGTGCGCCGCTCGCGCTGGGTGAGCCGTGCAACGTGGACACCGGTCCCCGCTGCGGTGCCGGGCTGACCTGCTTCTCCTCGTGGTGCGACGGAAGCGGCGACGTGTGCGATGGAGTCTGCCGGACGAGTTGTCAGTCGTCCGCCGACTGCCCCACCGGTTGCCACTGCGTGTTTTCGATTCCCGGCCCGGCGGTTGGAGAGCCGGCCTGCTTTCCAGATCCGGATGGAGGGTCTCCCACCTGCTGAGCCCGGCACGGGCCGACCTCCCCGGGGGGCGCCGTTCCGGGCAGCTCTGGAGGAGTAACGGACGGTGACATTTGTCCCCGCGGCAACAGCATGTGACTATGTCCGCCCATGCGCTCACATTTTCTGCTCCTCGTGGTGACGTTGATCACTGCAGTTCTTTCGCAAGGGTGCCCTTCCGGTGGCTTGAATCCGCCCGACGGAGGGCTGTACGAACCGGGCTCCCGAATGTTCCTCGAGACATGCGAAGACGCGACAGATTGCCAGCCTGGACCCGGCGCAGACGCGGGCATCTGCAACTTCTTCCCGGCGCGCAACGAACTTCTCTGCACGAGGGCCTGTACGGCGGGGACCGCGTCGGTCGACTGCCCCAGCCCCTCGCCTGGCTGCAACAACATGGGAGTCTGCAAGGCCCCGTGAGCTGCCTGCTGGTGGGACACGACCTTCATGGGCGGGATGACGAGCAGAGCATTTCAAGTCTGCGCACTGTTCTGCGCCGCGATGGCGACCTCCGCCGTGTGGGCTCAAGAAATCCAGCCGGTACCTCCAAACGACCTGGTGTCAGCAGACGCCGGCATCGCACCTCCAAGCGCCGCAGAGGACCCTCCCGCAGCGGTTGCAACTTCCGGCGAGACCATCGTCCGTGGCGAATGGGATCGCGCCGCCACCACGTGGCGCATCAGCGGTGCCGAGCTGCTGCGACGTGGCGCAGAGACTCTGGCAGACGCGCTCGAGTTGCTGCCGCATGGGCGGGTCAGGCTCGGCGGCAGAGGTGAGGTGCGGTTTGACCTTCGAGGGGCCCGTCCAGGCTCGATTCGGTTGCTCGTCGATGGTGTGGTGATGGAAGACCCGTATCTCGGGCGTTTCGATCCCAGCAGCCTTCCCATAACCGACGTCATTGAGATCCGCGTGAATGCTTCGCCGCTCTCTCCGATGGATGGCCTGGGCGGTGGTGGCGGCTGGATTGAGGTGGAGACCTTGAACGGACTCGGGCCCGCCTCCCTCGAGGGGCGCGCACGACTTGGTGCTCCCCTCGACGGGTTGGTCGCGGCCAGCGCTCGGCATCCCGTGGGTGACTACGCCGGCGTCAGGCTGTCCGGTGCCGCCAGTTTTGGCCGTCCCGCCTTCGATCTCAACCATCCCGATGGGAGCCAGACGAGCTTTCAAACAGAGGCGGTTCTTGCCAGCGCGGGCGCTCGACTGGATGCCAAGCTGCAGCATTGGGACTTGAGGGCCGACTTCGGGTTCGTCCATCGATGTTCCTGGGTCCCGCCTGGCGAGGAAGTGGACCCGCTTCTCCAGCATGTCTGCCCCCAGCAGAGCATTCGTGGTGTCGTCTCCGCTCAACGGGCTGCTGAAACATGGAGCGCGTCATTGACTGCCTACGGCCTCCTCTTGGCCAGAATGACGGAGTTCTTTGCAGATCCCGCTGCGACCACGACCGCGTCCACCGAGTCCGTCGGAGCCCAGCGGGGCGGCATCGCAACACTCTTTGGCATGACGCTCACACCCTCGGTTCGGACGCGCTTCGGGCTCAGAGTCGATGCCGAGGCGGCCGCCGTGCAGTCGAGCAGTCTGGGCGGATCGACCGGGGCTGCAGCGACCTCAGAGCCGGCCGTCGCGATTGTCTACGCAGACGGCCCGCTTCGAGGGGAGGTGTCCGGCGGTTACACCATCCCGCTGTCTCCGGCGAGCCCAGGGTGGCCGGAAGGGAAGGTCTTGTTGGAGTGGCGGCCGCAGCGCAGGCTCTTTCTTGCGGTCACCGGCGCTCGAAAAGGGCGTTTGCCCACGCTGCGCGAACGCTTCGGCCTGGTGGTCAGCAATCCTCAGTTGGGACCCGAGCTTCACACCTACGCAGACCTCGAGGTGCGTTGGAACGGGCCCTGGCTTTCGCCTCGCGCGTCGGTCTTCTACCGCTGGATGGACGGGCTCATCCAGATGAATGAAGCGCGAACCAGCCTGGTGAACCTCGAACACATCGAGGCGCGAGGGGTCGAGCTCGCCTTGGCGGTGAACCCCGCCGGCACTTTCGGCGGCGGGGTTGCCTACGGGTACATCAGCTCAACGACTCCCATCGAAAACCAACCGACCCACCACGGCGATGTCTATGCGCGCCTGTCCCTCCCGCATGGCGGGGGAACCCTACGATTGCAGTACGTCGGCGCGCGGCTCGAGTCAGGTACCATCCTGGATCCCTATGCCGTGATCGACGCCTCTGCATGGGTTCAGCCCACCCCGAACGTCCGCCTCGTCGCGCGTGTGGACAACATTCTCGACCGCCGCTTTCAACAACGAAGCACGTTGTTGTCGAGCGGTCGATGGATCGGAATGAGCGCCGAGATCGTCCTTGAGTGATGAGCTCGAAAGAGAGGCCCTCAAGTCCAGGCGACCAGCGGTGTTGATGGAGAGACGTGCGCACGACTCAACGCGCGACGTCTTCAACCGATGGAAGGCGATGATGCTCTTCGAGCGCCGGACGGTGCCGCTCGATGCGGAGAAGGTTCCGCCCTGGCCTTCTCGAACATGCGCATGGCCTTCGACTACCTTTCGGTCCTGCATCAATCCTGGGGATCAAGGTCCAAGGCTCGGGTCCCTGACTCCGGCTCGGGAGAGCGCGCCTGCTCACGTGGATGGCAGCTTGAGGAACCCTTTGAAGCCGCACCATTCGGGGAAATCACCGACGAAGACAAAGAAGTCCTCGATGTTGATCAGGCCGGCGGACTCCAGGCGGCGGACGAATTCCACCGTTGCCTCTGTGCCGAAGTGAGGTCCGAAGGAGACCAACTCCTCGTTGGCATCGAGTGGTGCCTTGGCTTCCATCAGCTCGAGCAGCTTCCGGTAGCTGACACCTCGCTGCTCAAGAGCTGCGCGCCTTACCACGAGGCCGAACTCCGAAGTCATGTCCACTGCGGTCATGGGCTACATCCCGGGCGGGCAGGTGATCGTGACGTTGTAGATTGGCATGTTCTGAATGGGTTGGATGAGCTGGAACCAGCCCTCCTTGCCGGCCGCGTTGAGCGCGGCCGAGTCCACGGCGAAGTCGATGCGGATGGGTCCGGTCCCTCCTGGTTGCGGCGCTCCAGGCACGGTCACATAGACGCGACCACTCTCGCCGCCGATTCCGTGAGGGATGTAGGTGCCGCCGTTCTTGATCCAGAGCTTTGCTTCGGCCTCGCTCACCCAGCGGCTGACCGGGACATATCCCTTCGGCACCGGTCCCGTCGCCGCCCCAGGACCGCGAGGACAGATGATCTGCCCGCTCTCCTTCGCATCCTTGGGGCTGGTCTGAGAGCCACCGCGACCGGGGCTCGTCGCCTCGTTGGCGAGCACCAAGGTGATCGTGCCGGTGGCGCTGACCGAGACCGATCCACTGGACACCGCCCCGAGGCGGAACCCCATCGCCTCCGCGTTCGCAACCGCCTGGCCTCCGCCGGGCGGGCTCGTGACCGGCACCGACATCCCGGTCGCTGCGCTGAGCCCCAAGGTGACGAGGGCGGTGACAATCCGCACCATGGAAGGGCCCATCCGGGCTCCGTACGCCCGCCCGGCGTCGAACAGCGCGCCAAACGTCTGAGCCGCGTCCGCCGCCTTGCACATGTCGCGATAGCCCAGCACGAAGCTCCGGAATCCGTCCCACCCGAGGAAAGCGACCATGTTCGCGCTCATGACGAAGCTCACCACTTTCGTGATCGTCACGTCGGGGAAGACGAACGAGGCGAAGTAGATCGTGAACCAGATGAGGATCAGCGCCTCGACCTTCACTGGATCGACGTGGCGCATGACGCTTGCCACCTCTTCAAGGGCAGTTCCGAGGGCCATCCTGACGGCGATCGAGCGTTTGCCGTCGTTGGAGATTCCGGGCGACTTCCCGTCGAGCAACTCCAGGCAATCGCCCGGTGAGTTGCGTCGGTCACACCACGCCAAGTAGGCCTCCACCATCGGGTCGGTGGAGGCGAGGCGCACGTGAAGCTTCCCCTCTTGGTGCTGGATGACCGCGGCGACGTGATCCGCGAAGAGTCCCATCGCCACCTGGAGATCCTCTTTGCCGTATTCGACAGGCCGCACCTTCTGCAGGGCGACCATCACGGCCTGCCCGCGGTCAGTGCGAACGATGAGACCTGGCGGAGCGCAGCCGCTGCCCGCGAGAACGCCGATGAGGACGCCGACGATCAGCTTCCGCAGCACGTGCCACCTTCACTTTCTGGACTTGCTCGATTGTCCTCATCGGACGGCGCCGGTCACGTCTCCTGGCCCAGAGCGAGGGTCACGAGGCGGGGCTCGACCGGATCTCCATCTCGGACCGTGTCCCCGAACATCGTCCCCAGGAGTCCGCACAAACGAAGACCCTGACCCCCATCAGCAACTCCGCAGGAGATCAGGGCCTCACTCTTGTCGGGGCGAGAGGATTTGAACCTCCGACCCCCTGCGCCCAAGGCAGGTGCGCTACCAGGCTGCGCTACGCCCCGAAGAGGCCGGGCATTGTTGCCGCCCGGCACCAGCAGTGCAACTGACGATGCGGGAGACGCCGAACTGACTACCGCCCGGTGGCGAGCGCGGCCAGGTGCGGCTTCATCCGCGCGAACGCCGCCCCGCGGTGCGAGATCGCCGACTTCTCTCCCGGCCCAAGCTCCGCCATCGCCCGCCCGTCCGGCAGCACGAACACCGGGTCGTAGCCGAAGCCGCCCTCCCCTTTCGGCGCCCGCCCGATCCGCCCCTCGCACCGCCCCTGCTCCACCACCGTCCGCCCGTCCGGCCACGCCAGGCACAGCGCGCACTCGAACGCCGCGCCCCGCCGCCCGTCCGGCACGTCCCGCATCTCCTCCAGCAGCGCCAGGTACCGGTCCCGGTCCGTCCCCTCCACGTACCTCGCCGACCTCACGCCGGGCCTTCCATCCAGCGCGTCCACGCACAGCCCCGAGTCGTCCGCCAGCGCCGGCAGCCCCGTCGCCACCGCCGCCGCCAGCGCCTTCTTCCTCGCGTTCCCCTCGAAGGTCTCCGCGTCCTCCTCCACCTCCGGCGCCTCCGGGTGCTCCTGCAGCGACTCCACCTCCAGCGCCCCGCCCACCAGTTCCCGCAGCTCCCACACCTTCCCGGCGTTCCGGGTGGCGAACAGCAGCGTCACTTCCCCCCCGTCAGCACCGCCTGCTGCATGACGATCAACTTCTCGATCGCCGCCAGCCCGCCGTCGAGCATCTGGTCCAGCTGCTGCCGGTGGAACACTCCTCGCTCCGCCGTCCCCTGCACCTCCACCAGGTGCCCGCTCCCCGTCCCCACCACATTCATGTCCACCTCCGCGGCGGAGTCCTCCTCGTAATCCAGGTCCACCCGCACCTCCCCGTGGATGATCCCCACCGACACCGCCGCCACCGGCGACAGCTTCGGCATCGCGCTCAGCGACCGCTTCTCCACCAGCCTCCGCAGCGCCATCACCAGCGCCACGTACGCCCCGGTGATCGACGCCGTCCGCGTCCCTCCATCCGCCTGGATGACGTCGCAATCCAGCGTCAGGGTCCTCGGCCCCAGCGCGGCCGTATCCACCGCCGCCCGCAGCGACCTCCCGATCAGCCGCTGGATCTCCATCGTCCTCCCGCCCTGCTTCCCCTTCGCCGCCTCTCTCGCCGTCCGCGTGTGCGTCGCCCTCGGCAGCATCCCGTACTCCGCGGTCACCCACCCCACGCCCTTCCCCAGCAGGTGCGGCGGCACCTTCTCCTCCACCGAGCACGTCACCAGCACCTTGGTGTTCCCGAACTCCACCTGGGTGGATCCCTCGGCGTGAATGGAGACGCCGGGGGTGAGCTTCACCGGCCTCAGCTCGAGGGCGCCGCGATTGAAGGAGCGCATGCGCCCCCAATAGCACGTCACTCGCGGTGCGCGCGGACGTCCTGCTTCCGGGTATCCGCGAGGTAGCCCTTCACCGCCTCGCTGATCGCCGCCACCAGGGTGTCCTGGTACTCCCCGTCCTTGAGCTTGGCGCTCTCCTCCGGGTGGGAGAGGAACCCCAGCTCCAGCAGCACCGCCGGGCAATCCACCGTCAGCACGAACAGCGGCGCCTGTTGCACCCCGCGGTCCTCCGCGCGCGTCTGGGCGATCAGCTTCTGGTGCACCGCGTACGCCAGCCGCGACGCCCCCGCGTGCGCTTCCGACCGCTTCAGGTCCGCCAGGATGAACGACAGCGGGTCGTCCCCTGAAGGCTGCGCCGCCGCGCCCGCGCCCGCCGCCACCACCCCCTCGCTGTTCTCCCGGTCCGCGGTGTGCCGCGCGTCCTCCCCCGACGCGCTCAGCGACAGGAAGAACGTCTCGATCCCCCGGTTCTGCGCCCGCATCTTCCGCGTGGGCATCGAGTTCGCGTGCAGCGAGATCAGCAGGTCCGGGTGGAACTTGTTCGCCGCCGCCACCCGCTCCGGCAGCGCCACGGTGGCGTCCTTGTCGCGGGTGAGCATCACCTTCGCCCCCGCCTTCTCGAGCGACGCCGCCAGCTTCTGCGCCAGCTCCAGCGAGAAGTCCTTCTCCTTGTACCCGCCCGGCCCGATGGCCCCGTCCGCCTTCCCGCCGTGTCCGGGGTCGATCACCACGCGCGGCTCGGCGCTCGCCAGCAACAGCACCAGCGCCGCGGCGGCGCTCACTAAGGCACCACCTGGATCCCGCTGCCCTGCACCACCGCGCCGATCACGTACCCGGGCACGTTCGCCTTCCCCAGCAGCTTGAGCGCCTTGCCGACGTCCTTGAACGGCACCGCCGCCAGCAGCCCGCCGTTGGTCTGCGCGTCCGCCAGGGTGATCTTCACGTCGTCCGTGAGCCCGTCCGGGAACTCCACGTACGGCGCCACGTACTCCAGGTTGCTCTTGCTCCCGCCCGGCACCACCCCCTGCCGCGCCAGGTCCGGCACGCCCTCCAAAATGGGGATCCGGTCCAGGGAGATCACCGCCCGCCGCTTCGCCCCCGCCATCATCTCCCCCAGGTGTCCCAGCAGCCCGAACCCGGTGACGTCCGTCAGCGCGTTCACCTGCACCTTCCCGGACGCGAACACCTCCCCGCCCTTTTTATTCAGGGTCCGCATCACGTCCACCAGCCGCGAGACCAGCGCCTCCGACGCCAGCTTCCGCTTGATGGCGGTGGTGCCGATCCCCGTCCCCAGCGGCTTGGTGAGGATCAGCGCGTCCCCCACCTTCGCCCCCGCGTTCGTCAGCACCTTCTTCGGATGCACCACCCCCGTCACCGCCATCCCGTACTTCGGCTCCGGGTCGTCGATGGAGTGCCCGCCCAGGATGGGGATCCCCGCCTCCTCCGCCTTGCTCTGCCCGCCCGCCAGGATCTTCCCCAGCAGGTCCAGCGGGAGCGCCTTGGGAAACCCCACCAGGTTCAACGCGAAGAGCGGCTTGGCCCCCATCGCCCAGATGTCGGACATGGAGTTGGCGGCGGCGATCTCCCCGAACACGAACGGGTCGTCGACCACGGGCGGGAAGAAGTCCACCGTCTCCACCACCGCCAGGTCCTTCGCCACGCGGTACACCGCGGCGTCATCCGCCGTCTCGTAGCCCACCAGGGCCCGAGGGTCGCGCTTGCTCTTCTTCAGGTGGCGCAGGACCTGCGCCAGATCCGATGCCCGGATCTTCGCGGCTCAACCCGCGCAGTGGCTCATCTCGGTGAGCCGCTTCTCTGTCTCTGGCATGGGCCCTCGGGCGCCGGCGCGCGCGCTACGCGCTCCGGATGTAGTCGCTCTTCATCAGCTGCAGGACGATCTCCGCGGAGGCCACGTCGTCCTTGTCCGAGTGGTCCAGCACCCCGCCGAACGACCCGTAGTTGTGGACCAGCTGGAGCACGTCCAACTGCTCCGGCCCCAGGTCCTTGAGCGGCGCGGACATCGGCTGGGCGAGGTGGAGCTGGGCGGAGAGCGCCGGCAGGTCCTTGTGGATCCGCTTGAACTCGTCCAGCAGCCGCAGCGCGTCCATCAACAGCGCCTCGGTGGAGCTGTCCAGCTCGACCATGAACTCCTGCGGGTCCGGCGGGCGCAGCTCGAAGTCGCCCAGCTCCCAGGTGACGATCCGGTTGAAGCTCTTCTGCGGGCCCAGCTCGTGGTTGTCGTCGATCACCGCGTAGTAGACGCGGCCCTGCTTCAAGTAGATCTTCCCTTCCTGCTCGTTCTTGATCACCAGCACGCCGTTCTTCTTCGACGTGTGGAACAGCTGCAGCAGGTCCGGGAGCGGGATCTCCTCGATCTTCCCCGTCATCGACGAGGTCTTGGTGACCTTCGCCGCCTGGGCCGCCGCCTCCTCCAGCTTCTGCTTCACCGAGGCGTCGTCCAGGTCCTCCGCGTCCTCGCCCTGGTGGATGAGCTTGAGGATGGAGGTGCCGATGAGGATGCGGTCCCCCTCCTTCAGCCTGGACTGCTTGATCTTCTCGCCGTTGACGAAGGTCCCGTTGGTGGAGCCCAGGTCCTCGATGGTGATCTTCCCGCCCGCCACCGTGATCTTGGCGTGCTTGCGCGAGACCATGTCCTCGACCAGCACCATGTCCAGCTCGCTGGACCGGCCGATGACGATCTGCTTCTCCATCTTCAGCGGGAACTCCCCGCCCTGGTACTTCCCCGAGATGAACTTCAGGGCGAAGGCCTTCTGGCCCGCCGCCGCTGACGGTGCCGCTGGGCTCACTGGGCGACGACCTCTCGTGCGGTCACGATGCTCAAGGATACCTCTAGACGGCGCGGTCCACCTTGGAAGGTTGCTCCCTTACCAGCTTCAGGTACATGCCGGCGCTCCGGTTTTGGGGGTCCCTGGCCAGCACGGCCTCCCAGACCTTGATCGCCTCCTCGCGCTTTCCGGAGGACAGCAGCGCGATGCCATAAGCCACCTGGCCAGGCAAGAAGTTGGGGTTGATTCGAGCCATCTCCTCGAACTGGGCGAGGGCGCCCTCCAGGTCGCCCAGGTCCTTCAGCGCGTTCCCCAGCTTCAGCCGCACGTCCACGAACTGGGGGCCCAGCTCCAGGGCGCGCTTGTACTCCCCCACCGCCTCCTTCACCAGCCCGGCGGAGGCGAACGCGTCGCCGATCTCCGCGTACATGTTGGCGATCTTCCCGCGCACGAAGGGGTCGATCTGCCCGGGGGCCTCCCGCTGGCGCTGGAGCGCGTCCTGGTAGACCTCCTTGGCCTCCTTGTACTTCCCCAGGTCGTTGTAGATGACGGCCAGGTTGAGGGCGGCCTCGGTGTAGCCGGGGTTCAGCCGGAGCGCCGACTCGAAGGAGCGCTGGGCCCGGGCGAACTGACCCTGCTCGTGGTAGATGAGCCCGAGCATGTTGTACACGTCGGCGAAGCCCTGGTTCTTCTCCACGAACTGCGCCAGGTACTTCTCCGCCTCCGCGTACTGCTTCTGAAGAAAGCAGCCGCGGCCGAGGGTCAAAAGCTGCGAGAGCGCCTCGTCCATGAGTCTCCGCCGATCTCCGGTGGAAGGCGCGTAGCCTACATGAGCCCCCGCGCGAAGTAGAATTCTCCGTGCGCATCCGGCCGCAGCTCCAGGCGCCGGGTCTTCTCCTCGTCCACGGGGCGCTCGGGGGTGGCGCCGGTGAGGCGGTAGTCCTCGCTCACCGTGACCGCGTCCCGCTCCACCCGGACGTACCACCCCTTCACCAGGTACTTCCGGCCCCGCACGGCCAGCAGCAGCGCCAGCGCCGGGTCCGCCCTCGCCTGGTCCTCGGTCTGCGCCGCCAGGGCCGCCAGCGCGGGGACCTTCCCGGCCTCCAGCGCCCGCCGCCGCGCGCACAGCGCCGCCACCACCTTGGTGAGCACGGGGGCCAGGCCCTCGGGCGCCTTCCAGCCGCGGCCGTCGCGGAGGAAGCGCACCCGTTCGAAGCCCAGGGAGTGCACCTCGGTCTCGCCCAGGTTCCCCTGGAGGTCGAGGGTGGCGGTGATGAAGGCCTCCTTCGCGCCCGGCTCCAACTCCACGGTGAGGCGGTCGTAGCTGGGGCGCTCGGAGAACAGGGGGGCCGGCTCGCCCGGGATGGCGAGGGAGAGGCCGCCGTGCTCGGCGGTCTTGAGCTGCAGGACGAGGTCGGCGGTGGGGTCGCCCGAGGCCCAGAACCACCGGACCAGGGCGGTGAGCGCCAGCCCGCCCGCGAGGACCAGGAGCAGCACCAGTCCCCCCGCTCGCCGCGGCTCCGGGGGAGGTGGGGGCTCGGCCGGCTTCCCCGACTCAGCCGGCTCAGCCACCGAGGAGCTTCTGCGCCCGCTCCGCCGCCTTGGTGCCGGGCAGCGCGGTCTGGATGCGCTTGAGCGTCTCCTGCGCGCGCCCGTCGTCCTTCAGCTTCTTGTACGCGTCGTAGATGCCCCACAGCGCCTGCTCGTCGTACCCGGCGCCGGGGTAGAGCTTCACCAGGGTGTCCAGCCGGGTCACCACCGCCTGCCACTTCCCGCGCTTGGCGTAGAACTCCGCGGCGTACAGCTCGTGCTGGCAGAGGCGGCGCCGGACCTCCTCGTGCGTCTTCTTCGCCTCGTCGAAGTACTTGGACTTCGGGTAGAGGCGCATGAAGTCCTCCATCGCCCGCAGCGCGTTCTTCACCGGCGTCTGGTCCTTCTCGTACGACGGCGGGAGGACGAACATGTCCTTGGGGATCTCCTGGTAGTTCGACGTCGCCGCGCGGTACGCCGCGTAGTCCACGTCCGGGTGCGTGGGGTGGAGCTTGACGAACTGCTGGTACTTGTCGCGCGCCTCCGGGTACTCCTCCTTCTCGTAGGAGATGTCCGCGATGCGGAGCTCGGCGGTGCGCGCCACGTCCAGGAACGGGTAGCGGGCCGTGACCAGGTCGAAGTAGGTGCGCGCCTCCTCGTAGTTCTTGTCCTTGAGGTTATCGAGGCCCTTCTGGAGGATGGCCTCCCCTTCGGTCTTGGGCGCGTTCTTGGCGTCCGGCTTGGCGGCGGCGCCGGCGCAACCCGCGGCGAACGCGAGCAGCGCGCCGCCGAGCAGCAGCGAGCAGATCCTGGAATTCATCGGGGCGCGGACCCTAGTCGCCCTCGGGAGGCGAATCCAGCGCGGTCCCCAGCAGCCGTTCGGCCACCGCGGCGGAGAAGCCCCGCGCGGCCAGGACGCGGGCGGCCTTCGCCTTCTCCTTGTCGGTGAGGGTGCGCCCGGGCGCGGAGAGGCCCCGGCGCTCGAGCAGGGCCCGGGCGGTCGCCTCGGCGTCGAAGTCCAGCGCGCGTTCCGCATCCTCCAGGGCAGAACGCACCACGTCCGCCGGGATTCCACGGGCGCGCAAATGCTGCGTGACCGCCTGGGGGCCCATCTTGCCCTCGCCGAGGAGGGACTCGGCGCGGGCGCGGGCGTAGCGGGCGTCGTCCAGGTAGCCCAGGGACTGCACGCGCTCCAGGGCGGCGGTGATGGCGGCGGAGGGGTGCTGCTTGCGGGTGAGGGCCTGCTGGAGCTCCTGGCGGGTGCGGGCGCGCATGGAGAGGAGGCGGAGCGCGTCGCGAAGTGCAGGATCCGGCTCTCCGGGTGGGTGGGTGGTGTCCGCCATCGCCGGCCGGACTATAAGCCGCCACGCATGCACCCGATCCTCGCGCGGTACCTGAGCGTCGACGCGGCCGCAGACGTGCTCCGGCGCGAGGACCACGGGGAGGTCCTGCGCGCGGAGGAGCGGCCGCTGGCGGAGGCGGCGCGGGCGTTCCCGGAGCACCGGGCGGCGCTGGTGGGCGCGCGGCGGGGCCGCGGGGGCGAGGGGCCCGGGCCGCCGGACCTGGACGCGCAGCAGGCGGTGGTGGTGCTGGCGGCGCACGCGGCGCTCCGGGCGCTGGCGGAGGACGAGGGCTTCCAGGGGCCGCTGGCGGCGGCGCGGGCGGCGCTGAGGGCGGAGGGCGCGGGCGAGGCGGCGGCGGACCAGCTGCTGGCGTCGCTGCTGCTGGAGGAGGCGTTCGGGTACGAGGACGACCCGGACCGGTTCGACCGGGAGTTCGTGCGCACCAGCCTGGAGGAGATCCCGGAGCTGGCGAAGCTCACCCGCGCGCGGGTGGACGAGCTGGTGGGCGCGTTCGGCGCGGCGGCGGAGGCCGGGTGGGCCACGGCCCACGAGCTGGCGGCGCGGACGCTGTTCGAGACGGCGTGGTCGGAGGGGCCGCAGGCGATCAACCCGGAGCACGTGACGGACGCGCTGGAGACGCTGGGGGCGAAGTTCCCGGCGTCGGAGCGCGGGCGCGCCGGGGAGTCGCTGCGGAGGATGGTGAAGTTCCTGGAGGGACAGCGGCTGGTCTCCCCGGAGCGGGCGCGCCGGTTGGTGGGCGTGCTGGATGCCCGCGAGCTGGACGACGAGCGCGGGGAGCTCAAGCAGTAGCGCCTCCCTGGAGCGGGGTCGGCTCCGCGGCCCTGCCTCATGCTCAGCCGCACACCATGATGCCGCAGCCGTGGGACGTCGCCATCGCCACGACGAGCGCGACCGCCACCGCGCCACTCAGGGACGCGAGGAGGGTCAAGGTCGGGTCGAGGCGGATGAGCGTGGCGTGCTGGACGCTGCTCAGCTCCAGGTGCAGGGGTTGAGCCTGGTCTTGCAGGACGCCGTCGAGGAGCGAGGGCGTCACCTGGAGCCGCCGGAACTTCCCACCCAGCTCCTGGGTCCCGCTGTGGAGCCACAGCTGGCTGGACGCGTCGAATGGAATGGAGGAGCCGTCGGCGCTCTGGAGCGTGCGGAAGGGCGCCGGCACCGTGACCGGGCCCTGGGTGGGGACCCTCTCTCCCTCCGGGGGCCGCGCTTCGGCGTCGAAGCCGTCGAGCTTCTGCAGCTCGACGGTCGGGATGACGTAGCCCCGGAAGCAGCCCTGTCCTGAAAACAGCGCCAGCGTCAGCATCACCGACACGACTCGCGTGAACCCGTTCGGGTTGCGGGCGTCCATCGTCCCTCTCTTTCCGCGCGGCCGGGGTGGCCGCACCAGGAGAGGGACACGGGCGGCGCCGCCTATTCACGCCGGCCGTTCGCGGCATTCCGCGACCCCGGGCCTTCCCGGCCCCCTCCGCGGCCCTATTGTCCGCCGGCTCACCGCCCGGAGGCCCACCCTGCGCGCCCTCGCTCTCGCCCTGCTCCTTCTCGCCGGCTGCGTCACCCCCTCGGCCACGCCGCCGGCCCCGCCCACCCCACCCGCGTCCGCTCCCGCGCCCCAGCCGCCCACCTTCCGCCTCGGCGACGCCGCGCGCCCGCTCCGCTACACCGCGACCCTCACCGTCGACCCGACCTCCGACCACTTCTCGGGCGAGATCTCCATCGACCTCCGCCTCTCCTCGAAGACGGACGTCCTCTGGCTCCACGGGCGCAACCTGGACGTCGACCGCGCCGAGCTGACCCCGGCCGGCGGCGCGCCGCTGAAGGCCACCGCCCACCCGGCGAACGACCACTACCTGGGCTTCCGCCTCCCCGCGCCGGTGGGCCCGGGCGAGGCGCGCCTCACCGTCGCCTACCGGGGCCGGATCTCCTCCACCGACTGGAGCGGCCTCTTCCGCGAGAAGTCCGGAGACGACTGGTACGCCTTCACCCAGTTCGAAGCCACCGAGGCGCGCCGCGTCTTCCCCTGCTTCGACGAGCCCGCCTTCAAGGTCCCCTGGCAGCTCACCCTCAAGGCGCCCCGCGGCCTCCTCTCCGCCTCCAACACCCCCATCGAATCCGAGTCCGACGAAGGCCCGCTCCACGTCGTCCGCTTCGCCCGCACCCGCCCACTCCCCACCTACCTCGTCGCCTTCGCGGTGGGCCCCTTCGAGCGGGTGGACCTGGGCCGCTGGGGCGCCGGCCGCACGCCGGTGGGCGCGCTGGTGTTGAAGGGCCGCTCCGGGGAGCTGCAGATGCTGAAGGAGATCGCCGGCCCCGGGCTGGAGCGCCTGGAGGCCTGGTTCGGCATCCCCTACGCCTACGGCAAGCTGGACTTCGTCTCCATCCCGCTCTTCCTCGGCGCGATGGAGAACCCGGGGCTGATCACCTCCCGCGCCGAGTGGGTGCTCAACAAGCCCGACGCCGTCGACCCCAACCACACGCGCTGGGTGACCTACGGGATGGTGCACGAGATCGCCCACCAGTGGTTCGGCGACCTGGTGACCATGGCCTGGTGGGACGACGTCTGGCTGAACGAGACGTTCGCCGACTGGCTCGCCACCCGCGTCCTCGACGACTGGCACCCGGAGTGGGAGCGGGCCGTCCACCGGGTCGCCGCCGTGCGCGCCCGCGCGATGGCCGCGGACAGCCTCTCCAGCGCGCCGGCGATCCGGCAGCCGGTGGCGTCCCAGCAGGAGATGGGCACCGTGGGCGGCGGGAACTACGCCATCACCTACCTCAAGGGCCAGGAGGTGCTGACCATGGCCGAGGGGTGGGTGGGGCGGGAGAAGTTCCGCGCCGGCGTCCGCCGCTACGTGGCCGCGCACCAGGACGGCAACGCCGCCGCCGCCGACCTGTTCGCCGCGCTCGGCGCCGAGGCGAACGCGGACGTGGTGCCGGCCCTCTCCACCTTCATCGACCAGGCCGGCATCCCGCTCGTCTCCGCCGAGCTGCGCTGCGCCGCCGGCCAGGCGCCCAGCCTCCGCCTCTCGCAGCGCCGGTACCTCCGCCTCGGGCTGAGCACGGACGAGCGCCGGTGGAAGATCCCCCTCTGCGCCCGCTACCCGGGGGCCGCCGGGCCGGCGCGCGCGTGCGCGGTGATGGACGGCGCGGAGCTGGACCTCCCGCTCCCGGAGGCGAAGTCCTGCCCGGCGTGGGTCGTCCCCAACGACGGCGCGCTCGGCTACTACCGCGTCTCGCTGCCGCCGAAGCTCTGGGCGGCGCTGATGGGCGGCGCGGCCCCGCTCACCCGCGCCGAGCGCACCAACCTCCTCGGCGACCTGTTCGCCCTGGTGTCCTCCGGCGACATCCCGATGGCGGACGCGCTGGCGCAGGTGGGCCCGGCGGTGAAGTCCGGCGACCGCTACCAGATCACCCTGGCGGCGTCGTTCGTGGAGGAGCTCGACGAGTCGATCATCCCGGACGCGCTGCGCCCGAAGCTGGCGCGGATGGTGCGGGAGGTCTTCGGCCCGCCCGCCCGGGCCGCGGGACTGCGGCCGCGCCCGAAGGAGGACGACGAGGTGAAGCTGCGCCGCGGCGTCCTGCTGGGGACGGCGGGGCGGTTGGGCGGGGAGCCGGCGCTGCGGGCCGAGGCGCGCCGGCTGGCGGTGGCCTGGCTCGCGGACCACAAGGCCGTCGAGCACGAGGCCACCGGCATCGTCCTGGAGCTGGCCGCCGGCGGCGACGACGCCGCGCTCTACGACCAGCTCGCCGGCGCCGCGCTGAAGACCCGGGACGCCGACGAGCGCCGGCGCCTGTTCTTCGCCATGGGCGGCACCCGGTCGCCGGCGCTGGCGCAGCGGAACCTCGACCTGCTGTTGAGCGGGAAGGTCGACGTGCGCGAGGCGGTGGGCCCGCTCGTCCAGGTCGCGCTCGAGCACCCGGAGGTCCGCGAGCTGGCCTACGCCTTCGTGAAGGCGCACTTCGACGAGCTGCTGGTGAAGCTGGCGCGCGAGGAAGTGGGCGACCTGATCGTCTCCGGCGTGGACTTCTGCGACGCGGCCCACCGGCAGGACGTGGTGGCCACCTTCACCCCGCGCGCCGCGCAGGTCCCGCAGGGCCGCGTCCGCCTGGCGCGAACGCTGGAGACCATCGACTCCTGCATCGCTATCCGCGAGCGGCAGCAGGCGAGCGCCGCCGCGTTCCTCCAGAAGTACTGAGCCCGGAGGTCGCGGCCCTCAGAAGCGCTCGATCTGGAAGTCGTCGCCGCCGCCGCCGCTCTCGCCGCCGGAGGGCGTCTTGGGCTTGGCGGGGGCGGGGGCGGCCGCGCGGGTGGCGGTGGGCTGGCGGGGCGCGCCGCCGAGGCTGGCGGCCGGGGCGCCCTTCTGGGCGAAGGCGGGCGTGCCGGGCGCCGGCTGGGCCGGTTCGCCGGCCTTCTGGTCGAAGGAGTCCCACTTCGAGTCGGAGGTGCCGCTGATGCCGGAGAAGCGGAGCGCGAAGTCGTCCGGGTTGGACGCCTGGCGCTTGGCCTCGTCGTAGGTGACCAGGTTGTTCTTCACCAGCCACATCAGCGACTGGTCGAAGGTCTGCATCCCGTAGCTGAGGTGGCCCTGGGCGATGGCGTCCGCGATCTCCTTGGTGCGGTCCTTGTCCTCGATCATCTCGCGCACGCGGGCGGTGGCCTTGAGGATCTCCACCGCCGCCACGCGGCCCTTGCCGTCGGCGCGCGCCACCAGGCGCTGGGAGATGACCGCCTTCAAGGTGGCGGCCAGCTGCAGGCGGACCTGCTTCTGCTGGTAGGGCGGGAAGACGGAGATGATGCGGTTGATCGTCTCGGTGGCGTCCAGGGTGTGGAGGGTGGACATCACCAGGTGGCCGGTCTCCGCCGCGGTGAGCGCGGTCTCGATGGTCTCCAGGTCGCGCATCTCGCCCACCAGGATGACGTCCGGGTCCTGGCGCAGCGCGCTCTTCAGCGCCTGGCTGAAGGACATGGTGTCCACGCCCACCTCGCGCTGGTTGACGATGGACCGCTTGTCGCGGATGAGGAACTCGATGGGGTCCTCGATCGTCATGATGTGGTTGGTCTCGACGGCGTTGATGTGATCGATCATCGCCGCCAGGGTGGTGGACTTGCCGGAGCCGGTGGTGCCGGTGACCAGGATCAGCCCGCGCTCCTCGAGGGCGGTCTTCTCCAGCACCGGCGGCAGCAGCAGGTCCTTGATCGACAGCACCTTGAACGGGATGACGCGGAGGACGGCGCCGATGGTGCCGCGCTGCTGGAAGACGTTGACGCGGAAGCGGCCCAGGCCGGGGACGCCGTAGGCCAGGTCCACCTCGTTGGTGTTCTTGAACTTCTCCTTCTGGAACTCGTTCATGATCCCGAAGGCCATCCGCGCCACCTCTTCGGGCGGGAGGCGCTTGCCGTCCTTGAGCGGGACCAGCGCGCCGTCGACGCGGAACATGGGGGGGAGGCCGGCCTTCAGGTGGATGTCGGAGGCCCCACCGCGGAGCGCGATCGTCAGGATCTCGTTCAGTTCCATGCGCGGGCGATGCTAGCACCAGCGCGGGATCTCCTGCTCAGGGCCTGGGCGCGCCGGGGTGAGGGCCCAGGTCGAAGGTGACCAGCACCTCCACGTCCGCCTGGAGCTTCAGCTCCGCGAAATTCCACGCCTGGATCTTCCCGCGGAGGCAATCCGGCAGGCCGCGCGGCAGCGGGTCCGCGTTGGCGAAGACCACCCCGCGGACCACCCCCGCCTTGGTCACCCGGATCCGCGTCAGCAGGCGGGAGGGGGAGCCGGGGGGCAGCGCACACGCGGCCAGGTCGCCGCTCCGGGCGGCGATGGCGTCCCGGAGGAGCTTGCGCTGGGGCGCCCATTCGTCCAGCGGCTTCGCCACCTTGGGCGGGGGCGGCGGCGCGGGCCTGGTCGCCGGCTCCTTGGGGAGGGGTGGCGCCGGGGGCCCGGCGGAGATGGGTCCCGGAGGCGGCGGGGGGACCTCCTCCGCGCAGGAGCGGAGGAGCATGGTGAGGCCAATGGCCACGGCCAGGAGGAGCCCCGCCCACCTCCAGCGGGCGCGGGAGGGCGGGGTGGCCGCGCGCTTCGTCGAGGTCGCGGGCGGGCGGCGGCCGCGGACCTTGAGGCGGACGCCCGGCGGCCCGCCTGGACGGCGCACCCGCACGCGCTTGGCGGCGAGCGGCGGGCGCAAGGTCACGGCAAGCCGACCTGCGCTCGGAGGACCTTCGCCCAGTCGTCGGCGAGGGACTGGGCCGGGAACGAGCCCGCCATGCTCGAGCAGTAGTCGGCGCGGGTGGCGAGGTTGGGGAAGTAGGCGTTCATCCCGCTCGCCCACGGGTCGTAGAAGGGCACGGCCGAGGGGGAGATGGTGTCCAGCGCGGTGGGAGGGTATCCGGCGGCGAGACACGTCTGGCGCATGGCGTCCACGGAGGTGCCGTCCTCGGGCGTGGAGATGATCCAGAAGCGGGTCGTCGGGCGCGAGAGGCCCCAGATGAGCCACTGCGGGTAGGCGTTGCCGGCGAACCAGGCGGCGGGCGCGTCCAGGCCGTTCACGCACGACTGGGAGGAGATCGGGGCCGGGCGGACGTCGGAGTCGATGATCACCACCAGGAGGGCGCTGGGGCGGGTCTGGAAGGGTTGCTCGTACCAGGGGACGCCGGTGAGCTCGGGCGGGTAGGCGAGCAGCTCGTACGGCATGCTGGAGCCCAGCTGCGCCAGGCCCGTGGTGCTGCACGGTTCGGGCTGATCGGGGAGCTGCTGGGCGTAGAAGTTGAGGGCGTCGACGAGCTTCACCGGCGGCGGGATCTGCTTGGACTGGGCCCACAGCGGGCGGCCGTCCTCGTGGGAGATCAGCGCGGTCTCGAGGATGGAGAGGCCGGAGTGCGCGAGCGCGTTGCGGACCTGGTCCACCAGGCGGAAGTAGAGGGCGGCGTCGTTGGCGAGGCCGCGGTCCATGCGGACGAGGAACACCACGTCGGTGCCGTTGTCGCCGTTGCGGCCGCTGCCGGGGTAGCCGCCGTCGGGGAGGTTCGGGTCCCAGGTGCCGCCCCACCACCAGCCGCCGTCGCCGAAGCCCCCACCGCCGCCGCCGCCGCCACTTCCACTGTCCTTGTGACCGCCGTCCCGGACGCTGCCGGAGTCGGGCACCGGCGGGCGCGTCTCACACTGCGGCCCGGCCGCGTACAGCGCGAGCAAGGCGAGGATGGGGAGGAACTTCATGGGGCGCGCTCCCGCGCGATCGGCCCGGAGGAATGGTGCATCGTGTGCGCGAGGACGAGCCGAGCGCAAGGGGCAACGAGGTGTTGATCAGCTCCCCGCGCTGGGTACTGGTTCCGGCGCGCAGCGCCGTATGGACCATGCGCTCCGCGCGCAGGACCTTCTTCCCGGCGCGCAGCGCTGAATGCGCCACGCGCCACCCGCGCAGAACCGTCTCGGCGCGCAGAACCATCTCGGCGCGCGGAACCATCTCGGCGCGCCGCGCCGAGACTCACGACCGCCCCCCGTTGCCGTTGGCCCGAGCGCCGCGCCGATCGAGCTCGTCGCGCAGCCTCGCCAGCAGCTCCCGCCGGGCGGCGAGGAACTCCTCCGGCGCGGTGGTCCGCCCCAGCGTGAGCTCCTCCTTCAGCTCCCCTTGCAGCGACCTGGGGCACGCGGCCAGCACCTGGTCGCGGATGTCCGGCTCCGCGCCGGAGAGGTAGCTGAGCAGGCTCGCCGGCGGCAGCTGCAGCACCGCCGCCCCCAGCACCTCCACCGGCGTCTCCCGCAGCGACGCCTCGGTGACGAGCGCCTTGGCCACCTTGCCGTCGCCCTCGCGCTCCAGGCGCCGGACCAGCTTCTCCTGCTCCCCGGGCGGCAGCGAATCCACCACCTCCAGCACCATCTGCTCCACCCGCGACGCATGCCCGGTGGCGTCCGCCACCAGCGCCTTCAGCTCGTCCGCCACCGCGTGCGCGTGCGAGGCGCTCGGGTCCGGGCGGCGCACCCACGCCAGCGCGATCTCCTGCTTCGTGGACGCCGGGAACCGCTTGAACGCCGCCGCCCGGTGCGCCGCCGGCGCGAACCGCAGCGCCATCTCCAGCGCCGCCGGCGACAACCCCTGGCACGCCGACGCGAACCGCTCCGGCCGCACCCCCTCCAGGAACGAGAACGCCGCCTCCGCGCTCTCCGACGCGTACAGGAGCCGCGCCGCCATCAGCCGCCCCTCCAGCTCCTGGATGGACGCCGCCCTCGACGCCGCGTCCGTCGCCGGCGGCTTGGTCAGCTCCGCCGACAGCCGCTGGATCGCCTCGTGCGGCACCACGTCCGACTGCACGTCCTCCAGCAGGAAGTCCCCCATCTCCCGCGCCCACCGCGCCACCAGCGGCGCCTCCCCCTTCCGCAGCGCGTCCCGGATCAGCGCGTTGCGCACCGTCCGCTCCTCCCGCAGCGACTTCTCCAGCCGCCGCGCCCGCTCCGGCGACAGCTCCACCGGCACCGGCGCGGCCGCGCCCGCACCTTGTGCCTGCTCCACCTCCGGCAGTTCCTCGTACTCCGGCAGCGGCGCCGGCGCCTGCGAAGCCCTCCGCATCGCCAGCACCATCAGCGCGCCCACGCCCAGCACCGCCAGCAACGCCAGCAGCGCCACCACCAGCAGCGGCGCCGACTCCGCCAGTCGTTCTTGCATCTTCTCCCCCGGCGACAGCTGCGGCTGGTTCTCGGACGGGTCCGGCTTCGGGAACGGGTCCGCCTTCTTGTCCTTGTCGTCCGCGTCCAGGTGCGGCGCGTTCCTCGGCGGGAACTTCACCGTCTGGATGTTCACCGTGGGCGCCGCGCCCAGCGCCTTCAGCCGCTCCGACACCAGCGACCGCGCCTTGGACCGGAACGCCGACGGCAGCTCCTCGTCCAGCAGCACCGTCGCGCTCAGCGTCCGCAGCACCGGCAGCTTCGCCCCCGGCGTCACCTGTTCGAAGCCGGGCGGCGCGTCCGCCGACGTCTCCTCCTCCACCCGCGCCTCCACCCCCAGCAGCACGCACTGCTCCGGGCACAGCGTCCGCAGCAGGTCCGCCACCTCCACCCGCGCCCGCTCCTCCGCGTCCGCCTTCACCTTCCCGGTCAGGGTGGTGCTTCCCGCCTGCGCCGCCGCGCTCCCCGCCACCACCCAGCACAACCATGCCATCCGCATTCGCATCGCTCACTCCACCCGAATGACGACCCGCCGGTTCGCGGCGCGCTGCTGATCCACGGACCCCTGCGTGGCCATCGGCTTGGTGTCCGCGTGCCCCCGGACGCTCATCCGGCTGTGGGCCACGCCCGCCGACTCCAGCGCGTCCAGCACGTTGATCGCCCGCTGGCTGGACAGCTCCCAGTTGGAGCGGAACTGCGGCGTGGCGATGGGCACCTCGTCGGTGTACCCCTCGATGATGACGGGCCGATCCCCGGGCAGCTCCCGCACCAGCTTCGCCACGTCGGCGATGGCGGCGCGCCCCTCCGGCCGGATGATGGCGGACCCGGAGTCGAACAGGAGCGCGTCCTTCAGCTCGATGCCCAGGCCCTCCGCGTCCTCCCGCGTCATCACCCGGTCCTCCAGCTTGGACTTCTTGATCAGCTCGTCCACCTTCTCCTGCAGGTTCACCAGCGGCGCCTGCTTCTGCCCGTTGATGGAGGCCGCCAGCCGCTCGAACCGGGACAGCTTCACCGGCGACACCGCCACCAGCAGCACGAAGAAGCCGATCAGCAGCGTGAGCAGGTCGGCGTAGCTGATCAGCCACAGCTCGTCCTGCCCGTTGTCCCCCCCCATCAGCGCGTCGAGGTCGCGGTCCTCCCTCACTGGCCGCCCCCCGCCGCCGAGCTGACCGCGGGCGCGGGCTCGCTCGGCGCCGCGCCGCCCGCCGACTCGAACAGCCGCCGCACGTCCGCCAGCGGCTTCTCCTCGGTGAGCAGGAGCATGGCGCGGGTGAGCAGCTTGGACTCCTCCAGCGCCACCGCGGCGAAGGAGTGGATCAGCCGGGCCAGCGGCTGGAACACGGCGTTCGCCAGCACCAGGCCGTACAGGGTGCACAGCAGCGCCAGCGCCATCGAAGGGCCCAGCTGCTCGAAGCGCTGGAGGTCCTTCAGCAGGCTGATCAACCCCAGCACCGTCCCCACCAGCCCCGTCGCCGGCGCCACGCGCGCCAGCGTGGTGAGCACGTCCTCGCTCCGCTTGAGCGCGCTCACCTGCACGAAGGCGGCGGTGCCGGCGGTGCGCTCGATGTCGTCGGACGAGTACTTGCGCAGCACCAGCGGCGCCAGCTGGCGGATCAGCTCATGCGAGGCGGACTCGGCGATCTCGTGCGCCTGCGCCGCCTGCCGCCCGCGCACCGCCGCCGCGAAGCGCGACAGCTCCTCGTAGAGCACCAGCCGCGACCGGGCCGCGTTGAACCCCAGCGCGCGCCGCAGCGCGGAGAAGCAGCCCGACAGCTCCTCCAGCCGGTACGAGGTGACCGCCACGCAGAGCGGCCCCACGCCCACCAGCAGCAGCGCCGGCCCGTAGAGGACGCCGCTGAACGTCCCGGTGTGGCCCAGCATCACCGCGCCGGCGAGGACGAAGAACAGCGAGACGATTCCCACCACGACGTGCATGTGTCCCTCACTCCTCGCGCGAGGACAGCTCGCGCAGCGCTTCGGCCAGCGCCTGGTCGTTGGGGTTGATCTGCAGCGCCTTCTCCCACGCCTCCCGCGCCAGCTTGTGCTTGCCCAGCTTGAGGTAGAGCGATCCCTTCATGGAGAGGATGCGGCTGTCCTGGGGGTACTCCTTCTCCAGGGCCACCACCTCGATCAGCGCCAGCTCGAACTTCTTGCCCACGTACAGCTCGTTCACCTTGGCCAGCGACCCCAGGTAGCTCTTCTTCTTCGCCGCGCCCTTGGCGTCCACCGCCTTGCCGCCCCCGGCCTCCGGCAGCCCGGAGGTGGCGGCCTTCGCCGTGGAGTCCGCCAGCAGCTCCTCGTCCGCGGAGGTCATCTGCTCCAGCGGCCCGCCCGCCAGCGGCACCCGCACCTCGTACCCGCCGGCGGACTCGGGCAGCTCCACCTCCCAGACGCGCCCGCCCTCCGCCAGCCGGACGACGTACTTGGTGTCGCTGGACGGCCCGCGCAGCTCCATCTTCTGCGGCGCCCCAGGTACCGGCCTGGACGTCACCGGCGCCGGCACGCTCCGCGACATCTCCGGCGGGACGGTCATCAACCTGGGGGAGAAGGGCGTGGAGCACCCTGCCGCCAGCGCCGCGGCCGCTCCTACCAGCGCCACCCGCTCGAACGTCACCATAGGATCGCCGCTCCTCCCTCGGGGGCCAACCCGCCGTAGCCGAACCCGGTGGAGCCCAGTTGGAATGGAATCACGATGTGCAGCCCGCCGTGGACGGCGAAGCGGTGCGCGAAGATGCACTCCGCGATGCCGCCGATGGTGGGCGTCCCCACCGTGGTGCCGTCCGGCGCCACCGTCACCATGTACCCGGCCTGGCCGCCGAGGTGACAGCTGGGCAAGTAGACGTCGTCGGGCGTGATCTGCCGCTGGGCGGACACGCCCAGCAGGAGCGCGGAGATGCGGTTGGGGTTGGTGAACCCGCCGGCGTTCAGCCCCAGCCACCACTCGCGGTCCACCCCGAACTTCTCGAACACCCGCACGTTGGCGTTGGCGCCGATCACCGGGCCGGAGGGCGCGTCGCTGGGGATGAG
>DASRBA010000428.1:0-3845 GCA_035637895.1 Myxococcaceae bacterium
CGGCTTCAACACCATCGTGCAGTGCCGGTTCTAGAGCGCTCCGCCCTCGCCCTCGAAGCTGGACAGCGCGGACTGCTCGGAGGGCGACTTTCGCTGCCCACCGTTCCCCGGACCCACCGGGGCAACCAGGGGCTCGAGCGCCACCCAGCAATAGCCACACCGCGTGGCGGCGGGCATGCCCATCTGGCCGCAGGAGGGGCAGGCGCGGGTGAACGGATCCTCCATCGGTCCGATCGCGCTCAACAGATCGCTCCAGTCCGCCGTCAGGCGCGCGACGAGCCGGCCGCCCTCGCCCTCCATTCCGGCCCGGCCCAGATCCTCCACGTCCCCCTCGATCCTCCGCATCAGGCCGCGCGCGCCGCTGCTCTCCATGGTCTCACCCTGGGGTGAAGGTAACGACCCCCGCGCCGGCCGGCCCGCTGGGCCCGCGGGCGGTCAGGCCAGCGAATCGAACGACGGCCCGACCGTTCGTTTGGGCGAGCGTGGAAGCCCGAGCAGCTCGTCCGACCAGTCACCGTGGCCGTGGGCGCGCACGTAGGGCCCGCGCAGTCCGACCTCGACCACGGACACCGGCACGCGCCCGTCGCCGACCCGGACGGCGAGGCGAACGCCCCGGTGGAGCGCGTCGATGGCCTCCTTGTGGGTATACGCGAATCGCCGCCCGCCGAGCGCGACGATGTCCTCGTGTGGATTGGCCTCCAGCTCGCCCAGGAGGTGGGCGGCGGGCGCTTCGAACCGCACCCAGGTGATCTCGAGCTCGGGCATCGCGGGTTCCCCGTTCAAAGGTAGCCACGCGGGCGTGAATCGGGGCTCTTCCACGCCGGCGCTCAGCGAGCGCTCGCCTCGTCTGGACTCGCTGGACTAGGTGGTCATCCGCATCACTTCTTCGAACGAGGTGAGCCCCTGCGCCAGCTTGCGCACCCCCGCCTCGCGCAGGGTTCGCATCCCGGCGGCGCGGGCGGCGGCGGCCATCTGCGGCATCTCGCCCTCGCGGGTGATGAGATCCCGCAGGTCCGAGGTGGCGGAGACGATCTCGAAGATGCCGGTGCGGCCGTAGTAGCCGGTCTGGCGGCAGCGGACGCAGCCGGCGCCGCGGCGGAGCTGGACGCCGCCGGGGAGCAGCGGGAGCGGGGTCTGCAGCGCGGCCAGCTCGTCGGTGGTGAGCGTGGTCTCCGCCGAGCACTGGGAGCAGATCCGCCGCAGCAGGCGCTGGGCCATGATCCCCACCAGCGACGAGGAGAGCAAAAACGGGGGCACCCCCAGGTCCTTCATCCGCGTCACCGCCCCCAGCGCGTCGTTGGTGTGGAGGGTGGAGAGCACCAGGTGGCCGGTGAGCGCGGACTGGATGGCGTTCTCCGCCGTCTCCGGGTCGCGGATCTCGCCCACCATGATGACGTCCGGGTCCTGGCGCAGGATGTGGCGGAGCGCGGAGGCGAAGTCGAGGCCGATCTTCGGCTGCACCTGCACCTGGTTGAACGCGTCCCACACCATCTCGATGGGGTCTTCGATGGTGGTGACGTTCACGTCCGGCCCGGCGAGCGCCTTGAGCGCGGAGTAGAGCGTGGTGGTCTTCCCGCTCCCGGTGGGGCCGGTGACCAGGATCAGCCCGTGCGGCTGGTCGATCCAGGACTCGAAGACCTCCTTCTCCTCCGGGTCGAACCCCAGCTGGGCGATGTCCTGCACCAGCGTCTCCGGGTCGAAGATGCGGATGACGACCTTCTCGCCGAAGGCGGTGGGCAGCGTGGAGACGCGGAGCTCCACCTCGCGGCCCTCGCGCTCGGTCTTGATCCGGCCGTCCTGCGGGCGCCGCTTCTCCGAGATGTCGATGCGCGAGATCATCTTCACGCGGGAGACGATGGGCGCGTGCACCTGGTGGGGCAGCGTGTAGACCGGGTGCATCACCCCGTCGATGCGCAGGCGCACCAGCGAGCTCTCGCGCTTGGGCTCGACGTGGATGTCCGAGGCCCGGTTGTCGAAGGCGTAGCGCAGGAGGTAGTCCACCGCCTGGACGATGGGCTTGTCGGACGCGTCCAGCTCCTGCTGCCCGCCCAGCGAGACGAGCTGCTCGAAGTTCTGGAGCTGCCCGGTGGGCTGGAAGTCGTCCGCGGCCCTGGCGAGCGTCTTCTTGAACCCGTAGATGTCCGCGATCGCCTTGAGGATGTCGGACTTGGCGGAGAGCAGCGGGTCGATCTGCATCCCCGTCAGCCGCCGCAGGCTCTCGAACAGCTCGCGGTCGAACGGGTTGGCCACCGCCACCGTCAGCTTGGTGCCGTTGCGCTCCAAAGGGAGGAGGACGTGCTTCTGCGCGAACGGCCTGGAGATGGTGCGGGTGGCCAGCGCCATGTCCAGCTTGAGCATGTCCAGCTTGCGGTACGGCACCCCGGCCGCGCGCGCCGCCACCTCCGTCACGCGGTCCTGGTCCAGCGTCCCGCCCCGCCCGTCCGGGTGCGGCACCTGGAAGGCGGCCACGATCTCCACCGGCGAGACCTCGTAGCGGGCGGCCTCCTTGCCGGCCACGCCCTGCGACTTGAGCACCCGCTGGCGCGCCGCCGCCTCCTTGGACACCACGTCCTGGCCCTGCTGCGGCGTGAGCAGGCGCTCCTTCACCAGCGCCTCCAGGACGAAGCGGAGGTTGAAGTCCGCGGCGGCGCGCGCCTGCGGCTCCGGCATCACGGGCGCGGCCACGCTCGCCTCGCCCTCCGGGTGAGCAGGAACGCCAGCGCGAACAGGATGGCCGCCCCGGTGGCGCCGGCGCTCTGGCAGCCGCAGCCGCCCGGGTCCGGGTTACCCGGCCCGGTGCCGCCGTCCGGCAACGTGCCCCCGCCGTTCCCGCCCGCGTAGCAGAGGTCGCACGTCCCCGCGTCCGCGCTGCTGGACATGCACTGCCCCAGCTGGCAGGTCTGGCCCGGCGGGCACGAGGTGGCGGTGCAGGACGGCACGCACGCCCGCGAACCACCCAGGCTCAGGCACTGCTGGCCGGGGGCGCAGCTGCCCGGGACGCAGTCGCGCATGCACAGGAGCGACCCGCCGCTGTACGGCAGGGCCACGCAGGCGGAGCCGTTGGGGCAGGCCGAGCAGACGGTGCCGCAGGGCTGGGTGCACACGCCCTTGCCGGTGGTCGTCCAGGTGAAGCCGGTGTAGCAGATCTGCGCGGCGCCGCAGTCCGCGGTGGTGGTGCACGGGTCGCCGATCACGCCGGTGGGCTTGTTCTGGGTGAAGCAGAGGCCGTCGCAGGTGCGGCAGAACGGGTTGGTGCCGCCGCAGTCCACGTCGCCCCCGCACTTGGTGATGCAGACGCCGTCGTGGACCCCGGCGAGCGCGGCGCACGTGTAGCCCTGCCGGCAGTCGGCGTACCCGGTGCGGCAGGACTTGAGGCACTGGTAGACGCTGGTCCGGGTCTGCACGCACTCGGAGCCGTTGGGGCACGGCGTCCCGCCCGCCGCGGCGCAGTTCTGCGAGCAGTAGCCCTGGGGCCACTCCGGGGCGCCGGAGGGCAGCGTCGCCTGCGCGTCGCAGACGGAGAACGCCGACTGGCAGTCCGGGCCGATGGTGGCCTGCGTGCACGCGTGGCCCACCTGGGTGATGTCGTTGCCGGTGTTGGGGAGGCAGGCGTAGCCCCCCACCGCGAAGAGGTCGGAGCGCACGCAGGCGTAGGGGATGGGGCAGGCGCCCACGCCGGTGGGCGTGCACTGCTGCGTGCACATCTTCCGCCAGGGGGTGCCCCACGGGTCGTTCCCCACCGGCGTCGCGCAGCGCAGCCCGCCCTGGCAGGCGGTGGGCGAACCGCTCTGCCCGTCGCACGGCGAACCCACCGCGCTCCCGTTGTTCGGGTAGGCGGCGGCGAG
>DASRBA010000429.1:0-13196 GCA_035637895.1 Myxococcaceae bacterium
TGCACCGAGCAACCGCATCCAGGCGCGCTGACGGCGCTTGTCTGCCCTGGGCAGACTGGACGCCGCTGCGTACTGCTTCGCACAGCGGCGGAGCTTCACATCGGCCAGAACTCCGGCCTGGGATCGATGCTTCTGGGTGGGCTTGCGCATGGCCCACCCAATGCGCGCGTCCGCTTCTAGTTTGGGCCAACCAGTGGTTCGCGGGCCAACCAGAGGTTCGCCGGGGGAACCAACGGTTCGTCCGCGGCTCGAACCGTTGGTTCTAGGGGGCGTTCATGGCTTCTTCGGCGCGGCGACGGGGGCGTAGCACTTGTCACCGTGCCGGAAGAGGCGCCCGCATGGGGGCTTCACAGCGGCCGTCCATACCCAGCACCCGCCGTTGATCTCCTCCTGGCCAATCCCGGTATCGCACGGTGCCGCCCTCTGTCCCGGAAAAGGCCCCCCGGTGGGGATGTATTGGTCCAAGGGCTTCTCGCCCCATGCAACCGGCATGTCGAGCAGCGCCCTGGGGTCGAGGGGCGTCGGGGAACCGTCCGGCTGGAGCCTGTCCGGGAACACGACCATGAGCGGTCCGGGTTGCTTGGCCCCGGCCAGGAGCGGCGCCACCAGCAGGGCCAGGCATCCAACGAGCGCCCCGGACCCCGCGATGGTGATCCGCCTACGGGCAGCGCGGCTGAGCTTGGGCAAGCGCGCCTTCCGCTCCAACGCTTGCGCGAGCTCGCCGGGCAGCTCGGCCGCCACCGGGCCCACATCCACGGACGGGTCGCCGTGGAGGGCCAGCAGGCCCTTGGTGACGATCTCCGTCTGCCGCTCGTACCCGTGCCACGTCGGCAAGCCTTCCATGGCGGCGGCAACCTCCGGCTCGATCCGCTTGTTGGCTCCGGCCTTCGTGTACTGGCAGAGCCTTGTGTGCGTGAGGCGGAAGCGGGCCAATTCCGCCAGCTCGGATAGGTGCTGTTGCACCTGCCGCACTCCCCATCCCTTGGCCACAAACAGCAAGCGGGCGTCTTCGTAAGTCTCCAGCAAGGGCGGCAAGGTGCCCATGGTCTCTTCCTCTGGGGCGGAGGTGATGGGGCCGGAGGCTAGCAAGGCTCCCCACCCGCGGGCCGCGAAAGCAGAGCCGCTTCAGGAACGGGCGCGGGAACGGCCCTGGCGCCGGAGCAATGGCAGAGCAATGACGATGCAGGCGTGGAAGCAGGGCATCTGTCACCCTCGGCGCGCGCGTGCGGGGCGCCTTGGCGCTCTCCCTCCGCCGGGCTGGCGGAATCCGTGGGTGCATGTACGCTTGCTGTGAAGGCACGAGCAATGGACGTGGCGACCTGGACAGCGCGGCAACCCTGGAGGCCGGGTGCTGAAAGACCGGAGGCGGGTGCGGGAGTTGGCACGCGAGCATACGGGGCCGGCGATCAACACGTTGGCGGAGACCTGCGAGAAGGGGCACGAAGGAGGCGGCGCGCGCGTCCACCCCTCCACCCGAGGCGCCGTCCGAGTCGGTCCGGATCGTTCCGAAGGGACCGGGGAGCGCCTTCAACCCTTACTCACTAATTTGGGAGGCCAGACAGAGTGTCCAAGTATTCCACGCTCGTTCGAATCCTTGATCAGATTCGTCAAGAGGCAGCAGGCAGCGACTTCGTAGAGATGTACTGTCCCGCTCCGAACGATTTTACCAAGATCAACCAGGCCCGCTCGCGTGCGTTTATCCATTTGTATCTCAAAGTGGGCTTTGGCCTACTTGATTTCAAAGAACGAGAGCATTACGTCACCGACGGAACGGCAGATGGAGGGATTGACGGATACTACATCAATTCAGACGACAGGGTCGTCACGTTCATTCAATCCAAATTTAGAACAACCGAGAACAATTTCGAGGCCAAGCGAATAGAGCTCGAAGAAATCCTTGCGATGGAGATAGATCGAATCATCCAAGGTGAGGAGGCCAGCGGGGCAGGTCTCGAATATAATGGCAAAATCAAGAGATTGATGCGCGAACTCTCGCAGATCAAGGACATAGGCAGATACACATACGAGGTCGTGCTCATTGCCAATGTGGCAGGGATAGGCGACGCAAAGTTGCGCCAACTAGTCGGCGGCCTCCCGGTAGACGTCATCGACCACGAGCGCTGCTACGACAGGCTAGTGTTTCCCGTTCTCGCCGGAACGTTCTTCAATGCGTCTGACCTGAGCATCCACATTGACCTAAGCAACAAGAGCGCGGGCAGCAGCAAGATTGGATACTCTGTCACGACGGCTCATGGCGAATGCGAGATTACGGTCCTGTTTGTCCCGACGATCGAGATCGCGCGGATCATGGGCAGATACAAGAATTCGATCCTGCGCTTTAACCCTCGGAGCTATCTTGAGCTTGAGGGGCATAGCGTGAACGATGCGATTCAGGCCACCGTGCAAAACAGGGAGACAAACGAATTCGCGCTCTTCAATAACGGAATTACAATGCTCTCGGACGAAACACACATAAACGAGAAGATCGGCCAGAAGAACAAGGCGCAACTCGTTGTAACGAATCCTCAGATCATTAACGGCGGACAAACCGCATACGCCTTGAGTCGCTTGCTTGAAGATCTTCCTGCGGCCGAGGCAGACAAGCTCTTCGAAGGCAAAGAGGTGCTGCTAAAGGTGATCACGGTGGCATCCAGCACAGCAGGCCGTGAGGACCAAAAGCTCACGCTCATCGAGGATATTTCGACCGCGACGAACAGGCAGACGCCAGTGATAGGCGCTGATCGACTTTCGAATGCGCCGGCACATCTCTCGATACAGCGCGCGCTGTTTGATCGCTACGGCCTGCTTTACGAAAGAAAGCGTGGCGAATTCGCAGATGGTGTCTACCAGGGGTATATCGACTCGAACCTTGTTGTTGAGCGAAACTGGTTCTTCAGGATCTACTTGGCGAGCAATGGCGAGTTCCGGCGCGCCGCTGAGCGAAAACTATTTGTTCGATACGAAAACGCGGATGATGTGGTCCAAAGCGAGGCGGCCTTAGATCGATTCTACTTTGGCTATCTTGCTGCCCAGCAGCTAGATGTAAAGAGGATGCCGCACGAGAGGCGTCCCGTCGACTTCTACGCGAAGATCTTCGCTGTCGTGCTTCGATACATGCCTTCAAAGGTCTCTGAGTTTGAAGCGGCGGCCCGTGCAATGGCAGGACGCTTTCCTGGCGAGTGGCAGGAGTTCACGCGGCGAGCTCGCGACGGGCGAAAGTGGATCATTAAAAAGGTGGACCGAGTGAGCGGTGAGGTTCGGGAGGGGTTCGATCAGAGGGGGTGGATGCAGAGCGAGGAGATCCTTCGCGACCTAGTGAACTTCTTCTCCGGAAGAACGGCGAGTCCCGGCGCGTGAGTGTGCGACCCGCAGAAGATGCTCGTCCCAGAGGTGAAGGGTTGAATTCAGGACCGCGCGGCGGAGAAAGACCGGCGCGGGCCGCGGAGCTTGTCTTTACGGCTTGGCTAAGCTGCCCTCCAACAAATTGACCGCGACTCCAGTATATTGTCTGCCGTGCAGTCGACCTCGCCAGGCTTGACGAACGGGCCACCGTCGCCCGTTGTCCCAGAACGCCCCGCAACGCCCCGCTCGCCCGGCCTCAAGCGGACCGAGGAACGGGTCATCGCAGCCATGCTGGAGCACAAGACCGTCACGGACGCGGCGAAGGCGGTAGGGCTCCACCGCCGGACGGTCCACCGCATCCTGGCCCGGCCGCAGGTGGTGGACGAGTACAAAGCGCGGCGGCGGGAGCTGATCGACACGGCCGCTCTGCGCCTGCGCGCGCTCGCTGGCGAGGCGGTGGAGACGCTCGGGCGCATCATGCGGGACACCTCCTCCCCGAGCGCCAGCGTCAGCGCTGCCCGGACAGTGCTGCAAGTGGCCTTCGAGATCGTTGACCGGGACGACCTTGCCGAGCGCGTCGACGCGCTGGTGCGCGCCCGCGGACTGGCGAGGTAGGTCGCAGCTCTTGCTGCGAGGAACTGCGAGGAGGGCCTCGCACCTCGTGGCGCTGGTGCGGGGCTGGCGCCAGAAGATGTCCGGCAAATCCGTCTGGAACGCCTACTCGTCTCTCTCGGCGTTCTTCCGCGACGCGGCCCTTGCGGATCTTCTCTCCACGTCGCCGTGCATCCTGACCAAGCGTCAGCTCGGGTCGAAAGAGCCCAGGGATCCCGAGTTCCGGGCCTCCGCGGTGTTCACGCGCGTGGAGTTGGAGCAACTCATCTCAGACGAGCGGATCCCCATGGATCGCCGCGTGCTCTACGCGCTGGGCGGGCTCGCGGGCCTGCGGCACGGCGAGTCCGCTGGCCTGCGGTTCCGGAACTGCGCCATGCCGGCGGATCCGCTGGCGATGATCTACGTCGCCTTCAGCAATGGCCGCGCCTACCCGAAGGGCGGACGGTGCCGACCCGTTCCCGTTCACCCTACCCTTGCCGCGATCCTCGCCGAGTGGAGGCTGGCCGGGTGGCCCAAGATGATGGGCAGGGAGCCCACGGCGGATGACTTGGTGCTACCCGTCCCGGCCGACGCGGAGGCCCGTCCCGGCGAGATGCGGACTCGCCAGTACTCCGGCGACCGCTTCGAGCGCGACCTGGCCACGCTCGGCCTGCGCCACCGCCGCGGGCACGACCTGCGCCGGACGTTCATCAGCCTGACCCGCTCGGACGGCGCGCGGGCGGACGTGCTCCGCCGCGTGACGCACAAGCCGCCCCCCGAGGTCTTCGAGGGCTACACCACCTTCGAGTGGCCGGTCGTCTGCGCCGAGGTCGCGAAGCTCAACGTCCACCGCCGCCGCACGGCGGACGTGATCGCTCTCCCGAAGGCCGCCGCGGGTGGCTTGCTACATTCTTGCTACAATGTAAATCCAACCGCCCGCAACGATTGGAAAAGCAGAGTGGCCCTCCCCGGACTCGAACCGGGGACGCGGGGTCAGCCGCAGCGGTGCGCGTGATCATCCTTTCCGCAACGACCCCGACCAGCACCTCACGGACGGCGCGCGGCGGCGGTGAGGTACGGCTCTCCCCGGTGCGCGAGCGCGATCTGCCGCTTCAGCCCCGGCGGCGCGATGGGAATTGCGTCGAACCGCCGCTTCGGCCCCGCCATCACCGCCGGGATCACCGCCCCCCCACCCTGCTCTAGCCGGCCCTTTACCCGGCGGCCCGCGAGCGCACGACGCGGAGCTGAGGCTCGAGGGCGGAGTGGAGCAGAAGGAGGAGCAGTGGCCAGCCCCCGAAAAGACCTCCTGAATAGCCCTGCGCCCCGCCGGCACCCCGTGACGCCCACGGCATGCCGCCGTGGGCGTGATGTGTGTCAATGGAGGCAAGCTGATGCGCAAGGCAATGCGAGTCCTGGGGTTCGGGTTGTTCGTGATGGCCGGCCTGCTGACGGCCTGTGGCCCGGTGGAGGCGCCTTCCCTGGAGGGCCAGTCGGAGACGGGGCTCGTCGAACCCGCTTCCTCGAAGGATGCCGCGGGGGCCCCGGTGCTCCAGGGCGCGACCTGCCAGAACGCGGTGTGCCAGCCCGGACCTGCGGGGGATGCGAAGTGCACCTCGATCTGCGGCGACTACGCCAAGTGCTTCCCGGCGTGGTCGGGTTGGTGCGGCGGTCTCCCGTGCTGCATCATGATGTGATCCTGAATAGCTCCCGGCCCGGGAGGAACTCCCCTGGCGAACCAGAACCGCGGACGCGCCGCGGGGTTCCAGGAGGGTACGGATGAAGAGCATCGCGAGGTTGGTGGGCATCTCTGCATTGGCCATCTGGGCGCTTGCCGCTTGCGGGGGCCCCGCAGCCGAGCTCGAACAGGAAGAGCAAGGTGTGCAGGTCCTCACGCGCGCGGAGGCCGCCAAGCGCAAGGAGACCCTGCAGCAGCAGAGCGTGACGTGCACCGAGTCCTACGGCGTCTGCAAGGTGGGTCGGTGCGAGCTCCCGGTCGATGACTACCAGCAGGTGAGGGAGACCTGTTGCGACGGCCTGGGCAACTGCACGGTCCAGACCTGGAAGGTCTGCGGCTGCGTCTCGCCGTAGAGGTCCGGCTGGTGGCGTCACTCATCCTTTCCGCAGTGACGCCACCAGCACCTCCCGCACGGCGCGCGCGGCGGCGGTGAGGTACGGCTCCCCGCGGTGGGCCAGCGCGATCTGCCGCTTCAACCCCGGCGGCGCGATGGAGAGGACGTCGAACCGCCGCTCCGGGCCCGCCATCACCCCCGGAACCACCGCCACGCCCACGCCCTGCTCCACCAGCCTCGCCAGCGCCTCCGACGAGTCCGTCTCCACCACGAACTCCGGCCGCTCCCCGCGCGCCTCGAACGCCACCTCCACCGCCCGCTTTGCCGCGCCCGCGCGCGTGGACAGCAGCGGCACTCCCGCCAGCTCCCCCAGCTCCACCGGCCGCTTCAGCTTCCCCAGCGGGTGCCCCTTCGGCGCCGCCACCACCAGGTCCTCCTGCCACAGCCGCTGCGCCACCAGGTCCAGGTGCTTCATCGGCAGCGTCAGCACCGCCAGGTCCAGCGCTCCTGACGCCAGCTCCCGCTCCAGCGCGTCCGCCTCCCCGTGCAGCAGCGTCAACCGCACCTCCGGGTACCTGGCGCGGATCTGCTTCACCGCCTGCGGCATCAGCGCCGCCCCCACCGTGAAGATCGCCCCCACCGCCACCGCCCCTCTCGGCTCGTCCCGCAGCGCATCCAGCGCCGCCTTCCCCGCGCGCAGGTCATCCAGCGCCCGCCGCGCGTACGCCGAGAACCGCTCCCCCGCCTCCGTCGGCTTCACCCCCCTCGGCGTCCGCACCAGGAGCCGCGCCCCCAGCTCCCGCTCCAGCGACTGGAGCTGCCTCGTCAGCCCCGGCTGGGACATCCGCAGGGCGCGCGCCGCGCGGGTGAGGTTCTTCCGCTCGACCACGGCCAGGAACGCGCGGAGCTGGTCGGAGGTCATGGCTTGGGCGCGACGCTGGCGGCGAAGCGGAGCGGCGCCAGGTCGCGCACCTCCTCGGCGTCCGGCACGGACGGGGCCCGGCCCAGCTTGAGGTAGAGGGCGCCCGCGCTGGTGAACAGCTCGTCGAAGGTGACCGGCGGCTCGCCGTGCACCCCGAAGAAGGCGAGGTTCTCGTCCAGCGTGGCCGGCGGCGCCAGCTGGATGGCGACGGTGGGGTCGCCCAGGTAGGGCGCCACCTCGCCCAGCCGCCGCGCGCCCTCCTGCGAGTCCTTGCCCACCAACCGGCCCGCCTCCAGCAGCCCCCGCACCAACCGGCGAATGGCGTCCGGGTAGCGCGCCGAGAACTCCCCGCGCGTCACCAGCACGGTCGCCACCAGGTGCGGCGCGTCCGCGGTGCTGGCGAGCATGGTCCCGCCCCGATCGCGGATCGCCAGATCCAGATCTCCGGCAAAGCCCACCGCCGCGTCCACCCGCCCCTCGCGGAGCCACTTGCCGGCGTCCGCCACCGTAGTCACCTCCACCCATTGCAGGTCATCCACCGCCAGGCCGGCGCGCGCGGTGAGCCAGAGCGCGAAGTACTCGCAGGCGGTGTGGCGGGCCACCGCGACCTTCTTGCCGCGCAGCTCCTGGAGCGTCTTCGGCCCCACGGAGGCCATCGCCTCCAGGCCGTGGCTGCGTCCCAGCAGGAGGATGGCGCGAGGCGCGGCGTCGCGGAGGGCGGCCGCCCACTCTGCCAGCCGGTCCACCGTCATCGCCGCCACGTCCACCCCGCCCTCGTCCCCGCCCTTGCGCAACGCCGCCATCAGCTCCTCGTCGCGCGGGTAGGCCACCGCGAGGCCGTCGAGGAAGAACGACGTCCTGAGAACGCCGTCGAGCGGCTTCTCCGGCTCCGGCCGGTCCGAGAGCACCGCGCCGCCCGCGGCCACCAGCAGCGCCGCGGACGAGCCTCGCGGCACGAACCCCACCCGCACCGGGCGCAGCGGGACCGCGGCGCCGCCGATGGGCGCGGCGACCCCCGCCGGGAAGTCACCGGAGGAGAGCTTGAGCTTCCGGGGAAGGAACCGCGCCTGGAGCCGGTCCAGAAAGCCCAGGCGCGACGCGCCGAAGTACGCGCCGGTGAGCAGGCACGCGGACACGAACAGCCACAGCCCTCCGCGCCGCACCCGCCCCCCTCGCGCCTACTTCACCTCGACCTTCTTGCCGATGGTCTTCTCCCCGCCGGCGCTCACGTCCGCCACCGGCGCCGGGGAGCTCAGGCCCATCTCCATCTTGAACTGCTTCACCAGCTCCTGCGCCTGGATCTTCTCCGCGTCCTCTTCGATCTTCAGCGCCTGGTGGTCGACGGACTCGAGCGCCATCTGCATCCGCGCCTCGTTGACCGCCGTCTGCTCCTCCACCTTGCGGAGCATCTCGTCGTGGGTGGCGCTGACCCCCGCCACCTCGAACGACTCCATGGCGTCCGCCACCTTCGACTGCCACTTGGCGCGGCGCGCGTCGCGGATGGCGTTCATCGCCTCCTGCGTCTTCCGCTCCTTCTCGCGCATGAACATCTTCTTGACGTTCAGCGCCTTCTCGTAGGCGGACCTGGCGGTGGCCAGCTGCTGCTCGTTCCGCTCCAGCGCGCTCTTCTCCATCTGCAGCCGGGTGGCGTACTGGGCGGCCAGGTCGTCACGGCCGGCCTGGATGGCCGCCTTGATCTTCGCGGTGAGGGAGGAGACCTCCTGCACGTACTTGGAGTTCTCCTTCTCGAGCAGGGTCTGGTTCGCCCGCACCATGGCGATCGACTCGTTCATCTTCGGGACCTGGTCGTTCATGTCCCGGATGTTCTGCTCGAGGATCAGCTCGGGGTCCTCGATGGAGCTCACGAAGAACCCGACGAAGCTCCTCATCGCCCGCTTGAACCGTTGCCACATGGCGTCTCACTCCGCTTGGGGCCGCAGGTGTTCGACCCGGAGGGTCTTGACATCCCGTTTAACACGATTGGACTGCCGCTGCTCCGGATACGGTTCCAACCGTTGGCCGATTGCGGCTGGCGCCGCTATCCCACCCGCGAGGCGATCCGCTCGGACTCCCGGTTGGCGGCGTCCAGGACGCTCCGCTCGTCCAGCGTGAGCAGCTCCCGGTCGCGCATCACCACCTGGCCGTCGATCAGCACGTCCCGGACGCACTGCGCGCTCCCGGAGTAGACGATCTGCCCCGCCAGCTCCGCGCCCGCCGGAGTGCTGGCCGGGCGGTCGAGGTCGAGGACGCACACGTCCGCGCGCTTGTCCGCCTCCAGGGAGCCGATCTCGTCCTCCAGCCCCATGGCGCGGGCGCCGCCGCGGGTGGCCAGCTCCAGCACCGTCCACGCGTCCATCCCCAGCGGCCCCACCCGCGGCTTGTGGATGAGGGCCGCCAGCCGCATCTCCATGAACATGTCGAGCGTGTTGTTGCAGGGCGCGCCGTCCGCCCCCAGCGCCACGTGCACGCCCTCCGCCAACAGCTCCGGGATCTTCGCCACCCCGGAGGCGAGCTTGAGGTTCGAGCTGGGGCAGTGGCAGAGCACGGTGCGGGTGGCGCGGAGCAGCCGGTGCTCCTCGGCGGTGAGCCACACCCCGTGCGCCAGGGTGACGTGCGGCCCGGTGATGCCCAGGTGGTGGAAGTAGGCCACGTTGTCCATCCCGGTCCGCTGGCGGACCAGGTCGCACTCGGTGGCGTTCTCCGAGGCGTGGCTGTGGATGCGGACGTCCTTGGCGCGCGCCAGCTCCGCCACCTGGGCCAAGAGCCGCTCGGAGCAGGAGAGCGCGAACCGGGGCGCGAAGGCGTAGCGGAGGCGGCCGCCGGCCTGCCGGTGCCAGGCGTCGCAGAGGCGCAGGGATTCGGCGATGGAGTCGTCGGTGGTCTCGCGCAGGCCGGCGGGCAGCCCCTGGCCCTGGTCCATCATCGCCTTGCCGGAGGTGAGCCGGAACCCGGCGTCGCGGGCGGATTCGAAGATGGCGTCCTGGTGGCGGACGGTGCCCATGTCCAGCGCGGCCGTGGACCCGGACCGGATCAGCTCCGCCCAGGTGAGGTCCGCGGAGGCGCGCAGGCTCTGGGAGTCGTGGGCGGCCTCGAAGGGCCAGATGCGCTCGCGCAGCCAGTCCAGCAGCTCCAGCCCGTCCGCGCGGCCGCGGAACAAGGTCTGGCAGGCGTGGATGTGCCCGTGGATGAAGCCGGGCATCACCACGCAGCCGGACGCGTCGATCACCCGGCGCCCGCGGCGGGCCTGGCGGACGCGGCCGATCTTCGCGATGCGTCCGTCCTGGACGAGCACGTCCGCGTTCGGCAGCACCCGGTGGTCGCGATCCATCGTGACCACGGTGCCGTTCTGGATGAGCAGCTCCACCCGGGAAGCGGAGCTCTTAACATTGGATTAGGAAGGAGCAATGGGAATCGAGCGAGCGCTCCTGCTCATCGCCGACATCGGCGGGTACACCCGCTTCATGAAGGTCCACCGGATCAACCTGGCGCACGCCCAGACGGTGGTCACGGAGCTGCTGGAGGCGGTGATCGACGGGGCGCCCTCCCCGCTCAAGCTCTCCAAGCTGGAAGGGGACGCGGCCTTCTTCTACGCGCCCATCTCCCGCAGCGAGTCCGACCTGACGAGGTTCGCCCAGCTGGTCACCTCCATCCGGCTCTCCTTCCTCCGCAAGCAGAAGGAGATGACCATCGACCAGGTCTGCACCTGCGACGGGTGCACCCAGGTGGGCCAGCTCAAGCTGAAGTTCGTGGCCCACGACGGCGAGGTGGCCGTCCACAAGGTGAAGCGGATGCAGGAGCTGGCGGGGGTGGACGTCATCACCGTGCACCGGATGCTGAAGAACTCCGTGCCCCTCTCGGAGTACGTGCTGATGACGGACAAGGTGGCGGAGGCGCTGGCCGCGCCGCTGCAGCCGTTCCTCCAGAAGGGCGAGGAGGACCTGGAGGGGCTGGGGAAGGTGACGACCTACTTCGTGGACCTGAACGAGATCGCCAAGGCGCCGCCGCCGGAGGTGATGCCGGGGCCCGTGCGCCGGTGGATGAATTACTTCCGGCTCACCGCGCGCGCGCTGCCCTACATGCTGGGGTTCAAGAAGGCGTGCGACGACTTCAAGAACATGGGCCCGGCTACAGGAAGTCCTTCGTGAAGGCGTGCGGCAGGAGCTCCTGGAGCGTGTACTTCTCCTCCTGGCCGGAGGCGGCGGAGTGGAACCCCACCATCGCGTCCGGCTTGCCGAACTCGGCCATCACCTGGCGGCAGCTCCCGCAGGGCGGGCAGGGGAGGTCGGCGTCCGCCACCACCGCCATCGCCACCAGCTTGCGCCGGCCCTCCACCACCGCGCGGAAGATGGCGGCGCGCTCGGCGCAGACGGTCAGGCTGTACGAGGAGTTCTCGGTGTTGCAGCCGGGGTAGATGACGCCGTCGTCGAACAGCGCCGCCGCGCCCACCATGAACTTCGAGTAGGGCGCGTAGGCGTGCTCGCGGGCCTTGGCGGCGGCCTCGAACAGCCGGTCCCACGGGATGTTCTCCACCCCGGGGAGCCTAGCAGCCGCCTTCCCCGTCTAGAAATTCCAGCCGATCAGCCCGCCCAATCCGACGCCGGGCTGGATGCCGCCGTTCTGCTTGTCGGGAGCGAAGAGCACGCCGCCCAGCACGCCGAGCGTCAGCCCGGAGTCCAGCGTCCACTGGTAGCCCCCCTCCATGCCCAGCCCCGGGCCCAGGTCGTACGGCAGGAGGCCCAGCTCGCCACCCAGCCAGAAGCCGGACGGGGCCTGGCCGAAGAGGTAGTACCTCCCGCCCACCGTGATGCCCCAGTAGGCAATGAAGCCGAACGGGTCGTTCCAGAAGCTCGGCGAGAGGGTGGCGAAGAGGCTGACGTTGGGGAGCAGGGCCCGTTCGTAGAGGAAGGTGAACCCGATGATGGTCAGGCCCGGGTCCTGCGCCTGCAGCCCGGCGGCGATCAGGAAGCCGCTGACGGTGGAGAAGAGGTTGTAGCTGACGACGTTCTTCCGGGAGCCATCCCAGCCCTGCTCGGAGCCCGGAGACACCGGGCGGGGGCGCGGCGCGGGGCGCACCGGCGGCGGGGTCGGGTTCGGCGGCGGCGGCGGCGCGACGTATTCGGGCTGGGGCGGCGGCTGCGAGCGCTCGCTGGGCGAGACGCAGGCGCCGCGTTCGCAGATGCGGTCGCCCTTGCAGTCGGTGTCCTTGGTGCAGTCGGCGTACGCCGCCGGGGCCGCGAGGGCCGAGGTGGCGAGGAGCACTCGGAGGAGGTGGCGCTGGCTCATAGGGCCCGCCGCTTATCACGGCGTGGCGGGAGCGAGATCCACGAAGAACAGGGCCTGCTCGCCGGGGGTCACGGTGACCGTCTTCGTCTGCGGGACCTGGCCCTCCGCCTCGAAGCGGACGGTGTAGCGGCCGGCCGGGACGTGGAGCTGGAAGCCGCCGCGCTCGTCGGTGCGCTCGGTGACGTGGGCCTCCACCACCCGGACGGTGGCGCCGGGCAGGGGCGCGCCGCCCGGTCCGCGCACCTGGCCGCGCACGTTGGCGGGGTCCGGGTCCGGGAGTGGCGGCGCGGGAGGGGGAGCCACGGCGGTGGCCGGGCCGACCTGGGCGGTGGTCATGGCCGGCGCGGGCACGGGCTCCGGCCTGGGCGCTTCGCCGGGGGCGCCGAAGCCGATGGTGACGGAGGCGCCCCAGTAGGCCCAGGTGGCGTTGGAGCCCTGGTCGACGGGGATGGCGGTGTCCTGGGTGATGCCCGGCCGGGCGGCGGCGGGGGTCATGGTGGGCATGGTGCCGGCGGCGACCACGCCGGCGACGCGGGCGAAGTGGAAGAAGCTGTGCTGCGGGCGGAGCACGTCCGCGGCGAGGCCGCCGTAGCCGCTCACGAAGACGCCCATCGCCGGGCCGGTGACGTCGAGGACGGGCGTTCCGTTGGTGGGGCACATCACGGCCACGCCGGTCCCGGGGTCGGCGCACCAGTTGCCGACGGCGGAGAGCGCGGTCGCGGAGCCGCCGCCCATGAGCCGGAGCTCGATCCACCACGGCGGGGTGACGCGGAATTCGGCGCCGGCCTCGAGCGTGCCGCGGCCCGCGCGATAGCCCAGCGGCGGGTGGTCGGGGTCCCGGTACGAGACATAGGTGCCGCTGAGCGAGGTCCCGACGGAGAGCAGGTCGTGGTCGAAGAAGCTGCGGCGCCAGCGGACCTGCGGCTCGAGGTAGCCGTCGGAGGCGCTGAGGACGCGGAAGCCGGCGGAGAGGCCAGTGTCGCCCAGCA
>DASRBA010000430.1:0-15599 GCA_035637895.1 Myxococcaceae bacterium
TGCACGCGAACAGCACCCCCGCCGCCAACCCGCTCGCCCGACTTCCGCCCACCTCGCGCCCGAGCGCGATCGCCGGCACGACCGCCGCCACCCCGACCACCGCCGACAGGAGGCGCAGCGCGCGCTCCCCGTCTCCGAACAGCGCGATCCATCCCCTGAGGAGCGCGTAGTAGAGCGGCGGCCCGTTGTCGTTCCGCAGGAGCTCCCAGAACCGCTCCCACGGGCTCTCCGCGACCTGCACGCTGAACGCCTCGTCCAGCCACACCGACCCGCCGGCGAACGTGAGCGCGAAGGCCGCCGCCACGCCCACCAGCACCGCCTCGGGCCAGAGGCGCCTCAGGCGCGCTCCCTCGTTCGCGGCGGCAGCGCCAGGCTGGCGATCCCCAGCACCAGCACCGCCGCCGACGCGGCGCTGGACGCCCCGTGAAGCCTCCCGAACTCCATCCTCCGGGCATCCTCGGCCGGCAGCTCCGAGATCTTCCCGCCCGCCGCCGCGCGCAGCGCCTCCATCCGCGGCGTGATCACCAGGAAGCTCAGCGCCGCCAGCGACCCCATCGCCGCCAGCAGCCCCCGCGCGATCCACCCCTTCCGGTCCCTCGCCCCCCGCACCCACAACCCCAGCAGCACCACCGCCGCCGCCATCCCGAATACGTCGAGCTTTGGGATGACCTGCCGCACCACCAGCCCCGCCTCCACCGGCGACAGGGCGCTGAACAGCGCCGGGGCGACGACTACACCGAAGCACAGGAGCGCCCCGACCCAGGCGCCCAGCAACAACCTCCACACGTAGAGCAGCACGGGCGCACCATTCCACAGCCACGCCCGGACGCCACCCCGGCGGACGACCGCCCTCCGCGGCTCCGCGCTTGACGCCCCGGCGGCGGATCGCGTACCTCGCTCGGCTCTTCGCTGGAGGTCCGCCGTGGTCATCGTCCTCGTCCTCGTCTCAGCCGCGCTGGCGGTCACGCTCGGCCTGTTGATGTTCGGCCCGAACCGGGGCGGCGCCGCCCTGACGGAGCTGCAGGCCAAGCTCGACACCGAATCCAAGGCCCTGGCCAAGGCCACCGCGGACCTGGAGAAGCGGAGGAAGGACACCGACGAGCACAAGTCCGAGCTGAACGAGCTCCGCGACCAGGTGAAGCAGCTCAAGAAGAAGGTCCACGAGCAGAAGGAGGAGGGCAAGGGCGGCCAGGACCTGGTGAAGGCGCGCCAGGAGGTGGAGCGCAACGCCTCCGTCCAGCTGGAGATCGTCCGCACCGAGCTGCACGACGCCCAGCAGGAGGCCGCCCGCCTCCGCGCCGAGCTGGAGATGGGCCGCGGGAAGAAGGGCGCCCGGACCACCTCCGCCTCGGAGATCCCGGCCGCCGCCGCCCCCGCGCCCGCCCCCCAGGTCGTCGAGCAGCGCGTCATCCGCGAGCTCTCCCCCCAGGAGAAGGAGAAGATGGAGCGGCTGGAGCACCAGTCCTCCAAGGACCGCGCCCGCGCCGCCGACCTGGAGCGGGAGGTGAAGCGGCTGAAGTCGAAGGTGGACACCAACCACCGCGTCTACATGGTGACCAAGGGCGAGGCGGACCTGCTCAAGGACAAGTTCAAGGCGCTGGAGAAGCGGCTCAACCGCACGCTGCTGGAGAAGGACCTGCTGCGGCGGGCGATCAAGGACCTGGAGAAGAAGTCCGGGGTGACCGCGCAGCGCACGGAGCTCACCGCGGACGAGATCGCCGCGTCCGACCGCACGGTGGAGGAGCGGATCGCGGCGGAGACCGCGGAGGCGGCGAAGGCGCAGGAGAAGCTCGCCGCCGCGGAGCCGGCGAAGGCGGCCGAGGGCGCGGAGTCCTCATCCGAGACGCCCCCCGCCGCCGAGAGCGCGGAGCCGCCCGCGAATCCGGAGCCGCCCGCGCCCAGCGCCTAGCGATTGTTGGGGGGCAGGCTCGCCATGGGTTCCTGATCCACCCGCCGGAGTCGATCGCGGAGGGCGAGGTGCCGACCCTGGGCGTCAAGGACGTCTGCTGGAGCGGCGACGTTCAGGGTGACCGCGGCCGTCCCGCGCCCGACCAGCGCCGGTACCTTCGCGCTGGTGGAGGAGGACGCCGGCATCGCCACGGCGTTCACGGGCTGCGGGACCTGCACCAAGCCGATCCGGGCCGGCGTGGCGAAGTTCCGGTTCACGCCGTCGGCGAAGCTGGAGCCGTGGATCCGGATCACCTCGCTGACACTGCTGGTGGACGGGCAGCCGTGGGCGGTCCACGAGTACGGCCGCGTGTCACCGGACGGAAGCACCACGGCCAACCCGACGCACCCGTACACACCGAGGTCTTCACCCGCTGCGACGCCGACCCTCGGGAGTCCGGCGTCGGTATCCCGCCCGGCGATCACACCGCCTCGCTCGTCGTCCACGTCGCGGGTGGGTTCGGAGGCTATGGAGGCGTGCCGGAGGTCTACTTCCCGGAGGGGTTCTAATGCCCGCGCCGAGACTTCTGCCGGCCGCCATCCGCGAAAAGATCGCCGGGTTTCCGGAGTACCGGATGGGCGCTCATAAGGTGGCGCTCGTGCTTCGAGACGGTCGCGTCGTGGAGGACGTGGTCGTGGCCTGGGAGAAAGAGATCGTCAGCGAAGGAAACCGAACCGAGCTCTCCTTTGCTCCAGAGGACGCCGTCGACGTGATGCAGCGTTCCTGAGCAGATCCTCGCGTCCTTCGTCCGATCTCAGTCCAGCGGCGCGGGGGTGAAGATGTACGCGTCCTTCAGGATCTCCGTCCCCGTCGCCTGCTCATTCACCCCACCCGTGATCAGCACCGTCCCGTCCGGCAGCGCCGTGCACGTGTGCCAGTAGCGCCCGGCAGGCAAGTTGGGCAACCCCAGCACCGACGGCGGCCCTCCGCTCGACGGCTGCACCACCAGCTCCACGTTGTCCATCGACCTCGACGACTGGTTGAAATCCAGCCCCCTCCCGCCCGACACCAGCACCCGCCCATCCGCCAGCGTCGCCGCGCAGGCGTCCCCCCTCGCGATGGCGATGTTGGGCCCGGAGCTGACCTGGAACTGCGGCGCCGTCGCGATCACCTCGGTGGACGCCAGCGGCGCGATCGGCGCCTCGCTCAGCGTGCTGTACCCCCCCAGCGCCACCAGCCGCGCCGGATCCCCCACCACCGCCAGCGCGGGCGCGCGCCTCGGCTCCAGCATCTGCTGCGTGGTGAGGAGCGTGAAGGTGTTGGTGCCGCCGCCGCCGGAGAACGTGTACAGCCGCACCTCCGTCGAGACCCCGGTCCCCGACGATCCACCCGCCACGGCGACGTACTGCCCGCTCTGCACCGGGGACACGCCCATCTGCACCCGCCCCAGCGCCTGCACCGGCACCGTCGTGAACACCGTGCGCGTCGAGTCGAACCACTCCAGCGTGTCCGCGAAGGCCTTCCCGGTGGTGTACCCACCCAGCACCAGCACCCGCCCGCCGCTGTCGATCGCCGCCCCGTGCTGCGAGCGCGCCGCCTCCATCGGCACCAGCTGGTACGTCCGCGCCTGCGGGTCGTACAGCAGCGCGTTCCCCAGCGGCTGCGCCGCCCCCGCCACGTACGTCTCCCCGCCCGCCAGCAGCACCTTCTTCCCCAGGTCCACCAGCGTGCCGGTGTGGAACGCCCGCGGGCTCTGGATGGGCTGCTGCTGCGCGTCCGCGTACGCCAGGTCCGGCAGGTCCGAGAACCCGCCCGTGGTGGGGTCGAACAGCTCGGCGTGGATGCTGGCCACCTTCTGCCCCGCGCCGTCCAGCTCGTACCCGCCCGCGATCATCACCCGCCCGTCCTTCAGCACGGTGGCGGTGTGCGCCGCGTGCGGCCAGCCCATCCGGCTGCACGACTGCGGCGAGATGGAGAGGCTGACCGGCAGCAGGGAGCTCTTCGGCCGCAGGAACACGGTCAGGTCCTGCGACAGCGTCAGCGGCACCGCCGGCACCTCGAAGGCCAGCGTGCGCCCCAGCGACCACAGCACGCCGCCGCGCGGCTCGCCGACGTACCCCCGCACCTCCACCACCCGCTTCGTCCCCACCGGGATGGGCGGGAGCGTCAGCTGGTGCGAGGTCGCCAGCGTGGTGACCTCGATGGGGTCGGCGATCCCGTCGCCGGTGATGCGGAAGAGGAAGTGCGTCACCCCCTCCAGCGGCGACGGCGTGGCGCACGAGGTGGTGATCAGCTTCAGCTGGTACACCGTCTCGCGCGGGCCGCACCCGGCCAGCGCCACGGCCGCCGCCAGCGAGGCCAGGACCGCGCGCCGGCCGCTCACCATCGAACCACGACCGTCCCGCTGATCGGCCGGTTCGCCTGCACGATGGCGTAGGTCGCCCCGCCCACCACCAATCCCGCGCCCAGCCCCACCAGCGTCCATCCCCACCACGGCACCCCGCTGGCCCACTGGTCCACCGTCTCCGGCGGCGGCGATTCACCACTCCGCGTGCGCTGCGGGCGCGGCGCCTGCGCGGATGACCCGGACGAACCCTGCGCCTGCCCCGAAGACCCCTCGGGGATCATCCGGGGCCGCGACGCGTCCCGCCCCGCCGGGTCCGAGCGCGACGCCTCCAGCGGCGAATTTCCGGTCGCGGAGGGCTTCACCTTCAGCGACACCGGCAGCACCGCCGGCTCGCCGAACGCGCGCATGGCGCCCACCACGCTGTCCGCCAGCCGGAAGGCCTCCACGTTCGCGCCGTTCATCAGGTCGTCCATCGACCGCTGCTCCAGCACGCTGAACCCGCCCCGCTGCGCCGAGTACAGCGCGCTCCCCACCACGTGCCGGTGGTCGTCCTGCCGCATCAGGATCCCCACCAGCGCGTACTGCGCGTCCACCGTCTGGCAATAGGCGCGCAGGCGCTGCTCGAACGCGGCATCCATCACCACCGGCACGTCCGGCGGCATCGTGCTCATCAGCGCCATCTCCGCCTGGGTGACGAACACCGCCTGCACCGGCGCCTCCTCCCCGGCGACCACCTCCACCGCCTGGCCCCAGCGCTCGCCCTGCGCGCCCTCCACCTGCACGTAGTGCTCCCCGACGTAGAGCTTGCCCGTGCTGGCCGGCACCGGGCCCACCACCCGCCCGTCCACCAGCGCGCGCGCGCCCACCGGCCCGCTCACCACGATGGACCCGCGCCCGCCGCGCTCCAGCTTGTCGCGCGCCCGGTCCGCCACCCGCAGGAACACCGGCGGGTACTTCCCGGCCGGCAGCCGCAACCCCGGGTCCATCCGGGTGAAGTTCGTCAGCGCCCGGTCCGCCTCCTTCTCCCGCCCGAGCCGGAAGGCGGCCACCGCGATCTGCAGGAACGCCTCCTCCACCACCGGGAAGTCGCACGTCGCCGGGTCGCCCAGGTACAGCGTCACCCCCTGGTAGTAGTCGGCGATGGCGTTGCGCAGGTCCAGCGCCTTCATCTCCCGGCGCGCCTTCTCCATCGCCGCCACCGCCTCGGGGGACGGCTCCTTCCCGGGCAGCTTCGCCTTCTGCCCGGAGCGCAGCGGCGACAGCAGCGTGAAGTCGTTGTCTCGCGTCTTCAGCTCGTCGATCAGCAACCCGTTGAGCTTGACCGCGTTCTTCTCCAGCACCCCCTCCTGGGCGTGGATGGGGAGGGGGAGCAGGCGCGGCAGGGGGGCGGCGAGGGCCACCCCGTCCCAGGCGAGCAAGAGGGCGAGCAGCGAGGCGGCCCGCCGGCGAGCAATTGGCGCCATCTCGCGCCATACGATAGGCGATTGTCCCTACGGCGATGAAGCTGTCTCTGGCCACACGGAATTTCCTCGGGTACGCGGTGGTGCTGGTCACCTTCGGGGCGGTGTCCGTCTTCTCCGTGGCGGAGATGCACCGCAACCAGCAGGAGGTCCGGCTGGTGAGCCAGGGCTACCTGCACCTGTCGCAGGACGCCGCCGCCCTGGAGACGCTGCAGAAGAACCGGGTGCGCGACACCGCCCGCCTCATCGAGGAGCGGAACGCGGACGCCCGCCGCGCGCTGGTCCGCCTCTCCCGCCTCTACTTCCCGCCGCTGATGGCGCAGCGCCTCACCCAGGGCCTCCAGCGCGCGCGGGAGCTCCTCCCGCTGGCGCCCGCCTCGGAGGAGGGGCACGTCCGGGACCTGGTGGCGAAGATGGAGCAGCTGGAGGCGCGCTACCGCGAGTACGAGTCCGCGCTGGAGGCGGTGTTCGCCCAGGTGGAGCGCGACGCGCCGGACCCGTCCGTCCTCCAGGCGCGCACCCAGAAGCTGACCCAGCTGGAGGCGTCGGTGGACCGGGAGGTCCGGCTGCTGGAGGCGGCGGTGGAGTCGCGCATCCGCGACCAGGTGGACGTGGCCGAGGAGCGCGAGCGCAAGAGCGGCCTGCTGATCATCGCCCTCTCCGTGCTGGCGATCGCGGTGGGGCTCCTGGCCACCGCCATCTCCGCGCGCACGCTGCGCCCGGTGCGGCGGCTGACCGAGGGCGTGATGCGCGTCAGCCGCGGCGACTACCCGGCGCAGCTGGGCCTCACGGGCGACGACGAGATCTCCGTCCTCTCCCGCGAGTTCGACGCCATGGCCCGCTCCCTGCGCGAGCGCGAGGCCCAGCTCCGCGAGAAGCAGGAGGCGCTGCTGCGCGCCGAGCAGCTCGCCGCGGTGGGCCGCATCTCCGCGCAGGTCGCCCACGAGGTGCGCAACCCGTTGAGCTCCATCGGCCTCAACGCCGAGCTGCTCGAGGAGAGCATCGCCTCCGCCCGCTTCGACACGCCCGACCAGGCGCGGGAAGCCCGCGACGTGCTCCAGGCGATGAGCCGGGAGATCGACCGGCTCACCGAGATCACCGAGCAGTACCTCCGCATGGCGCGCCTCCCCAGCCCGCAGCTGCAGCCGGAGGACGTGAACGAGCTTTTGGACAACGTGCTGGACTTCTCCCGCGAGGAGATGGAGCGCTCCGGGGTGACGCTGGAGCGGGCGCTGGACGCCTCCGCCCCCCGCGCGCTGCTGGACGAGGGCCAGCTCCGGCAGGTGTTCCTCAACCTCCTGCGCAACAGCCGCGAGGCGATGCCCGAGGGCGGCCAGCTCCGCGTGCGCTCGCGGGTGGAGAACGGCGCGGTGGAGGTCGTCTTCCAGGACACCGGCCGCGGGATGACCCCGGACGTGAAGGAGCGCATCTTCGAGCCCTTCTTCTCCACCAAGGAGGGCGGCACCGGGCTGGGCCTCGCCGTCAGCCAGCAGATCGTCCAGGCCCACGGCGGCTCCATCCGGTGCGAGAGCGCGCCCGGCCAGGGGACGACCTTCGTGGTCACCCTCCCCCGCGCCTAACCCGTTGAATCGAGAGCAAGACCACAGGTACAGACCAAGTGGTCTGTGCAAACGGTCGAACCATGCGGTATGAATATCCGGTCCGATGCCTCGACCCCGCTACGAGCGCGCTGCCCCGGAGCTGAAGACGGCCATCCTCGCGGCCGCCCGGAAGGAGATCGCGCGGGCCGGGTACGAGGGCGCGTCGCTCAACCGCATCCTCGAGGAGGCGGGCCTGAGCAAGGGGGCCTTCTATTACTACTTCGACGACAAGGACGACCTGGTGGCCACGGTGCTGCTGGACCAGTACCGGCCGGCCTCGGAGCTGATCGAGGCCCTCACCCAGCCGAAGACGGTGAAGGCGTTCTGGGCGGCGATGGAGAAGGTGAACCGCCGCCAGCTGGACGCGATGGAGTCGTCGCGGGAGTCGATGGACGTGGTCTCCAACATCGGGCGGGCCACGCTCACCAACAAGGCGCTGGCGGAGAAGATCCTGCCCGTCTTCGCGCCGTTCATCGGCGCCTTCCTCGACTTCCTCCGCAAGGGCCAGAAGCTGGGCGCGGTGCGCAAGGACCTCTCGGCCGAGGTGCTCCTGGCCGTCGCCAGCGGCATCAAGGAGGGCGTGGGCCGGACGCTGCTGCCCGCGCAGGGCACGCTGTCCACCGGGCAGCTGGAGCACTTCACCCGGGTGGTCTGGGACCTGTTGAAGCGCGCGATCCGCGCGGAGGAACGCTGATGTCCATCCCCCTGTTGTTGACCCTGGCCTCGCTCTCCGCGGGCCCTCCCGGGAACGTCCCGCCCTGCCCCACCGCCGAGGACGCGCCCGACGTCGCCGGGCTGGTGAAGCGCACCGAGCAACTGCTGGAGGGCAAGTCCTCGACCGCCACGATCTCGATGCAGATCAAGACGCCCAGCTGGTCGCGGAAGCTGAAGCTGCGGATCCAGTCCACCGGGAAGCAGTACGCGCTGATCAAGATCCTGGAGGGCGGCCCGCGCGAGGTGGGGATGATGACCCTCAAGCGCGACAACCAGCTCTGGAACTACCTCCCGCAAGCCGGCCGGGTGATGAAGCTCCCGTCCGGGATGATGGGCGACTCCTGGCTGGGGAGCGACTTCACCAACGACGATCTGGTGAAGGGGTCGTCGCTGACGGACGACTTCGCGTCGAAGGTGAACGGCACGGTGGAGCAGGACGGCCGCAAGGCCTGGCAGATCACCCTCACCCCCAAGCCGAACGCGGTGGTGGTGTGGGGGAAGATCGAGATGCTCGTCGACCGGCAGACCTGCGTTCCGCTGCTGGAGCGCTTCTACGACGAGGAGGGCAAGCCGGCGCGGAAGCTGACCTTCTCGGACATCAAGAAGGTCGGCTGGCGCGACTTCCCGTCCAGGCTCACCGTGCAGCCGGCGGAGGCGGGGCGCGAGACGACGCTGGTCTACGAGCAGATCACCTTCGACGAGGACATCCCCGAGGACACCTACGGCCTGCACCATCTGCAGAAGGGGCAGTGACCCATGCTCTCGCTGATCCGCATCTCGTGGCGCAACCTGTGGCGGAACGCCCGCCGCACCGCCATCACCATGAGCGCGCTCACCCTCGGCGTCGCGGTCATCGTCGGCCTGGACAGCTACCGCGAGGCGACGTTCGCGCAGATGCTCCGCTCGGTGACGCAGGGCCTGGTGGGGCACCTGCAGGTCCACGGCCGCGGCTACCAGGAGGCGCCGGAGCTGGGCACGGTGGTGCAGAACCCGGCGCAGGTGGAGGCCGCCATCTCGCGGGCGCTCCCCGGCTCCCGCCCCGAACGCCGCGTCATCGGCGCCGGGCTGGCGGGCGCAGGGGACGCCTCCTCCGCGGTGCTGGTGCTGGGCATCCAGCCGGAGAAGTCCGGGGAGATCCGCCGCATCGTCACCGGCCAGGAGCTCACCGCGCAGACGCGCAAGGGCGCGGTGATCGGCCGCGGGCTGGCGGACGAGCTGGGCGTGAAGGTGGGGGAGGAGCTGGTGCTGGTGGGATCGGCGGTGGACGGATCGGTGGCCAACGACAAGTTCACCGTCGTGGGGTTCGCCGCCACCGACAGCTCGGAGATGGACGCGCACGGCGTCTTCCTCCCGCTCGCCGATGCGCAGGAGTTCTTCGGCCTGGGCGAAGGGGTCCATCAAGTGGTGGTGCGGCTGCCGGGCGAGGAGCAGGAGGACCTGGCCAAGCCGCTGTCCATGCTCCAGGGCGCGCTGGACCTGGCGTCGCTGGAGGCGATGACCTGGTCGCAGATCCTCCCCGAGCTCAAGGGCATGGTGGAGGGCAAGCGGCAGGGGCAGGACGCGGTGAACTTCATCGTCTTCCTCATCGTCGCGCTCGGCGTGCTCAACACCACCAGCATGGCGGTCTTCGAGCGCACCCGGGAGCTGGGCGTGATGGCGTCCCTGGGCACGCGGCCCCGGCGGATCCTCGGGATGGTCGTCACCGAGGCGCTGCTGCAGGGCGTGCTCTCCTTCGCCATCGGCGTCGGCGTGGCGTGGCTCATCCTCCACTCCATCGGCACGGTGGACCTCACCAAGGTCACCACCGCCGACATGATGGGCGTGCGGATGCCGGACGCCGTGGCGCTCCACCTGCAGCGCAAGTCCGTGGTGGGCGCCGGCGTCGTCGCGATCGCCACGGTGGTGTTCGGCAGCCTGATCCCCGCCGTCCGCGCCTCCCGGCTCAAGCCGGTGGAGGCGGTGAGGTTCGTATGAAGATCCTTCGAATCGCCTGGCGGAGCATCTGGCGGAACCGCCGCCGCACGCTGATCTCGATGAGCGCCGCCACCTTCGGGCTGGTGCTGGTCATCTTCTACTCGTCGCTGATGTCCGCGATGATCGGCGACGCCAAGAACCAGCTGGACACCACCGGCATGGGCCACGTGGAGGTGTACGCGGCCGGCTACCGGCAGAAGCCGCAGGCGTCGAAGGCGTTCCGCGACCCGGCAGCGGTGCTCGCCAAGCTCCAGCTGCCGCCCGGCGCCGAGGCCGGCTACCGCGTGCTGGCTCGGGCGCTCATCTCCAGCGCGCACGCCAGCGAGGGCGTGGAGGTCCACGGCGTGGACTGGGCGAACGAGGAGCACCTCGCCTCGTACGTGAGCGACCTGCGCGCGGGCGCGGCCCCGGCGGCGGACGACGCGCAGGGCATCCTCGTGGGCGAGAAGCTGGCCCAGCGCCTCAAGGTGGGCGTGGGCTCCAAGGTGCGGGTGATGGCGTCGCGCACCGACGGCGAGGTGGGCGCGAACCTGTTCCGGGTGCGCGGCATCTTCCACTCCATCTCCCCCGCGCTCTCGCAGTCGCGCGTGGTGGTGAGCGCGGCGTCGGCGCAGGAGCTGCTGGGCGCGCCCGGCGCGGCGCACGAGATCGTCATCCAGCTCGACGACCCGTCGCGGGCGGACGCGGTGGCAAGGCGGATCGGCCGGCAGCTGGGCCCCGAGTACGAGTCGTTCTCCTACGGCCAGCTCCTCCCCTCCATGAAGGCCATCGAGGCGTTGATGGACAACGCGCTCTTCGTCGCCGCGCTGTTCGTCTACATGCTGGTGGGCCTGGGCGTGCTCAACACCGCGCTGATGTCGGTGATGGAGCGCACCCGCGAGTTCGGCGTGATGATGGCGGTGGGCACCCGCCCGCGCCGCCTGGTCTGGCAGGTGCTGGCGGAGTCGTTCTGGATCGCCACCATCAGCGCGGCGGCGGGCCTGGCGCTGGGGCTGGCCGTCACCTGGTACGGCTCCACCCACACCATCATGGATTTCACCGCGAAGATGGGCGAGGGCATGGACATGGGCGGGATGACGGTGAGGAGCGCCTTCCGCACCGCCTTCTCCATCCTGATGAGCGTGAAGGCGGCGGCGTACGTCTACGCGATGGCGCTGCTGGTCGGTCTCTACCCCGCCTGGCGCGTCACCCGGATGCGCCCGGCGGACGCGTTGCGCAGGGCTTGAAAGGAGCTTTCGTCATGGCGGTCGTGGAAGTGGAGAGCGTCACCAAGCGGTACGAGGAGAAGGGGCAGCCTCCGGCGGACGCGCTGCGCGGCGTGAGCGTGCAGGTGGAGAAGGGCGAGTTCATGGCGCTGGCGGGCCCCTCCGGCTCCGGCAAGACGACGCTGCTCAACCTGATCGGCGGCCTGGACGCGCCCACCGGGGGCACGATCAAGATCGACGGGCGCGACCTCTCGCGGATGGGGCGGGCCGCGCTGGCCGACCTGCGCCGCGACCGGATCGGCTACGTCTTCCAGGCGTACAACCTCATCCCGGTGCTCACCGCGCGCGAGAACGCGGAGTACGTGCTGGAGCTGCAGGGGGTCCCCGCCTCCGAGCGCCGCCGCCGCGTGGACGAGCTGTTCGCGCGCATCGGCCTGGGCGCCCTGGCGTCGTCGCGGCCCTTGAAGATGAGCGGCGGGCAGCAGCAGCGCGTCGCCGTGGCCCGCGCCATCGTCTCCCAGCCGGCGGTGGTGCTGGCGGACGAGCCCACCGCCAACCTCGACCAGCACACCGGCGCCGCGCTGGTGGACCTGATGCGCGAGCTCAACCGCGAGCGCGGCATCACCTTCGTCTTCTCCACCCACGACCCGATGGTGCTGGAGCGCGCGGACCGGGTGGTGCGGCTGGTGGACGGGCAGATCGCCGGCGACGAACGCAAGAAGGCGGCCTGACCGTGCGCGCCTCCGCGCTGCTCGCCTGGGCGTGCGCGAGCGCCGCCTGGGCGGGGAACCTCTGGTCGAGCCAGGACGGCTCGTCCGCGCTCGAGGGGAAGGCGTTCTACAAGGCGCTCGGGACGGGCGTGCGGCTGGCGCCCGGGCTGGTGGTGGAGACGGCGGAGCTGGCGCGGCTGCTGGATCAGCCGGGCGTGGCGCTGCCGGGCTCGGGCGCGTCCACCGGCCACGTGGTGCGGCTGGAGGGGAAGGCCCACTACCAGGAGCTGCTGGAGCTCGACGTCGCGTACCAGCTGGGCGCGCTGGTGGCGTCCCACCCGGCGTTCACCGGCGGCGCGTCGCTCACCGGCGCGTTCACCGCGGAGGGCGGCGGGCCGCAGCGGCGGCTGGTGGACCTGCCGGGGACGCTGTACTCGAGCCCCGGGCTGCGCGTGGACCAGAACCTGGACCGGCTCTCGGCGCGGCTGTCGCTGAAATTCGCGGACGTCATCGTCGGCCGGCAGGTGCTCTCCTGGGGCACCGGGCGCTTCTGGAACCCGACGGACCTGCTCTCGCCCTTCGCCCCCACGGAGATCGACCGCGAGGTGCGGCGCGGCATCGACGCGGTGCGGGTGACGGCGCCGCTGTTCTCCAGGACGGCGCAGCTGGAGGTGCTGTGGCTGCCGCGGAAGGTGGCGGAGGAGAACGGCGGCGCGGTGCGCGCGCAGGTGAACGTGCTCGGCTACGACGTCTCGCTCTCCGGGGCGAAGTACGTGGACGACCTTCTGGCGGGCGCGGACTTCTCCGGAGACGTAGGGCCGGTGGGCGTGCACGGCGAGGCGGCGTACACCTGGGGCATCCGGAGCGGCGAACGCGCGCTGCGGGCGGTGGTCGGCGCGGAGGTGAGGCCCACGGAGAAGCTGGCCCTCACCGCGGAGTACTACTTCAACGGCTTCGGCGCCCGCGACGCCTCCGGGTACCTCGCCGCGCTGAGCAGCCCGAGGGCGCAGCGGGGGGAGATCTCCGGCGCCGGCCGCCACTACCTCGGGGTCGCCGCCAGCTACGCCTTCACCGAGCTGCTCACGCTCCAGCTGCTCTCGCTGGTCAACCTCCAGGACCCCAGCGCGGAGCTGGTGCCGGTGCTGGAGTACTGGTTCGAGCAGAGCGTCATCCTCCGCGCCGGCGCCTTCGTCCCCATCGGCGGCGCGCCGGACCCGACCGCGCTGCGCGGGATGACCGCGGCGGACCTCGGGACGCCCGCGTTCCAGGACGCGGCGTCCACGCTGGGCCTGCGCAGCGAGTACGGGCTCCTCTCCTACGGCGCGATGGTGCAGGTGGGCGTCTACTTCCAGTGACCGGCCGCGGCGGCGGGGAGCTTCGCCTCGCCGCTGATGGGCTGCGCCGAGTAGAAGCGCTGGTACCACTTCCGGTACTGCCAGATGGGCCCGTCACCGTCGCAGAGCACCGGCCGCGGGAGGTGGACCTTGTGCTCCCAGATCGGCGTGTCCTGCTCGAACTGGCGCGCCACCTCCCGCATGAAGAGGTGCGAGACCAGCGCGCGGACGATGGGGTTGCCGCGCCTCCGGGCGGCGAAGCGGAACGTCTGCTCCACCGTCTCCTCGTCGACCGGCGTGCTGGTGGCCAGCAGCAGCACCTCCGCCATCTCGCTGAAGCGGATCGCCGAGAACCCGGGGCAGAAGACGCGGATGTCCACCTCGGTGTCGACGACCACCCCGAAGCGCTTGTTGCGCGACCGGTTCGTCGCGTGGAAGGCGCCGTCCGGCGTCACTTCCGAGGTGACCTCGGGCTGGCCCAGCGTCCCGTGCACGTAGAGGAAGTGCGCCGTGTCCGCCGCGTTCTCCCCCATCTCCTGCGGATGCGACTTCACCGTCCAGCGGTACCGGCGGAAGGGCGTCCACCCGGGGTCGTCGTGCTCCGGAAGCTCCAGGACCCCCAGGTCCGGCGCCGCGCCCAGCGCGTGGTACCAGATCCACACCACCCCGTTCCGCTCCACCGTGCTCCACGACCCGACGCCGCAGCGCGGGGTGGTGCGCGCGTAGGGCGCCTCCACGCAGCGGCCGTCGCCGGCGAAGCGCCAGCCGTGGAACGGGCAGACCACGGTGTCGCCCTGCACCTTGCCCCCCACGCCGAGGTGCGCGCCCAGGTGCGGGCAGTAGGCGTCCAGCACGTGCGCCACGCTGTCCCCGCCGCGGAAGGCCACCAGCTCGCGGCCCAGGTACTGCAGCCGCCGCACCTGCCCCCGGCGGAGCTCCGACGAGTCGCAGACCGCGTACCACGAGTTCGGGTACGGCATGGGGAAGCGCGCGGGCATGGGGGCCCAGTGTATAGGCTGCCCTTCTCCCATGAGCGACGCCTCCGCCACCACTTCACCACCCGTCTCTTCCACCACCCGGCGAATCCCGCCAGGGCCGAAAGATCACTGGTTCTGGGGATCGCTCCAGGAACGGAAGAAGGACGGGCTGGGGACCTTCGCCCGCGGAATGCAGACGTACGGGGACATCGTCCACTTCCGGATGTGGATCCGGCACGTGTACCTGGTGAGCTCGCCGGAGGGCGTGAAGCACGTCCTGGTCGATCACCCCGCGAAGTACTCCAAGGGCACCGCCATCAGGAAGCTGAGCGCGCTGCTGCTGGGAGACGGGCTGCTCACGTCGGAGGGCGAGCACTGGAAGCGCCAGCGGCGGCTGGCCCAGCCGGCCTTCCACCGCGAGCGGTTGGCGAACCTGGTGGAGGTGATGACCTCCGCCACCGCTGACCTGCTGGGCCGGTGGGAGCAGCGGAGGGCGCGCGGGGAGACGTTCGACGCCGCGGCGGACTTCATGGCGCTCACCCTGAGCATCGTCAGCCGGGCGCTCTTCTCCATCGACGTGGCCGGCGACGCGGCGGCCGTGGGGAAGGCGATCACCGTGGCGCTGGAGGAGACCAACCGGCGCATCCTCTCCTTCGTGGCGGCGCCGCTCTGGGTGCCCACGGCGAGCAACCGCGAGTACCGCGCGGCGGTGAAGGCGCTGGACGACGTGGTGTTCAAGATCATCGACGCGCGGCGCAAGGGGCAGAGCACCGGCGCGGACCTGCTGCAGATGCTGATGGAGGCGCGCGACGAGGAGACCGGCGCGGGGATGACGGACCGGCAGCTCCGCGACGAGGTGATGACGCTCTTCCTCGCCGGGCACGAGACGACGGCGAACGCGCTGGCGTGGACGGTGTGGCTGGTGGCGCAGCACCCGGAGGTGGAGGCGAAGCTGCGCGCGGAGGTGGCGCAGGTGCTGGGCGGGCGGGTGCCGGAGGCGCAGGACCTGCCGAAGCTGCGCTACGTGTCCCAGGTGCTGGACGAGTCGATGCGGCTGTACCCGCCGGCGTGGATCACCGCGCGCCAGTGCGTCGAGGCGGACGAGCTGCTGGGCTACCACGTGCCCCAGGGGACCATCGTGGCGGTCTGCCCGTACACGGTGCACCGCAACCCGCGGCTGTGGCCGGACCCGGACCGGTTCGACCCGGAGCGCTTCTCGCCCGAGCAGGCGCAGGCCCGCCCCCGGCACGCGTACTTCCCGTTCGGCGCCGGGCAGCGGATGTGCATCGGCAACAACTTCGCGCTGATGGAGGGCGCGCTGATCCTGGCGATGATCTCCCAGCGCTTCAGCGCGGCGCTGGAGGAGGGCCACCCGGTGGTCCCCCTGCC